>CANQYQ010000001.1 GCA_947628155.1 uncultured Clostridia bacterium
GACGGGAATTTCTGTATGGACGGGCTCGTGTACCCGGACAGAACGCCGCATACGGGACTTTTGGAATACAAAAACGCAATCAGACCCGTTCGCGCGAGATTGGAAAACGGAAAAATCATATTTAAAAATATGATGGATTTCCTCTGTACCGACGACTTTGTTTACGCGAAATATACCGTTCTTCGCGACGGGGAGGCGGTTGAGGCGGGCGGCCTCGATTTGCCGAGCGCCGCGCCGCATGAGGAATCGGAAATCAACCTCCCGTTTAATGATTTTTCAAACGGGGAATATTTTATAAAAATAGATTATCTGTGCAAAAAACAGGGAACGCGCGAAGCGGAGGCCGAGCATTTATTGGGTTTTGACGAGCTGTATCTGACGGGAGAATATAAGCTTCCCGAACCGGCCCGCGAGGGACATATAAAGGTGTCGGAAACCGATACGAAAATCACCGTGAACGGTAATCATTTCTTCTATCGTTTTGACCGTCTGAGCGGCAATTTCGAGAAAATCAACGTATACGGCAATGACGTAATAAACCGCCCGATGGAATGGAACGTATTTCGCGCCCCGACCGACAACGACAGGTTCGTTCAGCCGGATTGGAGAAGCTCTGGCTATGACCACGCGTATTCGGAGTGCCGGAAATCGAGCGTCGAATACGGCGATACGGTTATTATACGCGCGGATGTTTCGATCGTGTCGGAGGGCAAGGCGCTGATCGTCAAAATCAACGCGGAGTGGGAGATATTCCCTGACGGCGCGGTCAAGCTGACATGCGAATGCGATAAAAATGAAAGAATGCCGTTTCTGCCGCGCTTCGGCGTGAGAGCGTTTACGAATGTGAACGCGGTAACGTATTACGGCATGGGGCCGTATGAGAGCTACGAGGACAAGCACCTTAGCTCATACATCGGCAGATTCAGCTCGGATGTCGATTCGCTTCACGAGGACTACATAACGCCGCAGGAAAACGGCAGTCATTGCCTGTGCCGTTACGCGGAGTTTAACGCGGGAAATGTGAAGTGGACGGTGTACGGAAACGGATTTTCGTTTAACGCGTCGCGATACACACAGGAGGAATTGGATAAAAAGGCGCACAATTTTGAGCTGAAGAAATCGGACGAAACTATAATCTGCGTCGATTACCGCATGGGCGGCATCGGCTCGAACAGCTGCGGACCGCTGCCGGCGGAAAAGTATCTGATAAACGACAAGCATTTTGAATATACGCAAATCTGGCGTTTTGAATAATCGGAGGGAAATATGATAACAGGCAAGCAAAGAGCGTTTTTAAGAAAAATATCGCACGATTTAAGTCCGGTGTTCCAGATAGGCAAGGACGGCGTTACGGACGAGCTTTTGACGGGAATTTCGCAGGCGTTAAATAAGCGCGAGATAGTTAAAATAAGTATACTCGAAACCGCGCTTTTGGATACGCGCGAGACGTGCGACGCCGTCGCGGCGAAGCTCGGCGCGGAGGCTGTGCAGGCGATAGGGAATAAATTTATAATCTACCGCCGCTCGGACGAGGAAAAATACCGCAAAATAGACCTGAAGAAGCTGACGGTTTTATGAGAAAGATCGGATTGATGGGCGGTACGTTCGACCCGATACACATAGCGCATGTGGAAATCGCGAAATACGCGCGCGGACAGTATGGTTTAGACGAGGTAATATTTATGACGAGCGGCAGTCCGCCGCATAAAAAGGGCAAAAATGTGACGGACGCGGAAATACGGCTTGAAATGACGCGGCTCGCGATCGACGGCATAAGCGGATTTACCGCGTCGGATTACGAGGTCAACAAATCGGAGTATTCCTATTCGGTAAACACGTTAAAATGGCTGCGTGAGCAATATCCGGATGCGGAAATATATTTCCTTATCGGTGAGGATTCTCTTGATTATATCGACAAATGGTATTGCCCAAAGGAAATACTTGAATTATGCGTCGTATTGGTATATCCGCGCAAGAGCATGGACAGCCTAAGGCGTACGCTAAGCGAGAAGCAATCGCTTTTGGGCGGCGATATACGGATAATCGACGCGCCGGTGTATGACATATCGTCGACCTTGATACGCGAAAGGATAGCGGCGGGCGATGATGTGTCGGATATGCTTGATAAGCGGGTATACGAATATATTAAAGACAACGATCTCTACAGGGGTGAAGCGAATGAAGGATAAACTGAAAAAAGCGTTGAAGCCGAAGCGTTATCAGCATAGTCTGGGCGTGGCGAAAACAGCGCGGATATTGGCGCAAAAATACGGCGCGAACGTTGAAAAGGCATACATAGCCGGGCTTTTGCACGACTGTGCGAAGCTGCCGGATATAAAGGAGCAGATGAAGCTCGCGAAAAAATACGGCATGGAGTTTGACGAGGTAACGTTAAAATGCCCCGCTGTAATACACGCGCCGTTGGGCGCGCGCCACGCGAAGGAGGAATACGGGATCACCGATAAGGAGATCCTCGACGCGATCGAATACCACACCGTAGGCCGCGCAAACATGACGCTGATGGATAAAATAATATACGTCGCGGACATGATAGAACCGACCCGGGATTTCGACGGGGTAGAGAAGCTGCGGAAAATGGCGGATAAAAGTCTTGATAAGGTGCTTAAAGCCTGTTTAAAGCAGAGCATAATACATAACATTAAAAAGGATAGCGTGGTTCATCCGAACACGCTTGAAGCATGGAATTATATAATGCGATAAAGGAGGGTAATAATGGAAAACGAAAGAGTTAAGATAATCACGGCGGCGCTCGAAAATAAAAAGGCGTCGGATATCGAGGTATTAGACGTATCGAAGCAGACGTCCCTGGGCGATTATTTTATAATCGCATCGTGTCAGTCGGCCATTCAGGTACGCGCCTGTGTTGACGAGATAGAGGAAAAGATGCTTGAGGCGGGATACCCGGCCAAGCATAAGGAGGGCTATCAGAGCGGCTCGTGGATATTGATCGACTACGGCGATATAATCGTACACGTAATGCAGCAGGAGGCGCGCGATTTCTATTCGATCGAACGTCTTTGGCAGGAAGCGGGCACGGTAAGAAACGGAGAAGAATAATTTTGTGAGGAGATAATACAATGGACAGCTACAACTTTAAAAGCATCGAGAAAAAATGGCAGGACAAATGGGAGGACGCGGGCATTTTCCACGCGGTGAACGGCTCGGAGAAGCCTAAATTCTACACGCTTATCGAATTCCCGTACCCGTCGGGCGCGGGATTGCATGTAGGGCACCCGAGAAGCTATACCGCGCTTGACATAATCGCGAGAAAACGCCGTATGGAGGGTTATAACGTGCTTTATCCCATCGGCTGGGACGCGTTCGGACTGCCTACGGAAAATTACGCGATAAAGAATAACGTTCACCCGCGTATCGTCACGGCGGACAATATCGCCAACTTTACGCGTCAGCTTAAAATGCTCGGATTTTCGTTCGATTGGTCGCGCGAGGTAAACACCACCGACCCGAAATATTATAAATGGACGCAGTGGATATTTTTACAGCTGTTTAAAAAAGGCCTTGCCTATAAGCAGGAAATGCCCATCAACTGGTGCACCGGCTGCAAGGTTGGTCTCAGTAACGAGGAGGTCGTAAACGGCGTATGCGAGCGCTGCGGCAGCGAGGTCGTACAGAGAAGAAAGAGCCAGTGGATGCTCAAAATCACTGAATACGCGCAGAGACTTATAGACGATCTTGACGAGGTAAATTACCTCGAAAAGATAAAGACGCAGCAGAAGAACTGGATAGGCCGCAGCGAGGGCGCGGAGGTAAAATTCACGCTGTCCACGGGCGACGAAATGGTAGTCTACACCACCCGCGCTGACACGCTTTTCGGCGCGACATACACCGTTATGTCACCCGAGCATCCGCTTATTGAAAAGATGAAGGATTCAATCACGAATTACGGCGAGGTCGAGGCGTATCAGAAGGCGGCGGCGAAAAAGAGCGAGTTTGAGAGAACGGAGCTTGCCAAGGATAAGACGGGCGTAAAGCTTGAGGGCATTTACGCGGTGAATCCCGCGAACGGCGAGCATCTTCCCGTATTCATTTCCGACTACGTGCTCGTGACCTACGGCACGGGTGCGATCATGGCCGTTCCCGCGCACGACAGCCGCGACTGGGATTTCGCCAAAAAGTTTGATCTCCCGATTATCGAAGTCGTAGCGGGCGGCGAGGACGTGCAGAAGGAAGCGTACACGGATGTGTACAAGGGCAAAATGGTAAACTCGGGATTCCTCACAGGTATGACCGTCAAGGAGGCCATTCCCGCCATGATAGACTGGCTTGAAAAGGAGGGCCTCGGCAAGCGCAAGGTCAACTTCAAGCTTCGCGACTGGGTATTCTCGCGTCAGCGTTATTGGGGCGAGCCGATTCCACTCGTGCACTGCGACAAGTGCGGCTGGGTCGCGATACCCGAAAGCGAGCTGCCGCTCACGCTGCCCGAGGTCGAGCATTTCGAGCCGGGAGAAAACGGCGAATCACCGCTTGCCAAGGCGACGGATTGGATAAAGACGACATGCCCCGAATGCGGCGGCGAAGCTCAAAGGGAAACCGACACGATGCCGCAGTGGGCGGGGTCGAGCTGGTACTTCCTCAGATATATGGACCCGCACAACGACGAGGCGCTCGCGTCAAAGGAGGCGCTCGATTACTGGTCGCCGGTCGACTGGTACAACGGCGGCATGGAGCACACGACGCTGCATCTGCTCTATTCGCGGTTCTGGCACAAATTTCTTTTCGATATCGGCGTAGTGCCGACAAAGGAGCCGTATATGAAGCGCACGTCGCACGGAATGATATTGGGCGAAAACAATGAAAAAATGTCCAAATCACGCGGCAACGTAGTAAATCCGGACGAGGTCGTAAACGAGTTCGGCGCGGACGCGTTCAGAACGTACGAGATGTTCATCGGCGCGTTCGATCAGTCAACGCCGTGGTCGCAGCAGGGATTAAAGGGTTGCTATAAATTCCTCGAACGCGTATGGAATTTGCAGTCAATCGTAAATGACGAAGCGGGTTACAGCGCCGATATGGAAAAGGCGATGCATAAGACGATAAAAAAGGTCGGCGAGGACTTCGAGCGCATGAAGTTCAATACCGCTATAGCGGCGATGATGGCGCTTGTTAACGATTTCACAAAGAAGGGTTCCGTCACAAAGGGCGAGTACATGACGTTCATAACGCTTCTTAATCCCGTCGCGCCGCACATGACGGAGGAGCTGTGGCAAACATACGGCGGCGAGGGATTTTTGTCGATACAGCCGTGGCCTAAGTATGACGAGGAAAAGACGGTTGACGACGAGGTGGAGATCGTCGTGCAGATAAACGGCAAGATCCGCGATAAGCTGACAGTTCCCGCCGATATAGACAAGACGGGTTTAGAGGAGCTCGCGCTTGCGAACGATAAGATAAAGGCGGCCGCAGAGGGCAAAACGATCGTGAAGGTAATAGCGATCCCCGGCCGGCTTGTAAACGTGGTAGTGAAATAAGAATGAACGGTACGGACGCCGGCGCGTCCGAAAAAAACAGTAACATTTGATTTTTGGGAAACGGCGTGATGTTTGCCCGAAAACAATGTTACTGTTTTGTTAAGAATGATTTTTTATTCCGGCTTCGCGACCGTGATATTTATTACGCTTTCATCGCGGTACGCGTCCGAACGCCGCGTAAAATGTCCGGCCTTTACGGCCCAGCGCGCATTTTTCAGCGTTACCGATGTCTGCCCGTCCATATCCGCGATATTGGCAAGCGTTTGTATCAGCTTAACCGCGTCACGCCCGTTCGCGGCATAGAGCGATATATAATCGCAAACACCGGAATCAAATATTTTATCCGTTTTCTTCGCCGCGCCCTCGACGATTTTTTTTATGTCGCAAAGCGTAAGCGGATTGAAAAATACCTCCGCGCAGCGTGAGCGGATCGCGGGCGCTATTTCATCCGGACGGCGCGTTGTCGCGCCGATAAGCCGGAAATCGGCGGGTATGCCGTTTTGGAAAATATCGTGGATGTAGAGCGGGATCTTTTTGTCGGAGGCTCTGTAATATGAGCTTTCAAGCATTACCCTTCTGTCCTCTAAAACCTTCAGCAGCTTATTCATCTGTACCGGATGAAGCTCGCCTATTTCATCAAGGAAAAGTACACCTCCGTGCGCCTTTGATACCGCGCCCTCTCTGGGTTCAGGTATGCCCTTGACGCCAAGACAGCCCGCGCCCTGATAAATGGGGTCGTGCACCGAACCGATAAGCGGGTCGGCGATCGACCGCTCGTCAAACCGCATAATTGTCGCGTCCGCTTCGATAAACGGCGCGTCGGGCATGAACGGCGTACCGACGCTTTGCTTCGCGGCCTCCATTGCCAGACGCGCCGCGGCGGTCTTTCCCACTCCCGGCGGCCCGTATATTATAACGTGCTGCGGATTTTTTCCGCACAGCGCGGCGCACAGCGCGCGTATGCCGTCGGCTTGCCCTACAATCTCCGAAAAGCTCTTCGGCCGCGCATCCTCCGTAAGCGGTTCGGTCAAATGAACGCGCCGCATTCTGTTCAGCCGCTCCGCCTCCCTTTTTTGCTGCTCGTCATCCTTCTCCGAGACAGTGCGCTCGGATATAATGCGTTAAAAGAAATATATTCCCACAATCAGCGTCACCGCCAATTGTATAAAAGCGGTAATAGTGTCCATGTTATGTCCCTCCGATTGTATTTTTAGCACCTTCGCGCGGATTATTCAGAAAAATGTCTTGACAAACATATGTTCGCGTGGTATAATATGGGCATTAAGGCGGTGATAAAATGGAAATACGTGAAAAGCTTAAAATACTTACGGACGCGGCAAAATACGACGCGTCGTGCTGTTCGTCCGGCTCGGCCCGAAAAAACATACCCGGCGGGATCGGCGACGCTGCGGCGTGCGGTATATGCCATACGTTTACCGCAGACGGGCGATGCGTATCCCTGCTTAAAATTCTGCTTACGAATTACTGTGTATATGACTGTCAGTACTGTGTGAACCGGTCTTCAAACGATGTGAAGCGCGCCGCGTTTACGCCGCGCGAGGCCGCGGAGCTGACGATTGAGTTTTACCGCAGAAACTATATTGAGGGCCTGTTTTTAAGCAGCGCGGTAGTGAAAAATCCCGATTATACAATGGAGCTGTTGATCAACGCGCTGTCGATTCTCCGTAACGAATACCGCTTTAACGGATATATTCATGCCAAATCAATTCCCGGCGCGTCGGACGAGCTGGTGACGCGGCTGGGACTTTTGGCCGACCGAATGAGCGTCAATATTGAGCTCCCGTCGGAAAAATCGCTTAATGAGTTCGCGCCGCAGAAAACGAAAAAGAATATACTGACCCCAATGCGGCAGATCAAGAATACCATTACGCAGTCAAAGAAGGAGCTTGCCGTGTATGAGCACGCGCCGGTGTTTGCTCCGGCCGGTCAGAGTACGCAGATGATAATCGGCGCGACTCCGGAAACGGATATGAATATACTGCTGCTGACGGAGGGACTGTATAAAAATTACAGCTTGAAGCGTGTATTTTATTCATCGTATATCCCGATAGGTACAAATAAGCGGCTGCCCGCCGCCGCGCCGCCGCTGCTGAGAGAGCACAGGCTTTATCAGGCGGACTGGCTGCTAAGGTATTACGGTTTTGAGGCGAGAGAGCTTTTAGACGAGGCGCGCCCGAATTTTTCAAATATAATCGACCCGAAATGCGAATGGGCGCTCAGGCATCTTGAGCAATTCCCGATCGAGATAAACAGCGCGCCGTACGAAATGATTTTGCGCGTGCCGGGAATAGGTGTGCGCTCGGCGAAAAAAATCGTACGCGCACGCCGCGTATCGCGGCTGAGCTTTGAGGATTTAAAGCGGATGCGCATTTCGATGAAGCGCGCGAAATATTTTGTGACCTGCTCCGGCAGAACATACGGGAATATGTGGCTGCGCCAGGAAATCATAACGCCGATGACGCTCGCCGATGCGGGCGCGGAGGGTTTCGGACAGCTGAGCTTGTTTGACGAGCCGACGAAAGGGGATGTGGTAAAATGCCTTACCGGAGAGATATAATTTATCTTTACGACGGTACGTTCGACGGACTGATGACGGCGGTATTCGCGTCGTTTGAGCATCATGAGATCCCGCTCGGTATTGAGATTGACGGCGAAATACAGCAGACGATCGGCGCGGATTATTTCTATGCCGGAACCGACACCGAAAAATCGCGGCGCGTACAATCCGCGATTAGCGGGAAAATTTCCGCGTACGCTATGAAAAGCATATATTTCACGTTCCTGTCGGATACGGCGGAAAAAGAAATGAAAATTCTCGCGTACATCTACCGCTGCTTTAAATATGGGAAAGGGGTAAATTCCCACTTGAACGATAAATATGTCGCGGCGGTTCTGGACGCGGCGCGGTCTGTAGTGAACGAGGCGCATAAATTGAAGGGGTTTATTCGGTTCGCCGAGCTTGAGGGCGGGATTTTATACGGCGAGATATCGCCGCGCAGCCACGCTCTCCCATGCCTTGCTTCTCATTTTACAAGCCGATATCCCGGCCGGCCGTTTGTGATAAACGACTTGACGCATGGGGAATGTCTGGTGTATAACGGGCACGAATGCGGCATCCGCGAAGCCGGCCGCGTGCCGTCGCTTAAATTCACGGAAAGCGAGATGGAATACAGGCGGCTGTGGAAGGAATTTTACGATACGGTTGAAATTAAGGAGCGGCATAACGAGAAATGCCGCATGACAAATATGCCTAAGCGCTATTGGAAGCACCTTACGGAAATGGACGCGCGGCAAAAATAGGCGAATGATATGCCGGACTGTGCGCCGCGCGGTATATATGCGCGTTTGACTGTGCGCCGCGCGGTGTATTACATACGCGGCTATATAACGGCGAGCCGGTTCCTTTTCAAGGTCTAAATTTCCTTCAGTACGGATCTCCTGTACGATGTGGGCGATTCCCCGAAAAAGGCGCGGAAGCAGCGGCTGAAATACAGCGCGTCGCCAAAGCCTACCTCGGCGGCGACCTCCGATACGGACATGAACGTGGTGCGCAGCAGCATGCCGGCATTATTCATGCGCGCCCGTGTATGGTATTCCTGCATAGTCATGTTCTTTTCACGCTTAAATACCGCCGCCATATACTTATAGCTGAAGTGAAATTCGCGCTCCAGCTCCGCCGCCGAAAACGGCTTGCCGCAGCGCGATGATAAATACGCGCAGATTTTATCGGATAAAAGGTTTTTATCGGAGTTGTTATAAATCGCGATTTGCGTAAGCAGCTCAAATAATCTTATGTTTATATTCCAGAGCTTCATCGGATCGTCAGAGTAAAAATAATCCGTATATTCCTCTATCATGCTTTCAATACGGCTGTTTTTAAGTCCGGAAAGCTGTTTGGGCATCACCGCGTTTTTTTCAAACGCGGACGCGGCGCAGCTTTTGTTCATGCATTCGGGTTTTAGCACACTGTCACAAAAATGGATATAATACCAGCGAACGCCTTTGCTTATTTCGCGGCGACCGTAATGGCGAACCCCGCTTTTTAAAAACAACAGCTCTCCCGCCTCGACAGCGTAATCCGTTTCGTCCTCCGTGATATAAATAGTACCGTCCGTGACATATATCAAAACATTAAAACCGGCGGTTCTGTCCATATGATAAAACGGTTCGGCGGCCGCAAGCAGTCCGCATTCCGAAAGCACGGGCGGACAGGTATTGGATAAAACGATTTCATTCATGACAATTCTCCATATTTAAGTGATTATTTTCTATTGTTATGGACTTATGAGAAGATTATAATACATATATAGGCAAATGTCAACATGGCTTGGGACAAATCGGCGAAATGGGTTTGGAAGGAGTGGAAAAATGAGTATTAAAAGGATTACCGCCGCGGTATGCGCGGCGGCCGTGGCAGCGGCGGCGTTTGTCGTGCCGGTATCGGCCGCGTCGGCCGTATCGGATGAAGCGGGGTTTAATAACGCCATTGCTGCGGGCGGCGATTATGAGCTTTCGGCGGATATTTCGGCGGCGAACGCGGGGATCAACCAAACTCCGTCAACGGGTACGCTTGACGGCAAGGAGCATACGCTCACGAAAAAAAGTGATAAATGGGGCGACGCGGTGCTGTATCAAAATTGCAGCGGAAGCTGGACGTTTAAGAATCTGACGATAGACGGAAACAAATCGGCAGGCACGTTTACCGACGCGGCGCTGTGGTACATGGCGGGGTCGGTAACATTCGACAATGTGACCATACAGAATTTCAAAACGTCAAACGCGGCGCGTTACGCGATTAACTGCAACAGCACCGCGAGCATGACGCTTAACAATGTGACGTTTAAGGATAACGAGAACGCGAACGCGGCGGTAACACCTTCCGATGTGTACATAGACGGCGGAACGCTCGCGCTTTCAGGAGACACCAAAGCGAACGTGTATTACGCGGGCGGCGCGATAGACGTATCGGGACTTACAAAAGGCTGCAGCGTCACGATCACGGCGGCGGACACGGATAAGTATAAATCGCTTAAATCGCTCGTCACGGCGGCGGCGGTTAAAATGACGGCGGACGACGGCGCGAGAACGGTAAGCTTTGCGGATTCCGGCGTGGAATGGGCATTGAGCGCGGAGCGGTCGAAATCGTCCGACGGTAAAGTTACCGTGTACGCATCGGTATCGAATTTCACCGGCAGCGAAGCGACCGTGAGCGTGACGGCAGCCGCGTATGACGACGGCGCGGCGGGAGATACGCGGAGCGCGGACGTGACCGTCGGGGCGAACGGTACAAAATCGGTTTCGATTGAGCTGAACGCATCGGACGAAAGCGTTATAAAGGTTAAGCTGACTTCATCGGGCAAGGATCTCACGGATGAAATAACGGTAACCAAAATACGGGAGGACGGGCTGGTATTGTCATATGATTTTGACGATCCCGCCGACACAGCGTCACTTCTTCACGGCGGAGCATCGATCGCGGGCGGTCAGGGCATATCCGGGAGCGCGCTGAGCCTTGACGGCACAAGCGGCTATATGCAGCTCCCCGACAATATACTTACCGAAAGCATGACGGTTATGGCATGGGTTAAAACCGACGCCGTTCAGGACTGGGCGAGACTGTTCGACTTCGGTTCCGACACAAGCAATTATTTCTTTTACTCCCCTTCGAACGGGCGCGTTGAATCGTGTCTTGGCGGAGCGAAGGATACAATGGACGTTACGCCGTTTACAAATACAGGAATATGGGAGCATCACGCGGTCGTGCGTTCGGCAGACCATGTTTGGCTCTACCGCGGCGGCAGTCTTGTAAGTGATAAAGCGTGCGCGAAATCGATCGCCGGTATTCCGAACACATCGAACTATATAGGCAAATCGCATTACGCGACGGACAAATACTTCAAGGGGACTATGGACGAGATGAAAATTTACAATAAAACCTGCACCGCCGGGGAAATCAAGGCGGAATACGACAAATACGCGGCGCAGATAAGCACGGCCGCGGCTTATAAGGATTACGCCGACCTCGATTTCGGCACGACCGAGCTGACGGATGGCACGATCCTTCCGTCAAAGGGCGCCAACGGCAGCGATATTACATGGATGTGCTCCGACGCTTCCGTAATCGGCGCGGATATGACAATAACCGCTCCCGCCGCGGGAGAGGCGGATAAGCGTGTAACGCTTACGGCAACGATTAAAAACGGAAGCACTGTATATACAAAGGCGTTTGACGTGACGATCCTCGCCGCGCCGTCGATCACCGGACTTTCCGATTACAGCATGACGGATGTTGAAATGAAGGACGATTACCTTATAAACGGTACGGAAAAAATGGCCGCGTATCTGAACGATTTTGATATAAACAAGCTCGCGTCGGGATTCAGGCGCACGGCGGGACTGTCACAAACCTCAGACACGTACGGCGGCTGGGAAACAAGTCTTATCGCCGGTCACGCGGTAGGTCATTACATGACCGCCGTCGCGCAGGGTTATAACAATACCGGCGACGAGGGATTGCTTAAAATGTCGAACGCGCTTATAGACGCGCTGTATGAAGCGCAGATCAAGGAGGACACGACCGTAAACGGCAATCCCGTAAAGAAGGGTTATCTGTTTGCGACCACAAATCCGTGGAGCGGCGGCAGGGTCGTAACGGGCGAAGGGCAGTTTGACAATATCGAAAATAATAAGGGAAATATCACAACAGAGGCGTGGGTGCCGTGGTACACGATGCATAAAATACTCGCGGGTCTTGTCGATACGTATAAGCTTACCGGCAACGAAAAGGCGCTCGAAATGGCCGACGCGCTCGGCACATGGGTTTACAACAGGGTCAAAAATTACGACGCGGCAATGCAGGCGCGCGTATTAAACATCGAGTACGGCGGCATGAACGACGCGCTTTACGAGCTGTACAAAATCACGAAAGACCCCAACCACGCTAAGGCGGCGCATATGTTTGATGAGATAAGCCTGTTCGACAGTCTGTATAACGGCGAGGACGTTTTGGCAAACAAGCACGCGAATACAACTATACCGAAAATTATCGGCGCGCTCAACCGCGTAAGAGCTATCGACGCGACGGGCGGTCAGCTTGAAAAGGACGCGCCCGACAGCGCGCATGACAGGGAATATTACCTCACTGTCGCGGAGAATTTCTGGGATATGGTCGTTAACGACCACTCGTACATCACCGGCGGCAACAGTGAGAACGAGCACTTCCGCGCGGCGCATACGGAAAACGCGTACCGCAATAACGTGAACTGCGAAACGTGCAACACCTACAATATGCTAAAGCTCTCGCGCGAGCTGTATAAAATTACGGGAGAGAAGAAATATAAGGATTACTACGAGGGCACGTTCTTGAACGCAATCGTTTCGAGTCAGAACCCGGATACGGGTATGACGATGTACTTCCAGCCGATGGCGACGGGATATTTTAAGGTATATTCCACGCGCTGGAGCGACTTTTGGTGCTGCACCGGCTCGGGCATGGAGAATTTTACGAAGCTTACGGACAGTATTTATTACAAAAAGGATAATACGATAGTTGTAAATCAGTATATAAGCTCCGTGCTGACCGATACTGAGAACGGGATAAGGCTTACACAGGATTCGTCGCTGCCGGACGGGGATACGGCGAAATTGACAATCGAGCGTACGGATAAGGCCGCGTCGGATCGCGCATGGGCGTTGACGGCGCAAAAAACAGATGGCGGGAAAATAACCGGTACTATCACAAACAACAGCGGAAAGTCAAATAAGGCGGTCATTTATGCCGCGTCATATACCGCGAATAAGCTGACGGATGTGAAGAAGCTTGATTATACCATTGAAAACGGACAGACGCGGGAGTTTGAAACCGAGCTCAAAAACGGCGATGAGGTAAAGGTATTCCTCTGGGATGATAATCAAGCGCCGCTTGCCGACGCGGTAATTCCGGGTGAGCGGCAGGATGCCGGCCATACGGCGATAGCGCTGCGCGTGCCCGAATGGTGCGCGGCCGCGCCGATAATCAAGGTAAACGGCGAGGCTATTGAATATACGCGTTCGGCGGGCTACGTTACGATAGACCGCGAGTGGAGCACGGGTGATACGGTCGAGATCACAATGCCGATGGAGATGCGCGCGTACGGACTTGCGGACAGCGATACGGTGACGGCGTTTAAATACGGCCCGACTGTGCTGAGCGTCGGGCTGGGAGCGGGCGACACCGCGGAGGAAAGTCACGGTATGGCGGTCAGGAAGCCGAAAAATAAGGGCGACGTAAACGAGTATGTTATAATCGACTCCGATTACGGTACGCGCGAAAAGTGGCTTGAACATATTAATGAGAACATGGTCAAAACCGACGGCAAGCTTGAATTTACTATGCAAAATACCGATCAGGCGCTCGTGTTTACGCCGCATTATAGGCGTCACGGCGAACGCTACGGCATATATTGGTACGTGTCGGGCATGACCGAGGAGGAGCAGCAGGCGCAGATTTTAGCCGATAAGCAAAAGGGACGCGACGAGAATGTAATTATCGATTCAATTGAGCCGTCGCACGACCAGCAGGAGAACGGCCACGGATATACGCAAGATAGATCCACCGGAGTAGAGGGTACGGGCGATATGGTAAATTACCGCGAAATCAAAAGCGGCGGATATGTAGATTACCAGATGGCGGTTAAAAAAGGCGTTAAGAATTATCTTTCGGTAACGTATCATTCAAGCGACGCCGGAAAGCAGATGACGATTTACGCCGGAGATGTGAAGCTTGCCGACGTGACCGCGGGCGGTCAGAATGAAACGGTACGTTACGAGATCCCCGAGGCGGCCGTAAACGCGGCCGCGGCGTCAACGGCGGACACGATAAAGGGACGCGACGCGCTGCATATTATATTCCGCGCGGACAAAAATACGGACGCGCCGAAAATATGCGGCACGGTCAAAATCGTGACCGATTACGGCACGAACGCTTCGCTTTCGGAGCTGACATTTGATAAGGGCGAGCTTTCGCCGGCGTTTAGTGCGGATACGGCGGAATATACGCTGAGTGTTCCGCCGGGTACGGAAAGCGTTAATTTAAAAGCAGCTCCGGCGGACAAATACGGACTTGTGTATGTGAATGATATTCTGATAAACGACGCCGTGTCAAAGACCGTTCCCGTTTCGGAAGGGTTTACGATCAGGGTTTACGCGGAGGATCATGAAACATCAAGGGAGTATACGATTACATTTGTAAAGCGGTAATTTAGCAAATCGCGGCGGCCGCGCCGCTCGGATATGGAAGGGACAGCCGTTTATCGGCTGTCCTTTGCGCAGGCTGTTATACCGACGCTTTTTTGACAGCGGGAGGCGCGATACGGATGAAAAATGCATTTTTTCCGTATAATAAAGGTATTTTGTGAATGGTTTACATGCGCGGGATAATATATAATACATACGCAATATGCTAATATTGTTGTTTTCATAAAAATCTCTCTCTCAAAAATATCGAATCAGCGCTCATGATTCGATATTTTTTCACGTTTTGTACCTTGGCAAGGAAAACAGACGGTTCGGCGAAGCACGCGTAATTTATCCGCCGCGGCTAAACCGCGGCGGAGCAATCGACTCTCGCGGCGATGATTCTCGTATCACGGTGCGAAAAATTAAGCAATAAAAATTGGGGTGCCGCTTTGAGCACTCCAATTTTATCGATGTGTTCAGCCGCGCATACCTACGGCGGTGTCAATGGCGCTCCCGATATTGCGGAACAGGCCTTCCGTCTTTTTCATGATCTTCTTGCGCTGTTTCGCCGTCGGCTGCTCCATCATAACTGCCGCCGCCGCGCCGAGTACCATACCTGTCGCCATGCCCTTCATAAATCCGGCGTAAGCCATAACTGCATTCCTCCTTGATTTGACGCGCCGTGCCGGCCCGCCGTTATGCACGGCGGGTGATCAGGACGCTTTTTAATTGCGGTATTATTATTTGCCGAATATATAAATATAAAACAGACAATATTTTTTTTGAAATATAAATTTAATGTAAATTAGATTAATTTGTATTGACTAAACCGCATATGTTATATATAATATATTTAACTATGTCCACATCTATGCAGATACCGGAAAGGGTGGTATTTTATGGCGAACATTAAACCGTTCAGAGGGTACAGATATAATATTGACAAGGTGAATATGAGCGAGGTCGTATGCCCGTCGCTTTATAAGCTCACCGACGAAAGCCGCGCGCGGCTTTACGATATGAGCGAATATAACGCGGTGCGCTTGTATTCGGGCGAGGAGCGCATGACGGATAACGAGGTGAATAATAAATTCACGCGCGCGGCGGATGCGCTTAAGAAATGGATAAACGAGGATATACTTATCCGCGAGGATAAGGAGGCTATATACCTCTATGAACAGACTGTTGACGTGCATGGTACGACGTATTCAAACCTGAATTTTATAACGCTTGTGGAGATCGAGGAATTGAATGAGGGCAGTATTCGCCCATGTGAGGTCATGCACGAAACATCGCTGAAGGATTATTATGAAAAAATTAAGGCCACGGGCTTTGATATAAGTATGATAAGCTGTCTGTACATGGAGCGTGAAAAGGTGCTGTTAAATCTCATGAACGAGATAAGCGAGACAGAACCGGACTTTGAATTCCGTACAAACGATGAGGACAGCGTACATGAGCGCGTGTGGATAATCACGTATAAGCCGACAATTGAGGCGATCGTAGAGCAGTTTAAGGATATGCAGCTCTATATTACCGACGGTCAGACACGCTATGAGGCGTGCTTGAGATACCGCAATTACATGAAGGCGAAGAATCCCAATCACACCGGCGACGAGCCGTATAATTATACGCTCGTTTCGCTGATGAACGCCAATTCCGACGGCCTTGTTATCATGCCCCTCCACCGCGAGGTGAAATGCCCGAGGGGATTTAAAGAGGATTTCTTTATCGCGGGGATCCAGGATCATTTTAAGATTGAGAAAATCATTGTCGATAACGACGAGGATATAATCGTTGACACGATGCGGAAGCAGATCGCGACCATGCGCACCGAAACGCGGATCGCGGTATATTGCGGCGGCGATTATTTCTATCGGCTTACGCTTACCGATAAGGATTATATAAAAACGAACCTACTTCCGGAAATGTCCAAGGCGTACTGCGGACTTGACGTTGTGGTTTTGAATAAGCTGGTATTGGAGGATCTGCTAAACGTCACCGAAGAAACATATCCCGAACGCGTGACCGAGGACAGAAGCAGGCACCAGTGCTACAAGGATTTGATCGAGGGGAAATGCGACGTGATATTCCTGCTAAATCCCGTAAAAACGGAGCAGATCAAGAACGTCACGGCGGTCGGCGAGAGACTCCCGCTTATGACGATAAGCGTGTTCCCAAAGCCGTCTGTCGGTACGATAATGAATTCCGTGGAGGAATGAAAAATTTGTAAAAAGGTATTGACAACTAAGGATTTTTCTGTTATAATAGCTCCCGACCGCATTGAGTAGGTCTTAAATTCACGCAATAAAAGCATGATACCTATAAGAGCGAGTCCTCAAAAAATTAAGAGGAGGTGTTACAATGTACGCGGTAATCGTAACAGGCGGCAAGCAGTACAAGGTATCGGAGGGCGATACGCTTTTCGTGGAAAAGCTTGACGCTGCCGAAGGAGAAAGCGTAACATTTGACGAGGTTCTCGTAACCGGAGACGGCGAGAACGTCAATGTGGGCGCGCCGAAAATAGAGGGCGCGACAGTCGAGGCGAAGGTCGTAAAGAACGGCAAAGCCAAGAAGATCTACGTTTTCAAAATGAAGCGCAAGAAGAATGAGCGCAAGAAGAACGGCCACAGACAGCCGTATTCTAAGGTTGAAATTGTAAAGATAAATGCCTGAATAAGATAGTTATCATTTAGTTTTGGAGGTGTTTTAAATGGCTCATAAAAAAGGTATGGGAAGTACCAAGAACGGCCGTGACAGTGAGTCGAAGAGACTCGGCGCGAAGCGTGCCGACGGGCAGTTCGTTCTTGCGGGCAATATCCTTGTAAGACAGAGAGGAACAAAAATTCATCCGGGTCATAACGTAGGCATCGGCAGCGACGATACGCTGTTCGCCCTCATAGACGGCAAGGTAAAGTTCGAGAGAAAGGGCAGAGACAAGACTCAGTGCAGTGTTTATGCCGACTGATAAGAAATTAAAAAACCGCTGTATATACAGCGGTTTTTTTGTAACGCGGATCATATGGGATTTATTTGGTTACAAATCCGCGCTCAAGGTGTAAAAATCCGGTCGATTTTACAGCATAATTCGTTAGTATTTGCATTTTTTGTCATTTATGGTATAATTAAATCATTACCGAGAGGGGAGGGGGATACGCCTTGAAATGGCTGTTGAAATACATATCGCCGTATAAGCTGCGCATAGCGATTGAGCTTATAATAAAAACAATTGCCACATCTATGGATTTATGCATACCATGGATTTTGGGCCATATAATCGACGTAGTGATCCCGTCCGCCTCGTCGGCGTATATTGCGATATGGGGCGTGCTGATGATCGTCTGCTCGGTGGTGTGCGTTGTCGGGAATATCGCCGCCAACCGTCTCGCGTCATCCGTCGCTCGCGATACGACAATGAGCATACGGCACGACCTTTTTTCAAAGATCATGTCGTTATCCTCCGAGCGCATGGATTATTTCACCGTTCCCTCGCTCGTGTCCAGGATAACAACCGATACGTATAACATAAACAGTATGACCGGTATGATACTTCGCCTAGGCATACGAGCGCCGATACTGCTGTTCGGGGGAATATTCATCACCTTGTCCATGGACGCGCCGCTCGCGGTCGTGTGGATAGCGGCGCTGCCGCTCGCGATAGGCGTTTTTATCGCGGTATCCGCGCACGGAATACCGCTTTTCACAACACTGCAGCAGTCCATCGACGATATGGTCCAGGTAATACGCGAAAATATATCCGGCGTGCGCGTGATAAAGGCACTGTCAAAAACGGAATACGAAAAGGGCCGCTTTTCGCGTGTGAACGAGCGCGTATCATTAAACGAACAGAGGGCTAACGTTGCGATGGGTATCACAAATCCCGCGATTAATGTGTTGCTGAATCTCGCGCTGTCAATAGTGATTTTTATAGGCGCGTACCGCGTCAGCGGCGGAAAAACGGGCGTGGGAACGCTTGTCGCGTTTACGTCGTACTTTACGGTTATATTAAACGCGGTGATGGGAATAACGAGGATATTTGTCGTTATCTCCAAGGCCGCCGCGTCATCGAAGCGTATAGGCGAGGTGTTGTATGACAAGGCGACTCTCGGCCGCGAGGAGCTGCCGGACAGCGGCGGCGCGTTTATACGATTCGATAACGTGCGCTTTTCCTACAATAAGCGCAAGGATAATCTGAGCGGTATAAGCTTCAGCCTCCGCAAGGGTGAGTCGCTCGGCGTTATCGGCGCGACGGGCTCGGGTAAGACGACGCTGATAAATATGCTTATGCGCTTTTATGATGCGGACAGCGGCGGTGTGTACATAGATGGTAAAAATATACGCTCCTACGATAACGATGACCTTCGCTCCAAATTCGGCACGGTGTTCCAGAACGATATACTTTTCGCCGACAGCATAAGAAACAACATAAGCTTCGGGCGCGATATCCCGGAAAACGCGATAATTGACGCGCTTAAATGCGCGCAGGCGTATGAGTTTACGAAAAAACTGCCGCGCGGTATTGACACGGTTTTAAATCCCAAGGGCAATGACCTTTCCGGCGGGCAGAAGCAGCGGTTATTGATTGCGCGCGCGATAGCGGCGCGGCCGGAAATACTTGTGCTCGACGACTCCTCGTCCGCGCTCGATTATAAGACCGACGCGGCGCTTCGTCACGCGCTGCGCGAGCGCTACGCCGGCACTACGCTTATTGTAATCGCCCAGCGTATAAGCTCGGTCAAGGATATGGATAAGATTATTTTCCTCGATAACGGCAAAATCGAGGGCATAGGTACGCATGCGGAGCTGATGCAAAGCTGCGCGATGTATAAGGAAACCGCTGATTTGCAAATGGGTGTGTAAATTTTAGTTTATGTGCGTAACGCTTGCGGCAGCGCTCTGCTAAGGCCCCCTTGTCAAAGAGGACTGGCGCGCGTAGCGCGACTGGGGGATTCCGCAATTACAGCAAATCGCTGCAATATGCGATATTCTGTAAAAATGAATCCCTCCACCCTTTCGATTTGCAAGCAAATCGAGTGGGTCCCCCTCCCTTTGACAAGGGAGGCTAACGCCCGCCATATGCGATTTTGTGTGTGGAATCGCATTTCGTAGGGGCGGTCATCGGCCGCCCGTATTCCGTAACGTCGTATGGTATGCGGCGGGCGGCGAATCGCCGCCCCTAAGAAAGGCCCCCTTGTCAAAGAGGACTGGCGCGCGTAGCGCGACTGGGGGATTCCGCAATTACACCAAATCGTCGTAATATGCAGTATTCTGTAAAAATGAATCCCTCCACCGCCTTCGGCGGTCCCCCTCCCTTTAACAAGGGAGGCTACACTCCCCACAGCCAAAAGCGCATAAACATACATTTATATTATAAAATAAATCGAAAGGAGGAACCGCACATGGCACGGCGCGGATTAAGCGATAAAACCGACAAACCAAAGGACATAAAATACGTCATAAAGCGGCTGTGGGGTTATCTTGCCTGCCACAAGCTTTCGCTTTTCGCGGCCTTTTTGCTCACGGGCGCTGGCAATATCTGCGCGCTTATCGGCCCGAATTTATCCGGCCGCGCGATCGACGCGATCCACCCGTCGGGCGGTACGGACTTTAAGGCGGTCGGATTTTATGTCGTGCTCATGATAATCCTATACATATTATCGTCCGCGCTGTCGTATCTGTTGTCGGTGCTCATGATCCACATCACGCGCAAAATCGTGTATGCCATGCGCCGCGACGCGTTCAACAGCCTCGCGTCGCTAAAGGTCAACTACTTCGATTCCAATTACGCCGGCGACATTATCAGCAAGCTTTCCTACGATATCGATACCGTTAACACATCGCTGTCCTCCGACCTCGTGCAGATACTCGCGAGCACTATAACGATAGTCGGCGCGTTCGTCATGATGGTATCCATATCTCCGGTTCTCGTGACGGTATTTGTCGTAACGATACCGCTGTCGGTATTTGTGACGGGTTTTATCGCTAAAAGAGTGCACCCGCTGTTTAAAAAGCGTTCCGCCGCCTTGGGCGATTTAAACGGATACGCGGAGGAAATGATAACGGGTCAGAAAACGATACGCGCGTATTCGAGCGAGGACGAGATGATCGGTCGGTTTGATATTAAAAACGAAACGGCCTGCCGCTCGTTTTACAATGCCGATTACTACGGCAGCATGGCCGGCCCGTCTATGGGTTTTATAAATAACCTGTCGCTATCGCTTATCAGCATATTCGGCGCGGTGCTTTACCTTTTCGGGAATATCAGCATCGGCTCGATATCGTCGTTCGTGCTGTATTCGCGTAAATTCGCCGGGCCGATAAACGAGCTTGCCAATATCATAAACGAGCTTCAATCCTCGTGCGCGGCGGCGGAACGCGTGTTCCGTTTGATCGACGAGGAAAAGGAGGACGCAAATGATGTTGTTGACGAAAGCGCGGTCATAAACAGCACCGATACCGCTTTGTCGCACGTAAAATTCGGCTATGTTCCCGGGCGGACGATAATCCACGATTTAAGCCTTGACGTTAAGGAGGGCGCGCTTATCGCCGTGACCGGCCCCACAGGCGCGGGAAAAACCACGCTTATAAACCTTTTAATGCGGTTTTACGACCCCGACGGCGGCAGCATAAAAATCGACGGCATAAATATACGATCCGTGAGCCGCTCCGATTTGCGCCGTCTTTACGCGATGGTATTACAGGATACATGGCTTTTCAACGGCACGGTATATGAAAATATCGCCTACGCCAAGCCCGACGCGTCCAAGGACGAGGTGATCGCGGCGGCAAAGGCGGCGAAGATCCACGAATTTATCGAACGCCTCCCCGACGGCTACGACACCGTTTTAAGCGAAAACGGCATAAATATTTCAAAGGGCCAAAAACAGCTTCTGACGATCGCGCGCGCTATGCTGTGCGACGCGAAAATGCTCATATTGGACGAGGCGACCTCGAACGTCGATACGCGCACCGAACAGTATATATCGAACGCCATGCGTTCGCTTATGAACGATAAAACCTGCTTCGTTATCGCGCACAGGCTCTCGACAATCAAAAACGCCGACGTGATACTCGTGGTAAACGACGGCGATATCGTGGAAAAGGGTACGCACGATGAATTGATGAAGAAACAAGGCGCGTATTATCAGATGTATATGTCGCAGTACCGATAAAAAATATGCGTATCGCGTTAAAACTCAATACCCCTCCTTGCCGTAACGCCCCTATCATACGGGTGCTTTACGGCTTTTATCTCGCTCACGTAATCCGCCGCCTCGATAAATTTTTCATCGGGATCTCTTCCGGTAAGTATCAATTCAACGCTGTCGGGGCGGTTAAACACGATATCGTCCGCGGCCTCGCGGTCGATAAATCCGTAGTTATAAGCGGCGAAAAACTCGTCGATTATCAGCATATCAACATTGTCCATACGCTTCTTCGCATCGCGCAAAAGCTCGCTGTGACATTCGATAACGCGTTTTTTATCCTCATTGCTCATATTAAATGTAAAACCATAGTCTTTATCGCATCGCGTCACGCTGATATTTGGGATAAGCGCGAGCGATTTTAATTCCGACGTCGGCGCGCCCTTTAAAAGCTGCACGATATGTACCCGCATACCGTTTCCCGCGGCGCGCAACGCCGATCCGAGCGCGGCGGTCGTTTTGCCCTTGCCGTCTCCGCAGTAAATTTGAAGCATTATAACCCCTCCCGTAAAATTTTATAAACCAAATCCATATTAAGACTGTCTTCTACCGCGTCAGCCAAAATATCATACTGACGCTCCTTGTATTCGCGCACACCGACCGCGTTATCGATGTATTTAACGCCCTTTCTTTCACATAACGCCTTTATGACCGCGCCCAAGATATCCGCGCTGTCGAATATACCGTGTACATATGTGCCGTAAACATTGCCACGCGCCGCGCCGCCCGCGCTCCCGTCCGCGTATATTATAAGCGGCCTTTCCTTTGATACCGTTTCTCCCATATGTATTTCATAACCCTCGAACGCCGCGCCGCCAAACCCTTTAAAAATCCCGCCGCACCGCGATATTTTCCCGCGCACGCGTACGCGCTTTTTTTCCTCGCGGAATACCGTTTCCGTATCGAGAAGTCCCATACCGGTTATGCTTCCGCCGCCCTCGGCATTATGCGGGTCGGATATTTTTTTGCCGAGCATCTGATATCCGCCGCATATACCAAACATTGGAGTACCGCTTTTGACCCGCTCCCTTGCCGCGTCCTCCAGACCGCTTTCCCGCAGCCATAGCATGTCCGCGATCGAGCTTTTCGTCCCCGGCAGTATTATCAGATCCGGAGCTCCCAATTCATTTTTACCCGTAACATACCTTACCGACACATTTTTAAATTGATCGAACGCGTCAAAATCCGTAAAATTTGAAATTCGCGGCAGACGTATAACGGCTATGTCGATCTCTCCCGCGCTTTTGCGTTCAAGCTTTTCCGATAAGCTGTCCTCCGCGCCGATATCGCAGTCAATATACGGTACTGTACCGACCACGGGGATTTGACCGCGCCCTTCGAGGAATTTAATACCGTCGGTAAAAAGCGACCTGTCGCCGCGAAATTTGTTTACTATAAGTCCTTTAATCATGCCTCTTTCGTCCGCGTCCAGTAAATCCAGCGTGCCCAAAAGCTGCGCGAACACACCGCCGCGGTCGATATCGCCAATCAGCAGCACGGGCGATTTTACGGCTTTTGCCAATCCCATGTTAACAATATCGTCTTTTTTTAGATTCATCTCCGCCGGACTGCCCGCGCCCTCTATCACGATTATATCATACGATTTTTCAAGCTCGCGGTACGCGCTTATAATTTGCGGCATAAGCTCTTTTCGGTATTTAAAATATTTTGCCGCGCGCATATTTCCGACGGGAACGCCGTTTACTATCACCTGCGACCCGTTATCCGCCGTCGGTTTTAACAGGATCGGGTTCATCAGTACGCTCGGCTCGGTTTTTGCCGCTTCGGCCTGTACAGCCTGAGCGCGCCCCATTTCAAACCCGTCACGCGTAACATATGAATTTAGCGCCATATTCTGCGATTTAAACGGGGCGCATAAGTATCCGTTCCGCATAAAAATACGGCACAGCGCGGCTGTCAGCAGGCTTTTGCCGACGTTTGACATCGTGCCCTGCAGCATAATTGAAAGCGCCATTATTCACATTCCCCTCATAATTTTTTTGACCGCGCCGATCAACGCCGCGTTTTCGCGCCTTAACCGCACAGCCGTTCTGAAATACGTATTATCAAGTCCCGCGAGATCCGCGCACGGGCGCACCGCGATTTTCTCCTTAAGCAATAATTTATCGAGCGGCAGACCGCACCGGAACAATATAAAATTCGCGTCCGACGGATATACCTTAAGTCCGAAATTTCTCATTTCGGCCGTAAGATATTGCCGTTCCGCTTCGATCACCCGCGCCGTTTTTTTAAGATACTCCTTATCCCTTAACGCCGCCGCGCCCGCTGTCTGCGCCGGTACGGACACGCTCCAGCACGGCCCCGTGTCCTCAATTCGCCGTATCAGTTCCGTATTGCCGCACAGCGCGTACCCCAGACGCAGTCCCGCGAGGGCGTAATTTTTAGTAAATGCTTTAATAATTACGGTATTTTTATCCGTTCCCGACATGTATTTTTCCTTGTCAATAACAAAATCCATAAAGCATTCGTCGATCACCGGTAAAATCCCGTTTTCCACGCACCGCCGCCGTATCGCCGCCGTTATTTCCGGTTTTATAACACGCCCCGTAGGATTATTCGGATTGCATATAAAAAGCATATCCGCGTCATGTATTTGTGTTAATACCGCGTCCGTGACTTCAAAGCCGTTTTCCTCACTCAGCATGATCGCGGTTATTTTACAGTCCTCTTTTGTCAGCGCGCGCTCGTATTCGGAAAATGTCGGACCGATGATAATCGCCCTGTTCGGCTTTACAGTCCGAACGAGCCTGTAAATTATGTCCGACGCGCCGTTCCCGCACGCTATATTATCCGTTTCCACACCCTCGCTTTTTGCGATCGCGCGCTTTAACTCGCGGCACTCCGTATCAGGGTATCGCTCAAACGCGCTTATATTATCGCGAAGCGCCCGCCTCACATTATCCGGCATCCCGAGCGGATTAATATTCGCCGAAAAATCATAAAGGATCTCACGCGAATAAATATCGCCGCCATGAATAAATTTCATAAAATCACCAACCCCGCTAAAACCGCTCTCACTGCTATCGAAAACGCGAGACAGATCCATGAGGTTATATACATCAGCCTGTCGGCGCGCCGTATATCCTCATTTTCGACCGGGTGTATATCGTCGCCTATAGTCGGTTTTTTATAAAGCGCTCCGGAATAATACGCTTCACCCGCCAGTTCGATATCAAGCGCGCCCGCGCAAACCGATTCCGTTTGCGCGGCGTTCGGCGACGCGTGAGAGCGTCTGTCGCGCCGCCATATTCTTTTTGCGTTTTCCCCGTCAAACCCCAACATATACGCCGCCGCTATCATCATAACCGCCGTCAGCCGCGACGGAATGTAATTCAGAACATCGTCAATTTTCGCCGCGGCGTATCCGAATTTTATGTATTTCTCGTTTTTATAACCGACCATCGAATCCATGGTATTTGCCGCCTTGTACACAAATCCCCCCGCTGCGCCGAGGAGCGCCGTGTAAAGCATCGGCGCGCACACCCCGTCGGACGTGTTTTCCGCGACCGTTTCAACCGCCGCCTTGATGATACCCGCTTCATCGAGCTTATCCGTATCGCGCCCGACTATCATGGACACCGCTTTCCGCGCCGCCTCTATATCGCCGCTCCTTAACGCGACGTATACCTTCATGCTCTCCGTTTTAAGACTCTTCGCCGCTATAGTGTAAAAGCACATCACGCTCTCGGCCGCCGCGCCGAGCCAAATGTTAATGCGGTACAGCGGTATCAAGATCGCCGTCGGTACGGCCGCCGATAATATCAGCATAATCGCCGCCATGACCGCGCCCGCCGCCTTTTCTTTCCTTTTGAAAATCCGCCGCAGCGCGCGCTCCAATTCCGTTATCGTTTTCCCCATAAGCCGAACGGGGTGGGGGAGACGATACGGATCGCCTATTATTAAATCGAGAATGAATCCCGTAAAAAGCGGTGTGACCGCTATTAATACGCTCATTCGATCACGCCCCTTATAACGATTTTCTCCCCATCCCAATCCGCTCTGTAGCCGCGTCCGTTTTTTTTGCATATACTCATAAAAGCCTTTTTGGGGCACGGCGTATTTTTCCATAATCGCCATAATCGTACCGCCGTGAACGACGAACGCCGCGCTTTTCGCGTTAGCGCAATCACGCGCCGCCGTTAAAAACGCGTCCGCGCAGCGGCGCGAAAAAGCTTCCCCGCTCTCGCCGTTCGGCACGGGAAGCGCGCCGCCGCTTTTAAGCCACGATTCATAATCCGGATTGCCGCATAATTCCTCGTATGATTTACCCTCGAAATCGCCGAAATCACATTCACGTAAATTATCGTAAATACGCGGCTTTTGATTGGGATAAATAATCTTCGCCGTCTCTATGCACCGCCGCATCGGACTGCAGATAACAATATCCGCCGGCGGATATACGCGCGATTTTATTTGCTCTCGCCCCTCGCCGCAAAGCGGCTCGTCGGTGCGCCCGATATAGCGTCTTAATGAATTGCCGCGCGTCATTCCATGACGTATAAAAACCAGTCTCATTTGATCCTCACCGCCGTACCGCAGATTATTCTCTCGACCCTTTCCGCGCATTTTGCAATATAGCAGCCGGTCTCGCCGACCCTTTCGCGCCACATGCGCTCCGCTTTATCGACCGGTACGATCCCGCCGCCGATTTCGTTCATGATTATGATTATTTTTGGATTTTCACGAATAATTTTTCCAGTTATTTCAAGCGGGTTTTGTCCGCTGTCTATAACGCGCCTTATAAACTCATGAAAATCGCTTACGCATTCCGCGCCTATAATATCCTCCGTATCGGCGCTGGCGCCGTCGATTATTTTGACGCCGTATTTTTCCGCCGCGTATCTTTTCTTTCCCTGATACGCGCCGCCGATTATAAAAATCATCTCATCCTCCTACATGACCCACTCCGAAACGGCGGCCGCTATAAGCAGCGCAAGCTCGCACACCTGCACAAGCCACCCCGCCGTATCGCCCGTAATGCCGCCGAAGCTCCGTTTTGATGTAAAATAACACACCGCTGCCGCTATAACCGCCGCTACCGCCATAACCGTTGCCGCGCGTAATGACCACGTGGAAATTGCCGCCGCCGCAAGCATAATATACATCGCCGATGTGATTCTCACCGACATGATATGCGCGGCCGACGAAAATTCAAATAACAGTCCGTCCTTTTTTGCGCATTTAAAGCACGTTATCGTAAGCGCAGCAATTGAGCGCGAAATTATATAAGAGCATGCCGTCATGACCGCCCCACCGAATGTATCGATCTCCGTCATAAACCCGAAATACAGCATGAAATACGCCGCCGCGCCTATCACGGCGAACGCGCCCGTATGCGGGTCATTCATGATCTCAAGCTTCCTTTCCCGGTCCGCGTGCGAGGACAGCGCGTCGCACACATCTATCAAGCCGTCAAAATGGATGCCGCCGCTTATAAGCACCGGCAGCACCGCCGAAACCGCCGCGAAGCAAACGCGCCCTATCCCGAGCCTGACGCAAACCAAACGCCACAGCATAAACGCCACCCCTATGACCGCGCCCACAAGCGGGAAAAAGCACAGCGCGTATTTGCGGTTCTCTGCCGTCCACTCGACCTGCGGCACGGGAATCGCCGAATACATTGAAAACGCTGTCAAAAACGATTTTATCATAACGGCATTTCCCCCTTCAGTATAACGGGGATCCCGTAAACCGCCTCGATCACGCAGTCCGCCATATCCGCGATACGCGAATTGATCTTTCCGATATTTTTTATATACTCCATCGTTTGAGCTTCATATTTGATCCCGTCCGCGCCGACCTGACTTGTCACGATTATAAGCGCCTCCGCCATATCCGCGAGATGCTCGATCCCGCTTATGATCCTTATATCCGCGTCCGCTTGCCCCGCGCCCGAAAACATCTCGTTCGCCAACAGGTTCCCGATACATTCTATCAGCACGGCGCATCCGGGCTCTATGTCCGCGCCGCCGATATCGGTATACCTCTCGATTGTAACAAATCCCTTTCCCGCGCGCATGTTTTTGTGACGCGCGATCGCCTCGCGCGCGTCCGCGCCGTAAGGAACCATGGCCGCGATATAAAAACGCGGCAAATTATACGATACCGCGATTTCCTCCGCGATTTTCGATTTCCCGTTTTTGCTTGCGCCCGTAATTAAAATAATCATAGCTCCATATACCTCTCCATCGGCAGCTCGCTGAATTTGTGCGCGCCGTTATATACCGCGAGCGCCCCGTCCAAAAGCGGCAGCAGCATCACACCGCCCGTACCCTCGCCGTAGCGCATATCCGCGCATATCACCGGTTTTAGTCCAATATATTCGAGGATTTTTCCGCCCGCCGACTCGCCCGATACATGAGACGCGAGCATGTAATGCTTCACCGGCGGATTTATTTTAACGGCGGCCGCCGCCGATACCGCTGAAATAAACCCGTCGATAATAACCGGAATTTTATAAACCGCGCCGCCGAGGAACAACCCCGTCATACCCGCGATATCGAGTCCACCTATCTTCGCGGTAAGCTCCGCAGCTCTGTCCGCGTCGGGTGCGTTCACCGCTATCGCCCGCCTTATCACGTCGATTTTCCGTGCCAATCCCGCGTCGTCAAGGCCCGCACCGCGTCCGGTGACGCGTTCGGGCGGCAAATCAAGCAAAACGGACGCCATCGCCGACGCGGTCGTCGTATTGCCTATGCCCATTTCTCCCGCGATAATAATTTTCACACCGCTAATCATTAAATCCCGGACAATATCCATACCCGCCGCAATCGCGCTCTCCGCCTCCGCTACGCTCATTGCCGGACCTCTTGTGATATTCGCCGTGCCATACCTCGTCTTTTTCCGCACCGTACCCGGCACATCCGTTATCATGCCGATATCTGCCGCCGTTACGCCCGCGCCGTATACATTCGCCAGCCGATTTATTCCCGATACGCCGTCCGCGATCGACCTCGCGACAATTGCCGTCACCGCGCTGGTCGTCTGCGTTACGTTTTCCTCCGTCACGCCGTTGTCCGCGCACATTATTACAGCTTCGCGGCGGTCGAGCCGGATGTTCTCGTCTCCGGTAATTCCGGAAATTTTTATGATCGCGTCCTCCAGCAGCCCAAGCCCGCGGATCGGCTTGGCCACATTGTTCCACCGCTTCCTCGCGCGGGTCATTGCCGCCGCGTCGGGCGGGGTAATTAATTTTATTCTTTCCATCTTGCGTACTCCCCGCATGTGTTTACAAAATTTACCGCCGTATCCGTATTTGCCCAAAAATGAAGATGGGGAAATCCCGCATACAGTGTCTTTGACGCGTGCGCGCATACATAATCGCCGCCGCGCGCTCTTTGCGCCGTAAACGCGCTGCCGCAGTCATAAGCGTTCCAGTAGTGGAACTCGCGCGAACGGATTTTTTCACCCCTTTTGCACAGAAGATTATCCTCCCTCGCCGTCAGGGTAACGTACCCGAACCGCTGTAATTTATCAGTTTTGTACGCGTCGGTATCTATAACCCCGGCCATATCATACCGCCTTTTATCCGCGCCCTCGAGCGTTTTACAAAGATACATAAATCCGCCGCACTCCGCTATCGTCGGCAGTCCGCCGTTAATTTTCGCTCTTATACCGTAAAGCATCGCCGTATTATCCGATAGAGCCGCCGCGTGAAGCTCCGGATATCCGCCGCCTATTATAAGTCCGCTTATGCCGTCCGGCAGTTTCTTGTCCGCAAGCGGTGAAAATTTTATAATTTCACATCCCAAAGAACGCAGCAAATCAAAATTATCCTCGTAGTAAAAGCAGAATGCTTTGTCATACGCGACAGCTATTTTAATCGGCCCGCGCGGCGGCATTGTACCGGGGACACTAAAATCGTCACACGCGCCTTTCGCGGAGCCGCTGAAATTGCCCGTCATCACGGGGACACTAAAATCGACGCCCGTTTTTGCATCGGGGACACTAAAACTCTCCGCCATGGGGACACTAAACCGCGCGCTTCCGGATTCGTTTGCGCAGCGGATCATATCGTCTATCCTAAGCGTTTTATCCGCCGTGCGGGCAAGAATATCAAGCTTTAATTGCAGGTTCTTGATTTCGTCCGCCGCGACAAGTCCGAGGCGGCGGCTTTCTATTGAATATTCGGCGTTGTACGGCAAGTATCCGAAATATTGTGTGCCAAGCTCATCGCACATTTGCGCTGCCGCCGCTTCAAGGCTTTCGGGCAGCCGGTTAAAAATAAATCCGGCGATGATGTTCGGCGTTTTGTACGTTAAAAACCCCTTCATCACCGCGCCTAATGATTCGCTCATACCCTTGCAGTCGATAACGATCACCGCCCGCGTTCCGGTACCGGCCGCCAGAGCGTGCGCCGAGGCCGTTCCGTTAACGCCGTCGTAGAAGCCCATGACCCCCTCGATCACGGAGATTTCGCCGGCGTTTTTTTGAAGCAGATAATTTACGGTGTTCTTATCGCACAGCCACGTATCAAGATTTCGCGATTTCGCGCCGATAACGCGGCTGTGGAACATCGGGTCGATATAGTCCGGCCCGCATTTAAAGGCGGTAACGTCCATGCCGCGGTTTTTAAGCGCCTGTAAAACGGCGCATGTTACAGTCGTTTTGCCGCAGCCGCTGTGTGTGCCGGCGATCATAATTCTCATCGTCTGCCTCCTTGTATAATGAAGATTGGATTTTGCGCGTCCATCATCGTGTGATCGCCGATTTTTTTTGTTCGCGTAACGGCAATTTGTATTATATCGCACGGCAGCCCAAGCGAACCGAACGCGGCGCGGCATTGTTCAAGCGTTTCAAGCGATATTGCCGGCGCGGCGATTTGAACGCGCGGATTTTTTCGGAATGCCGCGTTTATTACCTCGCCGATCTCACCGCCCGAGCCGCCGATAAACACGCGGTCGGGAGCGGGAAGTGAGGATATCGCCAAAGCCGCGTCGGAATGCAATATTTCAATGTTGTCGCACCCAAATTTTTTTCGGTTTTCATCTGTAAGCCTGACAGCTTCATCGCTTTTATCGATCGCGTAAACCGTGCCGTCGGAGCAGCGCAGCGCCATTTCGACGGAGACAGAGCCGGTGCCGCAGCCGATATCCCAGCAAATATCGGTTTGCCCTATGCCGAGCTTCGACACGCAAACCGCGCGTATTTCCGATTTTGTCATAGGAACGCCGCCGCGTATAAATTCGCCGTCCGGTATGCCTGTTCTCACTCCGTGCTCATAATCGGGATTTTCCACGAGCAGCACGCATAAATTATCGGTTTTTTCGTTGACAAAATCCGCCGCTTTGCCCGTTAAAATCCGTTCGTTTTCCATAGCTAAATTTTCACCTATGCGGATTTTTACATTTTCCATGCCGTATTCGCAAAGCCGTGCGCAGACGGCGGCGGCGGTTATACTGCCGCCGAGCAGGAAAAAGGTCAATTTATTCGCGCGTACGCCGCGTGCGATGTTGGCCGTTTTCCCGTGCAGACTGATGAATTTTGCGTTTTGCCACGGCAGCCTGAGTTTTGCGAGGAAATATGACGGAGAGGAGATCCCGGGTATAATTTCAACATCATAACGGGACAGACGGTCGGCAAGCCCGTCCGCGCCGCTGTAGAAGCCGGTGTCGCCGGACATAGCTACCGCGATATTTTCATATCCGCAGCCGAATATATATTCCGCGATCTCGTCTTGCTTATATGATTCGAACGTCGGCTTGCCTGTAATCGCGAGCATATCAATAACGCGCCGCGCGCCTATTATGACCTCCGCGGCGGTCAGCGCGGAATTTGCCGCGGCGGTCAGCGCCGCGTGCCCGTCCATGCCGACGCCGATAATTTTAATTTGCTTGCCCATTGTATTCCTCCAGAAGCTGTTTTGCTTTGTTTACGTCTATTCCGTCTTCGGCCGGGCGCGTAATGATGAGCGCCGTAACGCCAAGCTCCTTTGAGGCGGCTATTTTTTCGTCATAGCCGCCGAGCCTGCCGCTGTCCTTTGTCACGATGAATTTTGCGCCCGCTCGCCTCAGATGCGCGATATTTTTCCGAATTGAAAACGGCCCTTTTTCGGCGATGATTTTATCAAAGCCGTACGCGGCGCATTTTTCGTAAATTCCGTCCGCGTCCAGTACGCGTACCGTGCACCGCAGGGAAAAGCCGTTTACGGCGCGAAAGCGCGGAAGCTCCTTGCTGCCTGTCGTCAGCAGTATATTTCCGCCGTGATTATTCAGATACTCGACCACGGATGGGATATCGTTAAAAAAAATCCCGTCGCCGCGCTTTGCCGTCGTTTCGCGCAGTACGCGGATATATGCCGCGCCCGTTTGAGAACATGCCCGCCGTATATTTTCCGTTGCCTCGACCGCATACGGATGAGTCGCGTCAAAAACCGGATCGATATCGTTTTTCGCGATAAATTCCGCCATTTCCGCGGCCGTTTTCCGTCCCGTTACGGCGTGTATATACGGTGATTTTATAAGCTGCGCCGCGCCGTAGTCCGTAGCCGAGCTCACATACGCGCCGATACGCTTTTTTGCGCAGAACCGCGCTAGCTGCCCCCCTTCGGCAGTACCGCCGAAAATCAGTATTTTACACATTTTTATATCCTCTCGGCGTAACCATTCTTCCGTTGATAATTTTCGTCTCACCGCTGCCGATAAATACGGTCGTGAACATATCCGCGTCAGCGGAGCTTAGTTGCTCAAGCGTAAGTATGCGTGCCGTTTCGCCGTCTCTGCCGATATTTTTCACTATGCCGCAGACGGTGGTTTTATCACGGTATTCAAGCAGAATCTCACAGGCGCGGGCAAGGTGAGTTTTCCGCTTGCTTGACGCGGGATTGTACAGCGCGATTGCGAAGCCGCCCCGCGCCGCCCCGCGCAGACGCTGTTCGATCACGTTCCGAGGCGTAAGCAAATCGGATAGGCTGATGACCGCGAAATCGTTTGTCAGCGGCGCGCCCAAAAGCGCCGCGCCGCTTAACGCCGCCGTGACGCCAGGTATAATCTCGACCTCGGCGCCGGGATATTTTTGCGCAAGCGAGAGCGCGGGCGAGGCCATGCCGTAAACTCCCGCGTCGCCGCTGCAGACCAAAGACACGGTTTTGCCGCCCGCCGCCGCGTTAAACGCAAGCATAATGCGTTTGCGTTCGCCGCGCATGGGTGTGGTTATAAATTCCTTATTGGGAAAAATTCGTCTCACAAGCTCCGCGTAAACGGTGTATCCGACTATGATATCGCTTTTTTCAAGCGCCGCTCTCGCGGCAATCGTCATCCCGGCTTCGCCGCCCGGACCTATTCCGACTATATACAGCTTCATCTATAATTCCCTCGCAAAATCAATAAGTACATCCTCCTCGGCCGCCGCGAAGGTCATGCCGCCGCGCGCCGTTTTTTTGATGATTATCCTCCCGCCGCCGCAGACAGCGGCTCTTTCGCATACGTTATCCGTGCCGGTGATTTTTTTCACAAATTCCGAGCCGATAAATTCACCCGGCGCGGCGTTTAATTCACGCGCCGAATGAAATATGAGCGGAATTTTATTTTTTCGGCAAAATTCAATAACGGCAGGCTCGTCCTTTTTTAAATCTATCGTATGCACTCCGCCTATTCTGTAAAGCGGCAGATTATTCTGAGCCATGGTATCCCGTATAAATTCCGAAAGCCTTTTGGGATCTGTGCCGCGCTTACAGCCTATGCCGACGGAAATGTTTTTCGGAATGAGCCGCAGCGTTATATCAAACGGTTTTTTATCCTCGCGGCCTATGTAAATCCCGACCCGCGTGTTTTTGCCGAAATATTGCTCCGGTATGTTTATTGCCGTATGATCGCATACAAGACCGATTTTTTCACCGTCCAGAACCGCCGCCGCGATTTCCTTTGCCGCGCTCACATCGCTTATATGAAGGCTGTTAGCCATGGCAAAGCTGTCGGGAGAAAATTTGCCGCCGGAATCAGTAGCGGTTGTTATCACCGGAACCGCCCCGATAATTTGGGCGATTTTTTTCGCGAGTGCGTTCGCGCCGCCGACGTGGCCGGACAAAATCGGCACGGCGAATCTGCCGGAATCGTCGATTACGATTACAGCCGGGTCGGTCATCTTCGACACGATATGCGGCGCGGCGGCGCGGACGGCGATCCCGCACGCGCAGATGAAAACCAGCGCGTCGTATTTTGAAAATATATCGCCTACAAGCTTTTTTAAATCGGAAAAGACCTCCGCGCCGTCCGCGTGCTTGTAAAACATATAACGCTCACATTCGATTGAGTCAGCAATTTTTCGTGATAATTTTCCGCCGTTTTCCGTGATTGAAATAATAGCCGCTTTCATCCTTCCGCCTTCCTGAACCCTGTTTCAAAACCCGCGTCATAGAGCCTTGAGAGCAAATGATCATTGCCCAGAAAATTCCCGACGCATATAAGCGCGGTTTTTGTTATGCCGTGCTCCTTTGCCGTTTTATCAAGTGTATCCACCGTGCAGCGGCATATTTTCTCATCCCTCCATGTCGCCTTGTACACGATCGCCGCGGGTGTGTTTTTATCATAGCCGCCGCGGATCAATTCCTCGGACAGCATGCGCGTTTTTGCCGCGCTTAAAAATATAACCATAGTCGCGTTATGCGCGGCAAGCGCGGCTATGCTCTCGCGTTCAGGTACGCTTGTCCGTCCCGCCGCGCGCGTTATGATAACCGTTTGTGATACTCCGGGAAGCGTGTATTCCGCCTTCAAGGCTGCCGCCGCGCCGCTCAACGAGCTTACGCCCGGGCATATTTCATATTCTATGCCGAGATTGTTAAGCGCGTCCGCTTGCTCGCGTATCGCTCCGTAGAGCGATGGGTCGCCCGAGTGAAGCCGAACCGTCATTTTGCGCGCGGCTTCGGCGCGCGTTATAACATTAATTACATCGTCAAGCGTCATAAACGCGCTGTTGTGAATTTCGCAGCCCGGTTTTGCGTATTTAAGCAGCTCGGGGTTTACAAGCGAACCGGCGTAGATTATAACGTCCGCGTCCGCGATAAGCCTCGCGCCGCGTATAGTTATCAAATCGGTCGCGCCGCAGCCCGCGCCAACAAAATTAACCATTGTATTCCTCCGTGATTTTTTGTATCATCTCCGCCGCTTCGGGTGTTTGACCTATTACGCCGAATTTGTCCGAAAACACCAGCGCCCCAGTTTTTATATTTCCGTTCGCGCGCAAGCCGAGATAATACCGTATACGGCTCATGAGGATTTTTGATGTTTTATCCAAGATCCCCGCGTCCTTGATAATCGACAGGGCGGCGTCGGCGGTCGCGCAGCCGGGGATCTCCCTTAGAGCTTCGATCTCCGCGCCCGCCATTAGTGCGCACGTGACAAGCACGTCCATTCGCGCGTCGCCGCGCGACGAATGCGTGTTCATAATTCCCGCGCCCAGCTTTACAAGCTTGCCGATATGTCCGACAATTAGCGCGCCGCCGAAACCGAGTTCTGCCGCCGTATCGATCGCCTCACCGATGAAATTGGAGCATGTAACACATTTCCCGGCAGCGAACGGCATATGTGTTTTCAAAAAGCCGCTGCCGTAATTCCCTATTGTGAGAACAAGGTTTTTTATTCCCTCCGCGCGGCGCATTTTCATTTCCGTACGCATCGTTGCGATAATGGCGTCATTGCTCATCGGCTCGACAATACCGGTCGTGCCGATAATTGAAATGCCGCCTGTTATGCCCATGCGGGGGTTATACGTTTTTTCCGCGGCGCGCGCGCCGCCGGGGACGAAAATCGTTATTTTTATTCCGCCGGTGTAATTATTTGCCGCGCATTCTTCCGCGACCGCCTCGGTTATCATTTTTCGCGGTACGCTGTTAATGGCTGCCGCGCCGACCGGCTGGTCGAGTCCGGCTTTGGTGACGATGCCCACGCCTTCGCCGCCATGTATTTCTATACCGTGCGTGGATTTTTCGGCCCGCGCGTATATAAGCAGACCGTCCGTGGCGTCGGGATCGTCGCCGCCGTCTTTTCTGACGGCGCATACGGCGCCGTTATCGGAAATGTACGCGTCGGAAATATCAAGCGACAATGGTATGCCCTTCGGCGTGATAAGCACGGCGGAATCGGGGAATTTGCCGCCTAAAAGCGCGGCTGCCGCCGCCTTTGCCGCCGCGGCCGCGCATGAGCCGGTCGTGTATCCGCGGCGCAGCCGCTTGCCGTATTTGTATATGTAATTATCCATTGTTATGACCTTTATGGGAAATTTTAGTTTTGGGCCGTACAGACCGATAAATTCATCTCTTAGTGTCGTGTATCATATACAGCAGAGAGTTGCATATCGCGGCGGCGACGGGGCTGCCGCCCTTTCTGCCGTTTGACACGATATACGGCGCGCCGCTCGCTTTAATCAGTTCCTTTGCCCGCGTGACGTTCACGAATCCAACCGGCACGCCAATCACAAGCGAGGGGGAAATGCCGCCGCTCTGTGTGAGACCGCGCAGGCGAATGAGCGCTGTCGGGGCGTTGCCTACGGCGAAAATTATATTCTTGTTCCCGTAAAGCTTTGCCGCCTTGTCCATGGCCGCGGCGGCGCGCGTGGTTCCGTTTGCCGCCGCCCGCTCCGCCACGTCGGGATCGGCCATGAAGCAGTGCGCCTCGCAGTTAAGCGAATATAGCGCGCGTTTGTTTATGCCGGACAGCGCCATATTCGTGTCAGTCACGATAACCGCGCCGCTTTGTAATGCGGCGATGCCGCGTTTTACGGCATTTTCGGAAAACTCCAGGCTTTTAACATAATCAAAATCGGCGGTTGTGTGAATAACGCGCTTGAGCACGGTTCTTTCCGTATCCGTAAGCCACGGTGTTTCGCCTATTTCCGATTCAATTATTTCCATGCTCCGCCGTTCAATATCGGCGGGACGGATATTTTCAGCTTTCATTTGACCGTTTCCTTTTCCAAATAAATATTACCGCCGCCAAGACCGCGATTACCGCGGCAGCCGCCGCAATCGCCGCCGGAATCGCGGCCTTCCTGCCAAACGCATTCTTCGGCAGGCCGGATGATTCAAACACAAGCGTCCTGTCGTACCATTTTTGCTTTTTTATACTCCACGCGGCGCAGTCGATTTCCGTGTCGAGTGCTTCGACCGGAACGGTGTATGTATATTTGCCGCCGCTGTTTTCGGTGAAATATATACATTCGCTGTCGGGAGCGGCGGACGCTTCAGCGCCTGTGCCCATAAACAGCTTTTCATAGCCCTTGCCGCTTAATGTCATTGCCGCCCGCATTTTTCCGCCGGCGATGGTAAGAGTGCAGTCCGCTATACGAAACATCGATGAGCTTGATGTTACGGTAATAGGGTATTCGCCGTCGTTAAGCTCATCGGCGTATATCGGCCGCTTTTGCGCCGCTATGCATACGGATTGCAGCATCAGCAGCGCCGCGCACAGGCATAATATGATTTTTTTCATATGCTCCTCCATTAGATTTATGTTTATATGGTCGCGCCGGTTCGGCGATTTGTTAACAATGCTGCGAAAAAAGTTCCGGTAACGCCCGCCGTATACGAAATCAATCACTTGCGCCCCTTGTTAAAGGGGGAGGCTAACGCCCGCCGTATGCGATTTTCGCTCACGGGAACGCTCTGCTTGCGCCCCTTGTTAAAGGGGAGGCTAACGACCGCCATGTGCAATTTCGCTCACGGGGACGCTCTGCTTGCGCCCCTTGTTAAAGGGGAGAGGGCCAACGAAGTTGGCGAGGGGATTCCGCAATCACACCAAATCGCTGCAATATGCGATATTTTGCAAAAATGAATCCCTCCGTCATTTGCTCCCTGCGGTCGCAAATGCCACCTCCCTTTGACAAGGGAGGCTAACACTCGCCGTATGCGAAATCACTCACGGGGACGCTCTGCTTACGCCCCTTGTTAAAGGGGAGGCTAACGCCCGCCGTATTCCATATCGTGTTACGGAACACGGGCGGCCGATGGCCGCCCCTACGGTGTTTCCCATACGCAAAAGCGCGGCAAACTAAAATCTATTTCCCCGACGCGGCGATTGCGTCGGCGACATGGTTTACATAAATCGTCTGAATTTCCGGAAATTCGCCCATACCGCTCAATACGCATTCAACATCGAAGCCGGCCTTTTCAAACTCAGTTTTCCAGGAGCCGTCCTCGTCGCCGGCCATATCGTTATTGGCATGGTCGCCGGCGACGACCATGAGCGGTTCAAGCACAACCTTTTTATAGCCTCCGGCCTTTACTGCCGCTATCGTATCTTCAAGCGTCGGAGTCGATTCGACCGTGCCGATAAAATAATTGCTTTGGCCCTTGCCGGTAAACTCTTGCTGAAGCTTTGTATATGCCTCATTCGCTTCATGCTCCGTGCCGTGACCCATAAATACGATTGCCGTTCCGTCTGAATTATACTGTGATGTTTCGGCAGTGAGCGCGTCCGCGACCGCGCTGTAGTCCTTATCGGAGGACAGGAGCGGTTTGCCCATAACGATCGTGTCGAATGAATCCTTGTACGAATCCGCCGCGGCCGCCAAATCATCATATTCAAATCCGCTCATAACATGCGTCGGCTGAACGACGACGTCCTTAACCCCATCGGCGGCAAGTCTGTCGAACGCCTCCTCAACATTGTCAATCTCGAGCCCGTCGCGCTCCTTCAGCTTGTCGATTATGATTTGACTTGTAAACGCGCGGCGGACGTCATAGTCGGGGTACGCGTCCGAGATTGCGTTTTCAACGGCGCCGATGGTTTTATCGCGGCTGTCGTTATAGCTTGTGCCGAAGCTTACGACGAGAATAGCGGGTTTTTCACCGCCCGCCTCGGCGCCGGGATCATCGGCTGTTTGCTGCCCGCCGCAGCCCGATAATGCAAGCGCTCCCAAAAGAACGGAGCAGATAAGTAATTTCTTGGTTTTCATAATAATGTCTCCTTTTTAATTTTTAAAATATTGTGCGTACAAATCACGCGGCAGGCCGAATAATCCGCATAAAACATCGGGAGTGAAAATATCCGGCGGCGCGCCCGCCTTGAATATTCCGCCGTTTTTTATACAAATTGTATAATCGGAAATTATCCTTGCCATGTCAAGCTCATGTATTGATACGACCGCCGCGATTTTTTCATCATTCACAAGCGCGCGGAGCGTTTCCAGAAACGCGATTTTGTGGTGAATGTCAAGATATGAGGTCGGTTCGTCGAGAAGCAGGATCTTCGGTTCTTGACATATCGCTTTCGCGAGCATCACCCTTTGCCGCTGCCCGTCGCTTATTTGCGAAAAATCCGTGTCCGCAAAGTCTGCGGTTTCGGTTGCAAAAATCGCTTTATCGACAGCGCGTTTATCGTTTTGTGTAAGCCGCCCCAGCCGTCCCGTGTGCGGATAGCGTCCCGTTTCCACAACCTCACGGCAGGTCATAAGCTCCGCTCCGACACGCTCCGTAAGCATCACGGCAAGCTGCTTGGCGCGCTCGTTCGGCGTGATGCGTTCCGCGCCGCGTCCGTTAATAAGCACCGTTCCGCCGCGTTTTTTTAGCGTTCCGGCAAGCGTTTTTAAGAGAGTGGATTTGCCCGAGCCGTTAGGCCCGATAACAGTCATTATTTCGCCGCCGTCTACGCTGAAGGAAATATGCGACGCGACTGTGTGAGAATAGCCGATCGCTAAATCCCGAACCTCAAGATATTTTGTTATACTCTATCCCTCCTTTGTCTGAGCATGGCGGCGATCACCGCCGGCGCTCCGAAAATTGCCGTGACCGTGCTTATACTAAGCTCCGTCGGCGCGAATGCCGTCCGAGATATTAAATCGCACAGCATACAGAATACGCTGCCGCCCAAGAAGCACGACGGTATGAGAACGACCGGCTTTGATGTTTTAAGCGCCGTCCTCACAATGTGCGGCACTGCTATGCCGACGAATGAAATCGGCCCGGCGAACGCCGTAACGCATGCCGACAGCAGTCCGGAAAGAAGTATAAGCGCGGCGCGGAGCGGCTTGATTCTTACGCCTAAATTTTGCGCGTAGCTTTCTCCCAGACGATATGCGCCTATCGGTTTTGCCAAAAGTAGCGTGAGCGCCAATCCGGACGCCGTGACGACGGCGCTCGCCCGTACATTGTCCATATTCATGCCGGAAAACGTGCCCAGCGACCAGCTGCGAAGATTGACTATATCGGAATCCGCCGCGAAGGTTACGACGAAATCGGTCATCGCCGAGCAAATATAGCCTATCATTACGCCGCATACCACAAGCGTTGACATTGAGCCGACGCTGCGTGATACCGTAAGCACCAATGCCAGTGACGCGAGAGAGCCGATAAACGCGGCGCTTATTAACGCGCCCGATGTGAGCGCGGCGCGGCTTTCAGCCGCCGCGACCATTATAAGCGCGACAGTGAGCTTCGCGCCGGAGGATACGCCGAGCACAAACGGTCCGGCTATGGGGTTACGGAAGAACGTCTGCAAAAGATATCCGGACAGGGACAGCGCCCCGCCCAATATAAGCGCGGCCATTGCGCGCGGCACGCGGATCTTCATAATTATATCCGACGCGGTATCCGCGCCGCCGCGAAATAATATTTTTAATGCTTCCGCCGGTGATATGTCCGCGCCGCCTATCGTGAGATTTAGATACAGCGCGGCCAGCAGGGCGGCGCTTAACACTGTAAATACGGCGGCGTATCTTAGCTTCATTTGACATCGCTCCTCTCAAGCCGAAACAGATATACGGGCGGATGACTTTCGGTATCGCCGGCGAAGACCGCGCGAAGATCCTCCAATACCGCGCCGAGATCCATCGTTTCCTGATACAGACTTTCGCGGGTGCACCATACATCCCCGGTACGGACGGCTTTGAAATCCGCGAGAAGCTCATTTTTCGCAATCATTTCATCAATTGAGTGCACCTCGCCGCCTATTGTGCTGTTGTATATTATAATATCCGCGTCCTTGGCCGTTTTGTAAAATTCCTCCGGCTCAAGCTTGATAGTGGATAACCGGTCGTCGTTTTCGAGATGGGTAAATACATTGCGGCCGCCCGCCATTTCCATCATCCGTGATACGTAGTCGCTTGATTTGCGGGTCACGGCTTGTCCGCTGCCGTTTATGTAAAAGAACGCGGCGGTTTTTCCGGTGTCGGCGCACGACGCCGCCTCAAGCCGCTCCGCCTGTTCCTTCATCAGTATATCGGCCTTATCCGCCTCGTCTAAAATTTCGGCATATACGCGGATCCACTCGCTTCGCCCGAGCGGGTGCGTTTCGTAGCTTGAATAATCGGTGAGCACGGTTATCCCCAAATCCTCCAGCTTCTCCTTTACATCGGGCGCGTAGTCGATCATTGTGGACTGTATCGATAAATCACAGCCGTTTGTAAGCAGCATTTCGTAATCCGGCGCGCTGTAATTGCCGGCGTAGAGCATATCGCCGCTCTCCATCGCCCTTCGCGCGTAATCGATGTACCATTCGTCCGCCTCGGAACCGGAAAATTTAATCGCATTGCCGCGCCCGAGCGAGTCGAACAAATCCATTGCGGCGGTGGCGGCAAGGTATATATTGCCTATCGGACGATTGATTATTTTTATGTCATCGTCGATCCCGTCCGGCGCGCCCGCGCCCTCGGGAACAATTAAGAACCGATCTCCGTTCCCGATATAGATCATGGAATATCCTTCATCGCAGCGGTCAATTGTAAATTGCTCCGCATATGCCGTACAGACTCGTTCGGTAAATCGTATGCCGTCAATTTCATAAGGGATTTCGGGAACTCCGCGTTTCGGCGCGCATCCAAATAAGGTCATTATGCCGAATATGAGCGCGGCTTTGCATAATAAAGCCGCCGTTGTTTTTATTATTTTCATTTTGAGCGTCTCCGTTTCATCCAAACCGCGGCTGCCGCGATAATTACGGCCGCCGAAATCCCGCCGATAAGAATGACGTTCGGCGCGGTATCCGCGGCCTTGATCGAGGCGCTGTCGAACCGAAGCGAATATTCAATCATATGCGGCTCGCTCATAGCCGTTGTTTCGGCGAGCACGGGAATATCCGTATCCGCCGCCGGGATCTCCACCTTAAACCGCGAATTTCCGCCCGTATTTATGGGATAATATCCGTGCCCGTCTATTTCCATATAATCATAATTCGGGCTGCTCCATTCAATCACGGCGGCCGCGCGGCCGTCCTTGATTTCCATATCCGCGGGAGATTTTATTTGTGCCCTTCCGCTGCCGCCGGTCAGTGTTACATCAATTGTATAGCTGCCGTCCGCTGAATTTTCCATAATATGATCCTCCAAAATAAAAACGCCTTTACCATAAGTAAAAGCGCAGCAAAAAACACATCCGCGAAATACGGATTTTTCCGGGTGTACCGCCAATTACTCGTGGCTTTTTTCGTACCGAACAAAGGGCAGGTCTCCCGGCTCATACATCAGGCGTTTCAAAAGAGCCTTCCCGGTTTTACCCAGTGGCGTAATTCTCCGAAACTACGTAATCACGGTGACGAGTTCGCGCGGGATTTTCACCCGCTTCCCTTTTCACCTGAACCAACTCCGGAAACTCCGGAATCTCAGGCACCCTTCGTCATTATTTAATTGTGAATGTATTATACCACACGATCCGAAAATTGTCAATGATTTCCGCGCATGAAAAAAGAGCGCTGCCGCTCCTCTTTCATACTTATATTTAATCTTGGCGCCGGGGGATTCCTCATTGTTTTACTTAATCTGTAATCTAATACGGTCGGCCACCATAGCGATGAACTCCGAATTTGTAGGCTTTCCCTTACCGGTATGGATGGTGTACCCGAATATTTCGTTCATAGTCTCAGGCTTGCCTCTGCTCCACGCAACCTCAATAGAATGGCGGATGGCTCGTTCAACGCGGCTTGCGGTCGTATTATAAGCCTTTGCGATATCGGGGTAAAGCTGTTTGGTGATGAAATTCAGCAGATCCATATTTTCCACAACCATCATAATCGCGCTGCGGATGTACTGATATCCTTTGATGTGTGCGGGAACTCCGAGTTCATGGATGAATTCCGTTACAATAGTCTCAAGGTCGTAGTCCTTATTTTGGGGCAGGGCCTCAGGGACGCTTGCTTTTGACGGCTTTACCGCATGCGTGAATTCACGGATCGTGTCGCACACTCTTTCGGGTGACTGAGGCTTTAACAGGTAATAATCAGCGCCGAGGTTAAGCATAGTCTCAACCGTTCTTACAAGCGTTGAAATCGAATATACTATAACGATTGGTTTTTTCGGAAATTCCGCTGTTCGGAGACGTTTTAATACGCCTATCCCGTCAAGCTCCGGCATTACCATATCAAGTATCAAAACATCCGGCTCGATTTCCTTGATACGCGCTAACGCTTCATTCCCGTTTTCGGCTGTCGTAACTTCCATATCGGGCTGTGCGCCGATATACTCAGACAGCTCTTTTGTCAGTTCCCGGTTGTCATCTGCGACTAATACAGATATTAAGTTATTCATGGATTTAATCCCCCTTTGATTTATTTATACAAGGAATTATTGACGGTTGTCCGCTAAATAATCCCTTAATATACAATATATTACCATATAATGGAAATAAAATCAAGGGTTTTTGGAAAAAAATTCCATTTCGTGCAATTATTTGTGACTTTTTTGTCTTTATTCCTATTATATCACTTTAATGATATAATGCGGTAACAATATGACAACTTTACGCTTACATTTGGATTACGTAATTAATACAAAAAATGCGGAATTTGTCGAAACAAGGCGAAGTACATAAACCGCGGCCGCCGTTTTACCCGTCGGCGCTGTCCCCGCGAGGGCATGTTCCGCAGCCGTTTTTTAGCCGAGCGGCGGCGATTAATTTGTCACCGTCACCGGTACGCCAAACACTGCCGAGAGCGCCGCCTCCTCATGTTTTCGTACCCACTCGCGGCGGCTGACATTGCCGAACTTCTCATTGTCGAAATATTCGTCGATCGGTATCATCTGCGGCGCGATCCGCTCACTATACGTTTTTCCGTTCAAGTTTTCGGGTATTGATTTCACCCGTATGTACGCATTGACCGTATATTTCGTTTCTTTACGTGCCATTCGCACCACCTCCGTTTTTATCCTATGCCCGGGCCGCATGGGCAAGCAGCAAAAGTAAAGCTGTGCATGTACTATTTTAATTTTGACATCAGTCTGATCCCATTTCCTTCATATTTTAAAATCTGCGGGAAATGCCGTTGATCCCCGCGTCGGCGTACCGCGCCGGACATCCGCTTTATCGGCATAACGATCGATCTAAACCACGCCCGCACATGATAATAGGGAATTGTAATTGAAAAATATTTAAGAAAATTAAAAAAAAAGGGTTGACAAACAAATACGACAGGTGTAATATATAGATAAAGCATATATGACAGATGTCGTATATGCAAATACGACGGTCGTAGGATATAGTGATCATGATTACAAGGAGGCAAAAACGTGGAACACTTCAAAAAGCTGCCGGACGCGGAGCTTGAGATTATGAAGGTGGTCTGGCACAATGCCAACCCTATCGCGACGAGCGAAATAAAGCGCATAATCGACGCGGAGGGCATAAACCAATGGACGCAGTCAACGATGCAGACGCTTATAAACAGGCTTATCGGCAAAGGATTTTTAGCGAAAGACAAGCGCGGGAAGGAGTATATATATACCGCGCTTGTGAACGAAACGGAATATGCGGAGGTTGAAAACGAGTTATTCCTTAAAAAGATGTACGGGAACTCCGTCACAAGCTTCATGCGCGCCCTTTTCGACAGCCGCAAAATAAGCGACGCTGACATTGACGAGCTGGAAAAGCTGTTTAAGGAAAAGAGAAATGACTGATTTTTTAAAGCAATTATTCATTCAAACCGCCGTGTCGTCGGCGAAAATGTCGGTGATCGTCATACTGCTTTTATGCCTGACAATTCCCGTGACGAAGCGCTACCGCGCGGGCTGGCGATATTATTCATGGCTTGCGGTAATGCTAGTGTTTATGATACCGTTTTCTATGCTCGGCATAAGCTTTAAGGCGGAGAATCGGGCGCTTACTCAGAACGCGGTAAAAACGGGCGAATGGATAAGAGCTCACACGCCGATGTACGAAGTGACGGAGGAAAATCCGTTCTATTGGGAAACCGATGACGGAGAGCCGGCGTCACCGGCTTCGGAGCCGACGGCGACTTACCGCAGACAGATCGATATAACGCTGATTTTATCTATAGTATGGCTTATCGCGGCGGTGATATTTTTTGCGGAGCATATACGGCGGTATATCGTCTTTTTGTCGGCGGTGAAGCGGAGATCGGAGCCGGTTGAGGACGGGGAAATACTATCGGCGCTTTCTGAGGAAAAACGGCGCATGGGGATCAATGCGGAGATCCCCGCGCGTGTATCCCCTGTAATAAACACGCCGATGCTCACGGGGGTATTCAGGCCGCTGCTGCTTCTGCCGCAAAGCGGGTTTGATTTTGACGAGCTGTGTCTTATATTTTGCCATGAGCTGACGCATTATAAGCGGCGCGACATTTGGTACCAGTTCATAATTCTCATATTCCTGTCGCTTCATTGGTTTAATCCGTTTGCCTACGTTATGGCGAAGGCGGCGGAGCTGGACGGCGAAACGTCGTGCGATGAGGCGGTGCTTGACCACAGACCGTATGAAACACGGGTGTTTTACGGTGAAATGCTTTTGAAATTTTTAAGGATAAGCAATCAGAAACGGTCATATATGACCACGACGTTTTTTGGAGGTAAAAAGGATATGAGTAAGAGATTAACATTAATTGCAAGCAAAACGGTAAGGAAAAAGGGTACGGCGGCAATGGCCGCGCTTCTGACCGTGACGATCGGAGCGTCGGTTACAGCCGCCGCGGCGCAGCCGTGGGATGAGGAAATGCTGAAATACTTTAACGATCCCACGCAGGAATTAATGGACATGGTTGACGAAAATGTGGCACGTCCGCAGGCGAGAGCCGAGAACAACGGAACGGTCGTTGAAATTCGTCAGACGATAATTGACGAGCACCAGTTCGCGGTATTGTTTGACGTAACGGCGCCGGAGGGTACGGATCTGACGGGAGACACATATCCGGGCTTCCTCAGTATAACCTGTGATCCAATCGGCTCGGACAGCAAATACTGCGGCGGCGGCGGTCCGCGCGAAAGAATAAGCGTTGAGGGAAATAAAGCTGCGTATGTTTATACCGGATATTTAGTGGACACCGAATCGTCCCTGCCGGAAACAGCGGCGTCATATGAGATGCGGTTTTCCTTCAATAACATATACCGAAATATTCCGGGAGTGAAGGAGGAGGATAACGAGCCTATCGCGGAGTGTACCTTTGACTTCCCATGGGAGGTGCAATATACCGATATATCGGTCGATTACGCGCCGGAGGTACCCGTAACTCTGTCGGACGGAACACGATCGACGGTTAAGCAGATAGAAATATCGCCGCTGTCCGCGGTTGTATATTTAACAAATGCCGGACAGACTCTCAACCTCAGCACCGATATTGCGAAAGCGGCGCTTCATATGAAGGACGGTACCGACATTATCCTTGGTTCCGAATCGGATGACAATGGGATGGGATTATTCAGACCGGAGAATCATTCCGTAATTCTGGACGGCGACGCGGACGCAAATCTGTTTATGCCCATACTGATGATCGGGCGGCTGTTTAACAGGATTATCGACGTTTCGGAATGCGAGAGCGTCACTATAGGCGGCACGACGATACGTCTTGATGAGATGAGTCCGGTAAACAGAGTAGATATAAACTACGATCCGATCATATCCGATTGGGCGAGGAACGATATAAAGGACGCGATTTCGAGGAATATTATCGGCCTTTATGACGGTGAAGGTGATTTTACCCAAAATGTTACGCGCGTAAATTTCTGCTCGTACGCATACCGTGTGCTTGTGATAAACAAAAGCATGGAGGAGAAGGATTATTTCAAGATATATGAAAATCCGTACGAGGACGCGCTCAGCAATGAGGCAATTGCCTTTTATCATGCGGGTATCATGACCGGCAAGGGCGAAAAGACCTTTGCGCCGGAGGATCATTTGACGCGTGAGGAAGCGGCGGCGATTATATACCGCATGATGGAGTATATGAAAAAACCGCTTGACAGTACGGCGGCTCCCGAATACGAGGACGCGGACGAAATTTCCGATTGGGCGAAAAACGCGGTGGCCGCGGTCAGCGCGGCGGGGATCATGTCCGGAGACGGCGTGAAGTTCGATCCAAAGGGAGAATATACAATTGAACAAGCTGTCGCGACGCTTTTGAGGTTAATAGAAAATTAACCCGTGAAAAGTCTCCGTTTTCGAGGCTTTTTCGACAGGCTGTATACTCATCATAAGCGGCGCAAAGGAGCGGCACGGTCAAGGGCAAAATGAACAAGCCATCGCTTGTCCCTGACACGGCCGCTTCTTTGCGTTTTCCAAAATCCGTTTTAAAACGCTTCCCGATGATTATGAGCGCGAACGCAAGCAGCGGCATAGCCGAAGCTATGCCGCTGCCGTAAAGTCAAAACATTACTGTTTTACGGGAAGCGTCTTAAAAGCCGTTCCCTTTTGTCTATTCCTCCTCATCATCGGAGCTGCCGGCCGGTTCTGTGACAGACGTACCGTCGACCGATGTGCGGGTCGTACTGCCCGTGCGCTGTTCGTTAATAATCGAACCGTTGCCCGTAAGACCCGATGAACTATCAGATTCATCAGATTCGTCGGAATCCGATGAGCCTGACGAACTCGATGAGCCTGACGAACCCGATGAGCTCGATGAGCCTGACGAACTCGATGAGCCTGACGAACCCGACGAGCTTGACGAACCCGATGAGCTTGACGAATCTGACGAGCTGTCGTCATCATATGATGAATCAATATATGCCGATGAGCTGTAGTCCTCGCCGCTGCCATCAGAATCCTCGCTGTCGGTATAATCGGAGTATGTACCATCGCCCGTCATGGACGGGTCGGAGGATGGTGTGGGTTCAAGATACGGCATTTCATCAAGGCGCTTGAACACATAGCCCTCGGATATCAGGTATTCGATAATTGAGCTCAATCCCTCCGCTGTCGCTGTTTTGGCCGCGGCGTCATGCATAAGCACGACCGTGCTTGAATCGGTATCGAGATTGCTCTGGAGATATTCCAAAAGCTCCTGTGAGTTTTTCTTTCGGCCCTCCGCGTCGCCGTTCAGTGAGTTCCAGTCAATATAATAGAAGCCGTTGGCGGCAAGCGTGTTTTTGTATACCTGCTTCTCGGACGCGTGATCGCCCGCGTTGTAGCTGCCGCCCGGGAAACGAAACAGCTTCATATGGTGGTCGCCGTTTGTGATATTTGATATTATCTCCTCTGTTTCCTGGACCTCGCTCATAAACGATTCCTCGGTCGCATATAATGTCTCATAGTTATGACCGTTGGAGTGATTTGCTATAAGATGTCCCTCCTCATATACTCGGCGCGCGAGATCGGGATAAGAATTAATGGACGTTCCGAGCATGAAAAACGTCGCCTTAATATTGTATCGGCGCAGTGTATCAAGGATAATCGGAGTGGTGTTCTCCGCCGGACCGTCGTCAAATGTCAGGTACGCGGTTTTTTCCGCGCCTTGTTCGTCCAGATCCATGATTATATCAAGAAGGTCATTTTCCTCTTCCGCCGGAGGCAGAAGCGTCGCCGCGCTCGGAACGGGAGTAGGAGCGAGAGGATCGATCGTCGGCTGAGCCGTAACTTCCGCCGTATCCGTATCCGCGTTTACCGCTTCGCTGCCGTTTTTATTGCGGCACGAAACAAACGCCAGTATAATAAGCGCTATTACCGCTATAAAAATCACAAACAGCAATAACGCGCGTATTCTTTTCTTACGCCGTCTCTCGCGGCGTCTGCGCTCCGCTCTGCGCGCTTCAAGACTTCTTGGTTTGTTTTGATTTGTCTGATTAGCAGCCACTGTAATTCCCCCATTTTTCAACAAATATCGTGTACATATTTTATTATATACTACTTTTTCAAAAAATTCAACATTAATTTATACATATTTGAAAATATATTCCGCATATATATGAAATATAACAAAAAAACGGGAGGTTATAAAAATGAAAAACATTATTGCCGCGGCGGCCGCGGCCGCGATGCTCGGATGCGCGGGCTGTGCCGTTTCCACATATGAGCCGGCCGCGTATCAATCGTACAGCGAGCTGTCGTCAGAGGCTGTAAACTGGGGATTTGTAAGGCGCAAGAACGCCGAACCGGAGGTGCTGCGCCGGGATGTCGATATGCTTGAGGCGTACGGCGGATACTATATAGACGAAACGCGCCCCAAGGCGCTCTATCTTACATTTGACGAGGGTTATGAAAACGGATATACGGCAAAAATTCTCGATATATTGCAGGCGGCGAAGGTTCCAGCGGCGTTTTTCGTGACAGGGCCGTATCTGGAAAATCAGCCGGAGCTTATAGAGCGCATGATACGTGAGGGCCATATCGTCGGGAATCATACTATAAATCATATCAATATGCCGTCCGCGTCGGCCGAGGACATAAAATCCGAGCTTGACGGACTTAACAAGATGTGTATGGAGAAATACGGCTGTGAAATGAAATATGTGCGCCCGCCGGAGGGGAGCTTTTCGGAAAAATCGCTTGCCGTATCGCGTGATATGGGTTATAAAACGATATTATGGAGCTTTGCTTACAAGGACTGGGATGTCAATACGCAGCAGGGCGCGCAATACGCGTTTGATAACGTTGTTCCGTATCTCCATGACGGCGCGATATTGCTTCTCCACGCCGTATCCTCCGACAACGCCGCCGCGCTTGAGGATATTATAAATTACGCTAAGGAGCAGGGTTACGAATTTCGTTCCCTTAATGAGCTTGGGGAAACGGGGGCGAGCGCCGCGCCGGAAAACGGTTTGATGACGGCGTATTCGCGGCGGACGCAATATTTTTGCAAAAAATCTTCATAACCACTTTATTTTTCCGGCAAACGGGTGTATAATGAAAACAACAGGATAAATTCAGGTAATCCACAAGAAGGAGATAAGATTATGGATATCAGCTTTGATTTCGGAAGCAAGCCCCCCGCAGACGGGTACATAAAAATCACGGGACGCACGATCTATAATGAGGAGCGCGGCTACGGCATATTGCGCCGCGCGCAGGCAATGCTCAGGACGAGCGGCGAAAACCCCATTATGCGTGATTTTCTGATAATGGATCAGAACGCGTTTAAGGTAAAAATCCCTAACGGGATGTACAAGATCCGTATCGCGCTGGGTGATTATGAGGATGAGGGCGACGTTACTACGGTGTTCAAGATAAACGGCGAGGAGCAGCACTCATGGGTGCACGACAGCACGGTTATCGAGCGTTTTCACGAGGTCGAGGTAACGAACGGCGAGATTTTGTTTGAGTTTTCCGGCAAGCATCCGGCGCTTAACGCGATCGATATCGCCCAGAAGCGATGGCTTAAAATGACGCCGGTCGAGTGGAGCGCATGCGCGAAGCCGGAATGCCCGTCCATTACGCTTACATGGCCTCCGGTCGAAGGTTCGCACGGTTATCAGATTACGCGCCGCAATATGCGCAATAATGAGCATGATATAGTAAGGAATGTATACACCGAAAGCTATACGGATACAAACGTGCATTTGTGCAAGAGGTATGAATACAATGTGTATCCGCTCTATTCCAACAAGTTCCGCGGCTCAAACCACTGCACGGTTATGGCCGAGGTCGTTGACGGCGGCGAGGTAAAGGGCGAAATTACGAACCTTGAGGCGGTGACCCGCCTTAAATCGGTCACACTTTTATGGGACAGCACATATGACGCGGCGTTTTACAATATTTATCAGAAAGCGCCCTACGGCAAGGAAAAGCTTATCGGCACTACGCGCGAATGCCGCTTTATTGACGCGGATGTTGATACCGTCGTTCCGTTTACATACGCGGTGGAGGCGTGCACTCCGCACGGATATTCGCCGAAATATGAGGTCGAAAGCTACGTGTTCGACAAGCCGATGAAAAGGAAGATGGAAACTCTGAGCCGCGCTCTTATCGCGGTGCCGACGAAGGACGGCGTATTTTTAAGCTGGCGCCTGCAGGCGTATGAATATAAGCTCGGCATGAGCTTTGTGCTGTTCAGAAACGGTAAAAAAATCACCGGCGTGATCGGCGGCGCGACAAACTATCTCGATAAGGACGGCAAGCGGGGCGATACATATACCGTAAAGGCCGTATTAAACGGCAAAATGGAAAAAGAAGGATACAGCGCCAAGGTATGGGAGCATGAGTATCTGTCGATACCGCTTGACAAGCCGGCCGATTTCATATCGCCGCGCGGACGCGTGCATGAATACACGGCCAACGACGCATCGATCGCGGATCTGGACGGCGACGGCGAATACGAAATTGTGCTGCGCTGGGACGCGAACGGCAAGGATAATTCGCATAAGGGCTTCAGCGGAAACTGTATTCTTGACGCGTATAAGCTCGACGGCACGAAGCTTTGGCGAATCGATTTGGGCAGAAATATCCGCGCCGGTCAGCATTATACGCAGTTCATGGTTTACGACTTCAACAACGACGGCAAGGCGGAATTAATATGCAAAACCGCCGACGGCACGGTTGACGGCGTGGGCAACGTTATAGGCACGGCGTCCGCCGATTACCGCAACAGCGATGGGTTTATTCTCGAGGGCCGCGAATTTTTGACGATGTTCCGCGGCGATACCGGAGAGATCATGGATACGGTCGAATACGACCCGCCGCGCGGCAATGTCGCGGATTGGGGCGACAGCTGGGGCAATCGCTGCGACCGCTACCTTGCGTGCGTTGCGTATCTTGACGGCGTTAACCCGAGCGTTGTTATGTGCCGCGGCTATTACGACCACGGCAGACCGACATATCTTGTGGCGTGGGATATTATCGACAACAAGCTTGTAAAACGCTGGAAATTCGTCGCGGATCATACGCATAATATCGAATATACATTCCAGGGCAACCATAATCTCGGCGTGGGAGACGTTGACGGCGACGGCAAGGATGAGATAATTTACGGCTCTATGGCGGTCGATCACGACGGTACGGGTATGTACACGACCGGGCTTATGCACGGCGACTGTATTAACGTAGGCAAATTCCGCCCCGACGGCGATGGCCTTGACTGCTTCCAGATACATGAGGAAATGGAGGCGGAATACGGCTTTGAGGTCCACGACCCGGCTACGGGCGAGATCAAATGGGGAAGGTTCACCGGACGCGATACCACGCGCGGCCTGTGCGCGAAAATCGATCCGCGCTATCCGGGCAACCAGTGCTGGGTAATGGACGACGGCATATATACCATGGATGGCGAATTGATTAACGAAAAAGGCCCGGAGTCGATAAACTTCGCGATATGGTGGGACGGCGACCTTATCCGCGAGCTGCTCGACCATGAATTTGATGACACGATCCGCTGCGGACGGCCTAAAATATACAAGTGGGATTATGAGAACAACAAGCTCAAAACGATACTCGACCCCGTCGGGACATTGTCCAATAACTGGAAGAAGGGTACGCCCTGTATTCAGGCGGATATATTCGGCGATTGGCGCGAACAGGCGGTATGGAGAAATTACGATGATACAGAGCTTCGTATTTATACCTCGACAGATATAACCGAGCATAGGTTCTATACGCTTATGCATGACCCCGTGTACCGCTTGTCGGTTGCGTGGCAGAATACGGCGTATAACCAGTGCACACAGACGGGCTTCTATATCGGACCGGATATGAAGGAAATCCCCGTGCCGGATAATGATTATGTGCGCGGCGAAATTCTCCCCGAATTTACGGAAGAAATCGACGAATAATTACAAATTTGTGCAAAATATATCATTTATATTACAAATTGGTTACATCTTTGTGTAATATATAAAAAATAAAAAATTTTACAAAATTTTGTTGACCTTTTTGAAAAATTAGGATAAAATATATAAGTATAATGCGGAGGATAATATATGAGGATAATAGCCGGCGAACGGCGCGGGCGCAAGCTCGCGGAATTTGCGGGGGACGATGTTCGTCCCACTACCGACAGGGTGAAGGAATCGGTATTTAACATTATCCGGATGTTTATCCCATCCGCCTCTGTGCTTGATTTATTTGCCGGAAGCGGCGCGCTGAGCTTTGAAGCGCTCTCGCGCGGCGCAAAAAGCGCGTGCTGTGTAGACATTGACCCGCGCTCGGCCGGCATAGTAAAGAAAAACGCGGAGCTTACGGGATATACCGACAGGTGTGATGTGCAAATCTGCTCGTGCTTCGATTTTCTTGAGAAAACGGACAAGCGGTTTGATATAATTTTCCTCGACCCGCCGTACAACAAAGGGTATATTGAGCCGGTGCTCGGGAAGATCCGTGAAAAAAACGTCTTAAATGACGGCGGGGTTGTTGTTTTGGAGAGCGACGGAACGGATTTTCACGGCGGGGCGGACGGATTTTCGATATACCGTCAGCGCAGATACGGCCGCACGTATATCACCGTGTACATTCAGGAAGGATAATCAACAAATGAAGGTTGCGGTTTATCCGGGCAGCTTTGACCCGGTAACTAACGGTCATCTTGATATAATAGAGCGTTCGAGCAAGGTATGCGATAAAGTAGTTGTGGGCGTGCTGAACAATTCAAACAAAACCCCGCTGTTTGACGCTTCGGAACGAGTGGACATGCTTAAGGATGTAACAAGTCATCTCCCAAACGTCGAGGTGGACAGCTTTTCGGGACTGCTGGTTGATTTCGCGGCGTCTCACGGCGCGAAGGTTATAGTAAAAGGGTTGCGGACGGTCGCGGATTTTGAATACGAATTTCAGATGGCGCTGCTTAATAAGACGCTTAATCAGGAAATCGAAACGATGTTCATGATGACAAATTCGAAATATTCCTATATAAGCTCCAGTATGGTCAAGGAGCTTGCGGGTTTTAACGGAGACTTGACGGGACTTGTTCCCGCGCAAATAATAAATAAAATAAAGGAAAAATATACCGGTTGAAAGGGTGGTTTAAGTAATGGATATGGAAATGGATATCATGGAAATTATCGACATGATGGAGGAGACGATTGATAAAGCGTCCTCTGTTCCGCTTACCGGCAAGGTAATGCTTGACAAGGAGGAGCTTCTTGACTACATTCAGGAGATACGTCTTCTGTACCCGGATGAGCTTAAGGAAGCAAAATGGGTAAAGGAAGAGCGGCAGAGGATCTTATCCGAGGCCGAGAGCAGAGCCGAGGCGATAAGAAAGAGCGCCGAGGAAACCCAGATGCAGCTTATTGACGAGCATGAGATTACAAAATGCGCGTACGATAAGGCGAATGAGCTTGTTAATAACGCCACATCGAAAGCTATGGACATCAAGACCGATACCGACCAGTATGTTGACGATATATTAAATGACGTTGAGCACCGCCTTGACCTTCTCATCCGCAAGGTTCGCGAGGACAGAGGGTATTTTAATAACAACTGATTTAATACGACAATGCGCAGAGCCGGATTTTTGTTCGGCTCTGTTTGAGTTTAAAGGAGGAATTTAAAATGTTATCCGATATAGAAATCGCGCAGGCGGCGAAAATGAATCATATACGCGACGTCGCGGCGTCCTTGGGTATAGATGAGGACGAGCTTGAATATTACGGCAAGTACAAGGCAAAGCTTGGCGTTGACGTATGGAAGAAATTTGGCAGTAATAAAGACGGCAAGCTTGTGCTCGTTACGGCGATCAATCCCACCCCCGCGGGCGAGGGCAAGACCACGACAACTATAGGCTTGGGCGACGCCCTGTCGCGCATGGGTAAAAAATGCGTGCTCGCGCTGCGCGAGCCGTCTCTCGGCCCGGTCATGGGTGTTAAAGGCGGCGCGGCCGGCGGCGGTTACAGCCAGGTCGTGCCTATGGACGATATAAACCTGCATTTTACGGGCGATATGCACGCGATAACAGCGGCAAATAATTTGCTGTCGGCAATGATCGACAATCATATCCATCAGGGCAACGAGCTCGATATTGACGTTACGAATATAGTATGGAAGCGCGTGGTCGACACTAATGACCGCGCTTTGAGGAAAATAGTAGTCGGCATGGGCGGACATATAAACGGTGTACCACGCGAGGACGGGTTTATGATCACGGTCGCGTCGGAGGTTATGGCGATATTGTGCCTCGCGAGCGATATGGACGATTTGAAGCGCCGGTTCGGCGAGATTATAATCGGTTATAACCGTGCCGGTCAGCCGGTCAAGGCGTCGGATCTGCACGCCGAGGGCGCTATGGCCGCGCTTATGAAGGACGCGATTCACCCGAATCTTGTTCAAACGCTTGAGCATACGCCGTGCCTTATCCACGGCGGGCCGTTCGCGAATATCGCGCATGGCTGCAACAGCGTCCAGGCGACGACCCTCGCGATGAAGATGGCCGACTACACGATCACCGAGGCGGGTTTCGGCGCCGATTTGGGCGCGGAGAAGTTTATGGATATAAAGTGCCGCATGGCCGGAATTAAGCCAGACGCGGTGGTCATTGTCGCGACGGTGCGCGCGCTTAAATATAACGGCGGCGTGAAAAAGACCGATTTAAAAGCGCCGAATCTTGACGCGCTTAAAAAGGGAATTGTAAATCTTGAAAAGCATATTGAAAATATGAAGAGGTTTGGCGCGCCCGTGGTCGTCGCGGTCAATCGTTTCGATACGGACAGCGATGAGGAGCTGAGATATATAATCGACCGCTGCGCTGAACTCGGCGCGGACTGCGCCCTTTCGGAGGTGTTCGCAAAGGGCGGCGAAGGCGGATTGGAGCTTGCCCAAAAGGTACTCGCGGCAATGGAAACGCCGTCGGAATATCATCCGGTTTACGATGTCAACGACAGCATAACCGATAAAATCAACGCGATTGTAACAAAAATTTACGGCGGCGCGGGAGTTGAGTATTCGGCTAAGGCGAAAAAGGCAATAAAGAAGCTTGAAGAGCTCGGCCTTGACAAAAAACCCGTCTGCATAGCGAAAACGCAATACTCCCTTTCCGATGACCAAACACTTTTGGGCCGCCCCGAGGAATTCACGGTCAATGTGAGCGAAATACGCGTATCGAACGGCGCGGGATTTATCGTGGCGGAAACGGGAAATATTATGGTAATGCCCGGGCTTCCGAAGGTTCCGGCCGCGAACAATATAGATATTGACAGCGACGGCGTAATTTCCGGCTTGTTCTGATAGGGGACACTAAATCCATGGGGACACTAAATTATATCTCAAACGATCCCGAAGACACAAAAAAAATCGCGTCGGATTTTTCGGGGACACTAAAACCCGGAAGCGTGGTATGCCTTTACGGCGGTCTTGGCGCGGGAAAAACCGCGTTTGTGCAGGGCCTCGCTAAGGGCCTGGGCGTGACGGAATATATTACCAGTCCGACGTTTACAATTGTGAACGTGTATGAAAGCGGACGCGTGCCGCTGTATCATTTTGATATGTATCGGCTTGCCGACTGTGACGAGGCGTATGAGATAGGGTACGAGGAATACGTTTACGGCGGCGGAATAAGCGTTATGGAATGGCCGGAAAACGTTGCGGATATTTTGCCGGAGAGCCGTTATGATATAACGATCTCAAAGGATGATGGCCGCGGCACGGATTTTAGGAAAATAGACATTATAAAGGTAGGAAAATGAGGATTTTAGCGATAGATACCGCCGCGCAGACCGCGTCGGCGGCGGTCATTGACGGCGGCTCCGTTATGGCGGAGTGCTCGATAAATCATAAAAAAACGCATTCACAGAAGCTGATGGTTATTATTGAGCGCATGATGAGCGATTTGGAGCTTGACATATCGGATATCGATTTGTTCGCGGCGGCGGAAGGCCCGGGTTCGTTTACTGGACTCCGCATAGGCATAGCGACGGTTAAAGCGCTTGCGCACAGTGTGAATAAGCCGGTAATCGGCGTATCCACGCTTGAGGGACTTGCATATAATATGCCGTACACGAACGGAATAATTGTTCCGATTATGGACGCGCGCAATAATCAGGTTTTCAACGCCGCGTACGAATGGTCGGACGGCGTATTACAAGAAATCACAGCCCCTAACGTTTGCACGATCGACGAGTGCGTCGCGCGCACGCGGGGCAAAAACGCGGTATTCACCGGCGATGGGGTGAATATACACGCGGATAAAATAAAGGAATCCGAAATTGCTCCCGTTAACGCGCGCCTGAACCGTGCGTCGTCGATCGCGGCGGCGGCGCTTGTAAAGGCAGAAAACGGCGGCGCTGTGCGTTATACGGAGCTTGTTCCCAAATACCTGCGGCTGTCGCAGGCGGAGCGGGAGCTTAAAAAACGCAATGCATTAAATACGGAAGGAGAACGGAAATGATAGGAATAGGATCGGATCATGCGGGCTTTGAGCTTAAGGGATACATAATCGAGCATTTGAAGGAACGCGGAATCGAGGTAAAGGACTACGGAGTATATAATGAGGACAGTGTGGATTATCCCGATTGCGCCGTGCCGGTATGCGAAGCGGTATTATCGGGCGAATGCGAGCGCGGGATATTGATATGCGGCACGGGAATAGGCATATCAATATCCGCGAATAAAATAAAGGGCATACGCGCGGCGCTGTGCGGCGACGTATTCAGCGCGGCTATGGCAAAGGAGCATAACGACGCGAACGTGATATGTCTCGGCGGCAGGGTCGTCGGCCGTGAGCTGGCGTATATGATTGTTGACGCGTGGCTCGACCGTGAGCATTTGGGCGGCAAGCACGCGCGCCGCGTCGCGAAAATTCACGCACTGGAGCAATAATATTATTATGGCATTTTAAAGGGGGTATTTACACATGCCCCCTTTGTATTATTTTATATAAACAGGTGATTTATCAATATATAACATTTTATCATATATCTAAAAAGGCAATAATTTTTGATAAATTATCCGATTATCTTCACATATTAAAATCGTATCATGTATTTATTAAATCTTTGTGAAACAAATATGTCAATATGATGTAAAAAATATTCGTTTTTGCCTTTGTATGCGGACGGAGAATACACACGCGTGTTGCTATCAACATATTTTTCATCGCAGTCCCACAGCCTTCCGAGTATTTGTTCTGACGAAAGGACAATATCGGGATTTTTCATAAACATACAAAGCAGCCTATATTCGCCCGCCGTCAAATCGATGCGTTCACCGTTCTTATATACCTCGCCCTTTAACAGCTTTATGGTTATCCCGTTTGAGCTAAGCTCCGTATCGTTTCTAAACCCGCCGCTTCTGCAAAGTGCCGCGTTTATCCGCGACATCAAAACCGATAGCTTAAACGGCTTTGTAATATAGTCGTCGCCGCCGATGTCAAGACCCATTATAATATCCGTTTCCTCGTCCGCGGCGGTCAGAAATATGATCGGCACTTTAGACGCTTCACGGATTTTTTTTGCAAATGTCAAACCCGCTGCCCTCGGGGAGCGATACGTCCAAGCTTTCAACGCAAAACGGCATAGACGCGCTATGCCGTTTTGCCAAAAAACTATTCCGTTGTTTTATCAATACCGCCTTTTATGCCCGGAAATCAGTCCTGTCCGCGCATAGGTATAATAATCGCGGCTAGGAAATAAGCAATTACAAACGTTCCGCACGCGGAAAGCGTCAGCGCCGCGGCGGCGAGCCGAATAAGGGTGGGGTCAACGTCAAAATATTCGGCTATGCCGCCGCACACGCCGCTTATCATTTTTTCCGTAGGGCTTCTGTATAAACGTTTCATATCGCATCCCTCCCAAATTGATTCCTGAGTTTATTTTATCACAATAAATCGGGTTTTTCAACAATATAAGAAAAATTTACAAATCCCGCCCGGAGCTGCCGCGTACGTGTTATAAACGCCCGGCGCGAAGACGGGTTTGGGTCTTTTTATTTTTGCTCCGGCGCGCTCGATTCGGGCTGCGGCGTGTCGGGGGCGGCGGGTGTCGTAAACGATTCTATCGAGCCACGCTTTTCCGTATCGCCTATTTTGGCATACTGCTGGAAATAATATGTGGTTTCCGGCTGCAGAACAACCTTTGTATCGGCGATGATATCAAACCATATTTCAAATGACGGATAGTCGTAGAGCTTCATCGGATCTTTCCGGCGCGCGACCTTTATCATCTCGTCCGGCGACGTGCCGAAATACATTCCCGCCTCGTCCGGCTTTGTTTCAAAATCACTTATGCGGACAAACAGCTTCGCGTTGTCGTATGTGAGGTCACGGACCTCCTTTTCCGTTTCAACGGTAACATTCGCCTCGGGAATGCTCTCAAGCGTTGTAAATGACTTGATCTCACCTTTGACGTCCTTGCCGTCCACACGCGCGTATGCCTGATAATAATATGTGGTGTTCGGTTCAAGAAGCTCTCCCGTCTCGATGGCTATATCGAAATCGACGTCGATTTTTGGCGCTTGGGCAAGGTTCCCCGGGTGCTCGTCCATTATCGCCTTCTTCATATCGTCCTCCGATGTGCCAAGAAAAATTCCGGCATACGACGGCATTTCTTTATAGTCGCTTATATATCCGTTTACAATAGCGTCGTTGTCGGTTATGCCCGATACTTCGCGTGTTTCCACATTTGCCTTTGGCGAACAGCCCGCCGCCGCAAGCATTGCCGCCGCGCACGCAAGCGCGAATAATAATTTTCTCATGCTGTGTTTTCCCCTCCTCATGGGTTTGTTTCTACTATAATATCACATTTCAACGCGTTTTTCAATTATATTTTAGTATTTTATGGGACTGTTCATAATATGTTTAAAATAAATTAAAATATTTCAAAAAATTTAAAAAAAGATGTTGACAAATTAAAAAACATATGGTATCATATTATCCGTGCTTAGGAAAGCACGTATGCGTGATTAGCTCAGCTGGTAGAGCACCTGACTCTTAATCAGGGTGTCCAGGGTTCGAACCCCTGATCGCGTACCAAACCCTTGAAAACCTTG
>CANQYQ010000002.1 GCA_947628155.1 uncultured Clostridia bacterium
AGCGCGGGTATATACTCGACGCGCAGGAAGATAGCGGCGACAGCGATACGGAGCAGTCGGATATCGCGGACGATACGGCGGACATTGACGATGCCGCAGCCACAGACGGCGGCGAAGCCGTCGGGGGATCCGACGAGGCGGCGCAGCCGGATGACACGGCCGACACGGATACCGCCGGCGCGGAATCGGCGGAATAATCCCCCGCCGCTTGTACCGTATAAGATTTCGCTTACGGGAATGCTCTGCTAAGGCCCCTTTGTCAAAGGGGGCTGTCAGCGAAGCTGACTGGGGGATTCCGTAATTACAATAAATCGCTCAAATATGCGATTTCCTGTACCATTGAATCCCTCCACCATGCTGCGCATGGTCCCCCTCCCTTTAACAAGGGAGGCTAACGCGCTCCGTATACGATTTCGCGACACTGTTAACAGATTGCCGAAAAACCATAGTTTTTCGGCGGAGGGGCGTTAGCCCCGATAAAAAGAAAGGATAAAAGGTGAACATTATGAAAAAAATAATCACAGCCGCAATTGCGGCACTAATTTGCGCGTCCAATTTCACGGCATACGCCGCCGCGGACGCGGTCACATCGGGCACGGGCAGAGACGATGTACGCATCGCCTTGGGCAGTCCGTCGGAGCGATCGGCGAACGGCACTAAGGAGGTATTCACGCTCTCCGACGGCTCGGACGCGATAATCATCTACAACGAGTGGGGTTACGTCGCCCACGGCTACATAGTACGGTAAGGAGGCGGACACGATGAAAAGAATGAAAAAAATAATCTCGGCCGCATTGGCTGCGTCAATGCTTATCTCCTCCGTAACGGCGTTCGCAAAGCCGCTCGTTCACGTATCGCCATGGGCGTACAACGACGTAAGCGTATTCGAGCAGGAGAATTTGGCCACACCGGCGTTCGATGACATATCCGACTACCGCGTGAACATCACGCGCGGTCAATTCGCGGAGCTTGTCGCAAACGTGCTTGACAAAACCGATTCATTGCATTTTTACGGCACGACCAGCAAAATCTTTGACGCGTATGACGATATAGGCGATAACACCTATTACAAAACGCTTATCATATTCGACATCATGACGGGCGAAATTGAAAAAACGGAAACCGCCGTTTCGGAATACGACCCGAACGTCACATACGAAAAAACCGTTCTGGCGCATTTTTACCCCGACAGGGAGCTTACGCGCCAGGAGGCGGCGGCAATCGTGTCCCGCGCGCTGTCGGACACGGCGATACGCAATATCCCGAACAGCAGCGGCAAGGAATTAACGTATGCCGATACAGCGCAGATTGCCGACTGGGCATTGGACAGAGTTGCAACGCTTACCACGATGGGACTTATGCGGGGCGTTGACGGAAATCGCTTCGATCCGACCGGCAGCATCACAATTGAGCAGGCAATGACCATGCTCTACCGCATGTTCCGTATGATCCCGACCGTGCCAAAGCCGGACGGCGACGGCGTGGACGCGAAAACGGAAACGACGATACAGGAATACGATAACGGCTACGTCGAGACAAAGCTTGACAACAAGCTCTATGTAAAGAAGGGCGGCTTGTCAATACCGTTTGACACCGACATTTATTCAAATATTTTCTGTGTCACCGCGTCCGACGGCAAAAACTACTGCGTCGCGAAAACGTTTGACAACTCCACGGATCTGTTCAGCGCGGACACCGGCGAATACATGAAATCCATGCGCGTCATAATGCAGAGCGCGGACAGTGATTATATAATCACGCGCTCGACGAAAAAGGGTCAGTGCGCGTTCGGTCTTTACGACTACGCCGGAAACGAGGTCCTGCCGGCGAAATACTCGCTCGCGGAGCTTGATGAGTACCGCGAAACGGGCGGGTTCCCCGACGACAGCTACCAAGCGCCCGACGGCTGGGTCTACTACGCCGACTGGGAGGACGGCGGTCATATGTACAAGGTCGATTCCAACGGCGAGAACAAGCAGAAGATCTCCGACGAAGACTGCTACAACATCAGCTATTACGACGGCTGGCTCTACTACCACATTCGCGGCGAGTATGAGGACGACTTATTCTGCATGAAAACCGACGGCACCGACGTTACGAAGCTGTCCGAGGGCTACTGCGACCGCATCGAAACAGACCTTCTCTACTATGCCGACGGCACCCGCGTAAGCGCGGACGATGAGCAGAACCACCCGTATATCCTCTATATCGACGACAGCAACTGCGATACGCTGAAGGATTACTCCGATACGGAGCGTGTGCCCGAGCGCGTGCTCTACCGTCTCACGCACGAGAACGGCGGCACACAGAAGGAGAAGGTAACGGACATAAGCGTGACCCACCTGACGTTCCTGCCCGCCGAAAAGGGCGGTAAAACCTGGGCGTACTTCCTTGACGCAAAGCGCTGCTGGAGCGCGGGCGGTCATAAGGAGAACGACTGGGGCTCCTCCCCGCTCTACCGCACCGACGGCGAGGTCGTGGAATGTGTGAACGAGGACGTGCTTATGGAGGATTTTGGCTTCGTGCTTACTCCCGAGGGCGAAACTCTTATCAATGTCAGAAATGGTCACGAATATGTGTATAACGAACACGGAGGCATGGAGCGAATAAACTACCGCGAGCATTACATCGCTGACCTGAACCTCAATAAAATTGAGGACTACGACGAGGACAAGTCGATATATCTCAACGACTACCTGAACGATAATATTATAAGCTCCGAGATAAGCGCCAATAACAAAACGCTTGAAAACGTCGAAAAGATCCCGAAATTGAGCGACGATAAATACACCGTTTACGAACACTCCAAGAGTGTATTGAACAATAGCGAATACGGATACTACACGAGCACCGAGCTTGAGTATTATTATACCGACGCGGCGGGCGAAAAGCACAATTTGCCCGATATACAGCAAACGTACAACGCTTGCCGGTACGGCGATACGATATACTATTTCCGTAATTCCACGCTGTGCTCATTCGATATGAATACCGGAGAGGATACCGTTATCGCGGGAGAGCTGGCCGAACGGAACACTTTGGTTTATGACTACAACCACTCCGGGGTTTACGTATATGATTATTGCAATTTCCCGCTGTCGAGCAATTCTCCGTCGTCGTGCGGAACCTTCTGCGACAGAGACGGCAACGTCTGGAAATGCGATTTCACCAACGGCGGCGCGATTTCCGAGATCTACCCCAACGGCAGCACCTCGCGCTACGGCAAGCCTATGTATCTTATAGATGATACCGATGGCAAAACGCTTATAAAAATCGACGCTGACGGCAATTACTCGACCATATTGACAGATGTTCACGTAAAATACGCGATATACGTTCCCAACGGCGATAATGATTGCCGGTACGGCTACCTCCGCCAGTATGAGCTTGTCGGCGTCAATTATGAGCTTGTCCCGTACGAGTACGACTACGATACATACATGCCGTATTACTACATATATGATCTCCACGGCACATATAAGCCCGAGGTTTACGATAAAACAGATGAGTTCTATGACATGGAGGCTAAGCTCAACGATGAGGAAAATCAATAATGTTCACACCCGCGCGTACCGCCCGATTTACGGCGGCAGCTTCTACCGCGCGGCTATGGATATAAACCATTGAAAATATGGCAAAAGGAGATGATGGGATAAAAGGCTAAGGTATAGGTAAAAGGCACGGCCGGTAAAAGGATAAAAGGGATAAAAGGATTAGGATAAAGGGTTTAGGATAAAGGGTTTAGGATAAAAGGAAACGTATAGGTAAAAGGCGAAAAAATCCGCGGCGCAAGCCGCGGATTTTTTATTGACAATAATCAAAAAACGTGCTATAATATATTTACATAAAAGGGAAAGACGAGCTGTAAAAACGGTTTGCCGCACTCCGTGATTGTTTATAAACAACCGTCGAGCTGGTTACTACGGGCGGTTGTTTTACTGTACATTAGGTGCTAATGCAGCCAATATATAATAAAGACACAGAAAATCCGCGGCATAGGCCACGGATTTTTTGCTTTTTAATTACATTCCCTTTACATACGTTGAATTTTGTCAAAACGCATGTTAGAATATCATCAGCGGATTTACAATCCGTCAGGGAATATCCCGGGAAAAGACGAGAATAAAAACGTAAGGACGGTTACGCCGCTCCTCCTGCGCCGGATAAAAGGCTTTCTTGTTCCAAGCATTACTAATGTTTGAGACTCGAAAAAGGAGGAGATGCCAATGAATAATTGGTACATCAGGGCAATGTTCGCATTGCTCATGGTAATTTGCATATTGGTCGCTCTCGCGCCCAATGTGCAATAAAAAACTAACCGCCCAAAGCCGGTAACTTGGGGCGGTTATAAAACATAAACCCAAGGAGCGGCGAACCGTTTTTACAGCTCGTCTTTTCCTTTCCTGCAGTTATTATAACACATCTCCCTCTCCCTGTCAAGAAAAATCCGCTTTATATCCAAAGCTTTTCCATTGCGCGGCGCGGGCAAAGCTCATGAATTACATCCGAACAAAATACCGCCGTTAAATTTTCGGCAAATACCGCCGTTAAATTTTCGGCAAATACCGCCGTTAAATTTTCGGCAGTGTATTGACAAATATCCTGTTCGGGTGTAATATATAATATATCTTCGGGGTAATGTGAAATTCATAACCGGCGGTAAACGGCGTAAATGCCGTAAGTCCGCGAGCCTCCCTCGGGAGGTTGACCCGGTGTAAATCCGGGACCGACGGTAAAGTCCGGACGGAAGAAGATGGCGTTTGTTTTACGCGAATATATCCGCCCCGAAGCAAAACAGGAGGCGGTTTTTTAATGGAAAAATATATGCGCCGCGCGATAGAGCTCGCGAATGGCGGCATAGGATTCGTGAACCCCAATCCGCTCGTCGGCGCGGTGATAGTGAAAAACGGCAAAATCATCGGCGAGGGATATCATGAGCGCTACGGCTCCTTGCACGCGGAGAGGAACGCGATAAAAAACGCGTCGGAGGACGTTACCGGCGCGGATATGTTCGTCACGCTCGAACCGTGCTGCCATTACGGCAAAAATCCGCCGTGTACCGACGCGATTATCGAACACGGCATAAAACGCGTTTTTGTCGGCTCGTCCGACCCGAATCCGCTTGTCGCGGGCAAGGGCGTTGAAATTCTCCGTTCCCACGGGATCGAGGTTATCGAAAACCTCCTGCGCGGCGAATGCGATAAATTAAACGACATATTTTTTCACTACATCACGACCCGAACTCCGTATGTGATGCTGAAATCGGCGATCACCGCCGACGGAAAAATCGCCGCGCATACGGGCGATTCAAAGTGGGTGACAAACGAAAAATCACGCGGGCACGGGCATTTGCTCAGAAAAAGAGCGGCGGCGATCATGGTCGGTATCAACACCGTCACAGCCGACGACCCCATGCTTGACTGCCGCGCGGAAAACCCGTCGGATCCGACGCGGATAATATGCGACAGCAAGCTGAAAATCCCGCTTGATTCAAAAATAATCAAGACCGCGCGCGAGATCCCGACGTACATCGCATGCGCGGTGGATGATCCCGAAAGGGAGTCGGCGATAATTTCCGCCGGAGCGAAAATAATAAAAGCGCCGGGAGACGACGGGCGCGTGGATCTAAAGCGGCTCATGCGGATACTTGGCGAAATGAAGATCGACAGCGTCCTCGTCGAAGGCGGCGGCCGGATCCATGCGTCGCTCTTAAAATCCGGGTTGGCGAACAAGCTGTATCTTTACATCGCGCCCAAAATCATCGGCGCGGACGGCAAGCCGTCCGTCGCGGAAATGGGAATTAAAAAAATGTCGGACGCGGTTATACTGCGAAATCCGCGTATAAGCCGATTTGACGACGATATACTGATCGAATACGACATAGGAGGCGCGGAATGTTCACGGGAATAATTGAGGAAACGGGCGAAATAGTGTCGATCGAGGCGGGCGCAAAATCGTTTAAGCTCACGATACGCGCCGACGTGATTTTCGGCGATTTAAAAACGGGCGACAGCGTCGCTGTAAACGGCGTATGCCTTACGGCCGCGCAAATAAACGGCAATACGTTCACCGCAGACGTTATGCCGCAGACGGTGCGAAACAGCAGCCTCGGCGCGCTGTCGCGCGGCGGCCGCGTGAATCTCGAGCGCGCGATGCTTCTTAACGGACGGTTCGGCGGACATATCGTGCTCGGGCATATCGACGGCACGGGGAAGATACTGCGCACGCGCCGCGAGGACAACGCGGTTTGGGTAACGATAGCCGCGCCGGAAAATATCACGAAATATATCGCCGACAAAGGCTCGATAGCCGTGGACGGCATAAGCCTTACGGCGGCGGAGGTGTTCGACGGCGGCTTTTCCGTTTCGATTATCCCGCACACCGGCTCTGAAACGACGCTTTTGGATAAACGAGCAGGCGATATTGTAAATCTCGAATGCGATATAATCGGGAAATATATTGAAAAGCTGACAAACAATTCCGCCGGAATAACGGAGGAATTTCTGCGGAAATATGATTTTTAGGAAGTGACGAAAAATGTTTGACACGATAGAACAGGCGATTGAGGACTTAAAGGCGGGGAAAATCATCCTCGTCACCGACGACGACGACCGCGAAAACGAGGGCGACCTAATATGCGCCGCCAAATACGCGACGACGGAAAACGTAAATTTTATGGCGACATACGCCAAAGGACTTATCTGCATGCCGATGAGTTCGGAATACGTAACGCGGCTCGGTCTTCATCAGATGGTCGCGAACAACACCGACAACCACTGTACCGCGTTCACCGAATCGATCGACTACTACACCACAACGACCGGCATTTCCGCCGAGGAGCGCGGTATCACGGCGCGCATGTGCGCGGAGAGCGGCGCGAAGCCGGGCGATTTCAGGCGGCCGGGACACATGTTCCCGCTTGAGGCAAAGCCGGGCGGCGTGCTGGAGCGCAACGGACATACCGAAGCGACGGTGGATCTATTAAAGCTTGCCGGACTTCCGGCCGTAGGCTTATGCTGTGAGATAATGCGCGCTGACGGCACGATGATGCGGCAGCCGGAAATTACCGAATTTGCGAAGGAGCACAAATTGACGCTCGTCACGATCCGCGATTTGCAGCATTACCGCCGCCGCACGGACAAATTCATGCAGCGTGTATCAAAGGCGGAGCTGCCGACAAAATACGGCAAATTCGACATCTACGGATACCGCAACACCATCACCGGCAACCACCATGTCGCGCTCGTCATGGGCGACGTCGCGGACGGCGAAAGCGTGCTGTGCCGCGTCCATTCGGAATGTCTCACCGGCGACGTTTTCGGCTCGCTTCGGTGCGACTGCGGCGAACAGCTCGCGAAGGCCATGGAAAACATAGCCAAGGAGGGGCGCGGTATACTTCTCTACCTCAGGCAGGAGGGACGCGGAATAGGTCTGCTTAATAAAATCAAGGCGTACGATTTGCAGGAGAAAGGCTACGACACCCTGGAAGCAAACGTAAAATTAGGCTTTAAACCCGATTTGCGCGATTACAGCGAGGGCGCGCAGATTTTAAAGGATCTGGGCGCGTCGAGGCTTAGGATCATGACGAACAATCCCGAAAAGATCTCGGACTTGTCCGAATACGGGATCGAGATAGTCGAGCGCGTGCCGATCCAAATCGCGCCGAAAAAGGAAAACATATTTTATCTGAAAACGAAGCAAACCCGCATGGGACATTTGCTGGATTATTAAAAAGGAGGACATAAAAAATGAATGTATTGGAAGGCGTATACGGCGGCGAAGGAATAAAAATCGGCATTGCCGCGTCGAGGTTCAACGAATTTATAACAAACAAGCTTGTTACAGGGGCGCAGGATTCCCTGACGCGCCACGGCGTGGCCGAGGACGACATTACCCTCGCTTGGGTCCCGGGCGCGTTTGAGCTTCCGATAATCGCGAAGCAAATGGCGAAAAGCGGCAAATATGACGCTGTTATATGCGTCGGCGCCGTTATTCGCGGCGCGACAAGCCATTACGACTACGTATGTGCGGAGGTATCGAAGGGCATAGCGGCAGTGGCGCTTGAAACGGGCGTTCCGGTACTGTTCGGCGTGCTCACCACGGACACGATAGAGCAGGCGATAGAGCGCGCGGGCACAAAGGCCGGAAACAAGGGCGCGGACTGCGCGATGTCGGCGCTTGAAATGGTGAATCTTATTAAGCGGTTATGATAGTATTTTTCGATATCGACGGTACGATCATATCCGATGACGGCAAAAATATGATCCCCGAAAGCGCGGTGCGCGCTATCCGCGCCGCGCGCGGAAACGGGCACTTGATGTACATAAACACAGGCCGAACATATATGAACGTCGAACCGCCGATTCGCAAAATCGGCTTCGACGGCTATATCTGCGGCTGCGGCACGTATATACAATGCGGCGATGACGTGATTTTAAACCGCACCGTGCCGCGCGGTATATGCGAAAAAATCACACGCCTTGTCCGTGAATGCGATATGACGCCCGTTTATGAGCGCTTTGACGCGCTGTTCACGGACAAAACCGCGCGTATACTCGACGGATTGAAAGACTTGCTCGAAACATTCAAATCGCAGGGTAAGGATTTGTCACGCGACGCGTCCGACGCCGATTTCGGGTTTGACAAATTTGTCGTCTGGTACGATGAAAAAAGCGATCTTGATAAATTTAAACGCGGCATTGCGGAAAATTTCGATTTTATCGACCGCGGCTGGGGATTTTGCGAGCTTGCCCCAAAGGGCTTTTCAAAGGGCGCGGGAATTAAAATCGTATGTGAGCATCTTGGGGTATCCGAAAACGATACAATTGCGATAGGCGACAGCTTAAACGACACGCCTATGCTTGACGCGGCAAAAATAAGCGTCGCTATGGGGAACAGCGTCAAGGAACTTCTCGATACGGCGGATTTTGTCACGCGCGATTTATATGACGGCGGAATTGAATACGCGCTGCGCCGATTCGGATTGATATGATATCACAGCCTCGGTACCGCGCGGTCCGCATGATCCGTCATTTACCGTGCGGCGGAAATTCCCGCCGTACAGTGTATTGTATTGTCAAAAAATGAATTATGCGTCAAACGCCGGAAGGGTAAACACGCGGCAAATGTCCGCGCGGTAAGCACCGCCGGCGGACAATCAGAGCGTGTTCACATGAAATAGATTTGCGGATTTTTAAAATTCAGCTCAACAAGGCAAAAATCCGCTGACTTACTGACGTAAGTCAAGGAGCTTTAACGAAGTATGAGCTGAATTTTCCCGGAAAGACGTGATTTTAGCTTTATGCGGACACGCTCTAAAATTTACGTTTTACCTCCTTTACCACTCCGAACACACGTATGCGCAGCACATCCTCGTTTTCGAAACGGCGGGGCGGATACATCGGATTCACCGACTGCAGTTCAATGAAATCATGTCCGTACACGACACGTTTGATCACTCCATCCTCGTTATCTACCGTCACGACCGCGTATGTGCCGGAATCAACACTCTCCTGAACCTGAACAAGAACAAGATCCCCTTCCATAAAGACCGGGTACATACTGTCGCCGACAACACGCAAAAACGCGTATTTCTCGGCGCGTGACACGGAGTTGGCAAGCACAGGCTCATACTCCAAAATATTATTTTCGGCAAGGCAGCTTAATCCCGCCGCGACGCGGCCGATAATCGGTATCTGTACAAGAGCCGCGTCTTCGGGCACAGGTATCGCATTTTTCGGCATATCGTCCCAGCCGAGCAAGTATTCCGGCGTGGTATCAAGTATCTCCGCAAGCAAAATGAGCGAGTCGCGTTTAATATTTTTTACCGTTCCCTTCTCGTATTTCTGCACCGCGGCGCGCTGTACGCCAAGCTTTTCTCCAAGCTCCTCCTGCGTCATGTGATGCTCCTTACGGAGTTTTTTTATTCTCTCTCCCGTAGTCATGAGTTTTTCCTCCTGAATTTTATTTGTTTATATAGTATCATATATGGATACATTTTGTCAAGTATTTTGTGTAAAATAAATAAAATTACCTTTTTAAGATACAAATATATTGACAAATAAGAGCTTTTATGTTATAATGTTCCCGGAAATTGCAAAGAGGAATATTTTTTTAAAGTATCGGTATCTTAAAAAGATATAGATTGCAATGCCGCGTCGGTAAAGAGCACTGCTTAGGCCGACGCAAAAATTTTTAAATTCTGTGTATCTTTCATAGATACAGAAGGAGGTGCTTATGTTATATCACAACGAAAGCCGCAACGCCTGTTCGGCGATGGAATATGCAAGAACGGGAGGTTACGGCGATTATTATTACGGCAAAAAGGCATTTGAGTGTCCATGCTGCGGCGCGGCCGACCCGGACGCATTCTTCATTGATGAAAACGATGAGTGCGTCGGCTGCTGCGAATGCGTATACGCGTCTCAAACCCCGTGGGGATAAGGCGGCGGCTTTAACGCATGTGCGCGGCTCGGACTCCGTAAAGATAATAATGATTTTGCGGCGCGGCCGCCGGGATCGCTCCCGGTCGTCAAGCCGGAACTTCAGTGAAAGGAGGTGAGAGGATGATTATTGACAAGGAAGCGTTTACGGAAGGCATTACGGCCAATACCGCGGCAAAGCTGATCGAGCGGCACACAGCGGAAACAGCGCGGTTTAAGCGGCTTTCGGACTATTATCTCGGGCACCACGCGGTGGAGTACCGCAGCAGGACAAGCGACACCGTGCCGAACAACAAGCTCGTGTGCAATCACGCCAAATACATAGTCGATATCTCAAAAAGCTATTTGCTCGGCAATCCGGTCACGTATGCCGTTTCCTCGGGGTACAATATCGACACGATAAAAAATTCGTATCTTACACAGGATATAGCAACGGTGGACGGCGCTCTCGAAAAGCAGATGAGCATTTACGGCAAGAGCTATGAGCTTATATATACCGATGAAAATTCGGAGCTCAAAAGCGTTTGCCTGAGTCCGGCAAATACATTTATGGTGTATGATTCCACGGTTGACAAGCGCGCGATCTACGGAGTGCATTATTTCAAGAAATACGACATAGAAGGCCGTGTTTCCGGCACGGAATGCATGGTATGCGATAAGGACGCCGTTTATACGTTCGCAAGCGGCAGCGACAGCTTCGCCAATATGGAGCTTAAGGACATTACCCACCATTATCTCGGTGATATTCCGATGATAGAGTATCGCAACAACGAGGAGGAGCAGGGCGATTTTGAACAGCTTATATCTCTTATTGACGCGTACAATGTGCTTATGTCCGACCGTGTTAATGACAAGGAGCAGTTCGTGGAGTCGTTTTTATTCCTGAAAAATATCGAGATCGACAGCAAGCAGGCGAAAAAACTCCGCGAAGAGCGTGTCCTGATGGGCTACGACGGGAACTCATCGGCGCAGTATCTGTCGAAGGTTATGTCGGAGGCGGATATAAAGGTGCTCGCGGACGATTTGAAGCAGGATATTCACCGGTTCGCGATGGTTCCGGATCTGTCGGATCAGCAGTTCGGTACGAACCTGTCGGGCGTGGCGATAAAGTACAAGCTTATGTGCTTTGAGCAGCAGATAAGGAACAAGGAGCGGTATTTTGCCAAGGCGCTGAAAAAGCGGTTTGAGCTGTATGTGAATTATTATTCGCTTAAGGGCAGCATGCAGTATGTGCCGGTGCACTGCATCGACGTGGTATTCACGAGAAATATGCCCGTAAACGAACTGGAGGTTTCGCAAATGATACAGAATCTTTCGGGTATCGCGACCTCCGAAACACTGCTGTCGCAGCTGTCGTTCGTCAGCGACCCCGAAGAGGAAGCGGCGCTGGCGAAAAAGGAGCGCGCGGAGGGATAAAAGACAGAAATCGGCATTGAAACGAAAAAATTTTCAAGGAGGAAGTATGATGTACAATTACAAAAATCTAAATTATGGTATGCCCGGCCGCAATAAGCAGGACGGCGAAGGGAAGTCGTTTTTCAGGAAAGGAAAAGACGGCGAGGTTTATTCGGCGCAGGAGATGGAAAAGCTTATCGCCGAAAATGTGGAGGAGGCGTTAAAGAACGCCAGGACCGCGTGGGACAAGGAAAACGAGTCGAAAATCGCGGCCGAGCGCGATGACGCGGCGAGACTTGCGTCAATGAGCGCGGAGGAGCGCGCGAAGGCCGAGCTCGATAAGAGAGAGTCGGCGTTTGCGCAGGAAAAACAGAGATACATGAGTGAAAGAATGGAGTTTGAAGCGACAAAGGCTCTTGCTGACGAGCAGCTTCCGGTAAGCTTCGCGAAAATCCTCGCCGGCGCGGACGAGAGTGAGACTAAGGCGAACATAGAAATGTTCAGAGACGAGTTTTACAAGGCGCTTGAACAGGCGTTAAACGACAGGCTCAAGGGCAGAACGCCTAAAACGAGCTCGGTCGTGGAAAGCTCGGATCCGTTCCTCGCGGGATTCGGAATGTAATATGTCAGGGTATGAAAGGAGAAATGAATTATGGCTATTAATTACGCAAGCAAGTATTCACAAAAAATCGACGAGCGTTTCGCGCGCGAGGCGCTTTCCGGCGCGGCGGTAAACAACGACTACGACTTTGAAGGCGCGCAGTCTATCAACGTATATTCCGTTCCGACGGCGGAAATGAACGATTATTCGCGAACGGGCGCAAACCGTTACGGCGCGCCGGCGGAAATCGAAAATGAGGTCCAGACGCTTAAAATGACGAAGGACCGCTCGTTCACCTTTACAATCGACAGAGGAAATTTCAACGATACGCAGATGGCAAACGCCGCGGGCGCGGCGCTGCAGCGTCAGATCCGCGAGGTCGTCGTACCGGAGATCGATACGTACCGTTTCAAGGTGATATGCGACAACGCCGGTACGACAAAAACCGAGACGGTTACAAAGGAAACGGCGTATGACGCGTTCTTGACAGGCGCGGCGGCGCTTATCGACGCAAGCGTGCCGATCACGGAGTGCGCGGCGTTCGTATCAAGCAGCTTTTACAAGCTTATTAAAGAGGATTCGAGCTTTATTAAAAGCGGAGATATGGCGCAGCAGATGCTCGTTAAGGGTCAGGTCGGCATGATCGACGGTATCGCGGTTATAGTCGTACCGTCGTCATACCTGCCCGAAAACGTGAATTTCATTATTACACACAAGGCCGCGACTACCGCGCCCGTTAAGCTTTCCGAATATAAAATCCACGATAATCCGCCCGGCATAAACGGCTGGCTCGTGGAAGGACGCGTATATTATGACGCGTTTGTGCTCGGCGAGAAGGCGGACGCGATATACGTTCACAAGAACGCCGCTGTCTGAAGGCCGGAAGGAAGGGCGAAAAGCTATGACGGAAATTCTTGATAACGCAAAAATGCTGCTGGGGATAACGGACGAATCGGCGGATGAATGTCTTTCATTTTACATAAACGATATTACCGAGGCAATCAAGGCGCGCTGCCGTATTGAGTTTTTGCCGATACAGCTATACGGACTTACGGCGCAAATGGCGGCAAAGCTGTACAAAAGCGGCGTATCGAATGTGAAATCCCTTTCGGAGGGCGAACGGCGTGTAGAATTTGAGCTTAGCGCGCCGTCAATGATCGAGGATCACGCCGACAGGCTTAAGCCGTTTATAAACCGCGCCGGATATGTACCGTCGGAGGTGGTCAGAGATGATTGACCCGATGGAATATTTCCGCCGCGACAGCGCGGATATTTATGAAACCGCGTCCGCCGGCGGATATGACGGGGCGGAGACGGAGACGTTTATAAAAACGATAAAATGCGATGTTCAGCCGTACGGCGGAGATATGGCGGCGCGCGAACGGGGATACGCGCAAACGGAAACTATCAAGCTGTTCTGCGCGGCGGACGATGAAATAAAACGCGGACGCTTCGTTAAAACGGGCGGCAAGCGGTATATTGTAACCGACGTCCGCAAATGGCGCATGGGCTATGAGGCTATCGCCGAACGGAGGGATGTACAATGAAAATAAGCGCAAGCGTTTCCGGCAGCGGCATCAACCTGAACATAGACATGGCGGCGATAATGGCGGCGGCCGGTGAAGCGGTCGCGGGAGACGCGCGTTCGCTTTGTCCGGTGGATACGGGGCGGCTGCGCGGCTCCATCAGCGTCAGCGCCGGCTCAAACAGCGCGGTGGTATCGGCGAACACCGATTACGCCGCGTATGTTGAGTTCGGTACATCAAAAATGGCGGCGCAGCCGTTTATGGTTCCCGCGGCTTTGAACGCTTCCGGGAAAATTGCCGCGGCGGCCGCCGCGGCACTGCATTTGGGAGGATGAGAATATGGTTGATTTTAACTCAGAGGCGGAAAAAATTTTATCGGAGCTTGACTGCGAGGTCGTGTTTCGGCACCCGAAACGATTTTCACGGCTGCCTGCGGTAAGCTTTTACACGCTGACGGAAAAGCCGGCGATGAGAGCGGATAATCGGGAGCTTATTCAGGAGGGGTATCTTCAAATCGACATATGGGCCGACAAACCCAAAACGGCCGGGGATACCGCGCTGACGGTAAATGAGCTGATGGAAAACGCTGGCTGGCTGCGGCAGTTTTCGGCGGACGTAAAACCCGAGGATGATATGGTGTACCACAGGAGCATGAGGTTCGCGAAATCAGCGTCAATTTAACGGTGAACGACACAGACGCGGGAGGCATGGACGCTGTTTGCGAATCGACCGATCAAATTTATATCGGAAGGAGGTGAGAGCGTGGCAAGGAAAAAGTCAATCGCGGACAAGGGCGAAGCCTTGAAGGAATTTACGGCAATTCTCAGAGATGAGGAAAGCAAGACTACAGATAAAATGAGAGCCGCGGAGCATATCGTAAAATACGCGGAGGATGAGGCAAATTCATCCTCGGACGCGGTCACGACCCCATCGGGAGTGATGATAGTGGACGATATTCCGCACGGCGCGGACGGCGGCTGAAAGCAAGTCAGGCTGACGAATTTAATTGCCCCTTCGTTCTACTCAGTGCATACCGATATAAAATCAGGCGCGCACACTCATTATCGCCTTGGCGGCGGACGCGGAAGCACAAAATCAAGCTTTGTGAGCTTGGAAATAATCCTCGGTATTATGAGCGATAAAAACGCGAACGCGGTCGCGCTGAGAAAGGTCGGCAAATACCTAAAGGACAGCGTATTCAGTCAGCTCAAATGGGCAATCGATATACTGGGCGTGTCGGATCACTGGCGCATAAAGCAGAGCCCATTGGAGCTTATATATGAAAAAACCGGGCAAAAGATCCTCTTCCGGGGTGCGGATAATCCGAAAAAAATCAAATCCACAAAGGCGGAACGCGGATATATAAAATATATCTGGTTTGAGGAGCTGGATCAGTTTGCCGATTCCGAAGAGATACGTTCGATCAATCAATCGCTTATGCGCGGCGGAGAAGATTTTAAGGTGTTTTACTCATATAATCCGCCCAAAAGCCGCCGTTCATGGGTGAACCGCGAGGCGCAGTGGGAGTCGGAGGATACGTATAATCACAAAAGCACGTATCTTGATGTGCCGGCGGAATGGATCGGGTCGCGGTTCATTTTGGAGGCGGAGCAGGTCAAGTACGCACACCCCGACGCGTATAAAAATGAATATCTTGGCGAGGTCACGGGGACGGGCGGAGAGGTATTTTCAAACATCACCGTCAGGGAGATCACGGACGAGGAAATCGAGGGATTTGACAAAATATACTGCGGTGTGGATTTCGGATACGCTTCAGATCCGTTTGTGTTTTTGCAGTGCGCGTACAACAAAAACAGACTATGGATCTTTGACGAGATATACAAGACCGGGATGTCAAACTCTCAGGCGGCGCGGGAAATAAACGGCAGAATGATATCGAACGCGTTTATAATTTGCGACAGCGCCGAACCGAAAAGCATACGTGATCTGCGCGAATACGGCCTGCGCGTCAGGGGCGCGAAAAAAGGCCCGGATTCGATTGAATACGGGATCAAATTTTTGCAGAGCCTGGACGAAATTGTAATTGACAAGGCGCGGTGTCCAAACGCGGAGCGGGAATTTATGGGATATGAGCTTGAACGCGATCTCTCGGGTGAGTTTAAGGCGGAATATCCGGACAGGAATAATCATACCATCGACGCGGCGCGGTACGCGATGGAGAGCGAAACAAATTCGCGCCGCGCGCGCGTCGTGTGCCGTAAGGAGCTGGGGCTTTGACGGAAAATAAAAACACGGATTACGGCCGGCTTTGCCGTATACAACATAATGAAAATTAAGGAGGAATTTAAAATGAAAAAACCATTACCTACGATAGGCGTTGACAAGTACACATTTTTTAAGGTCACGTCCGATACAGAGGAAGGAACGGAATACGACAGCGCGGTATCGCTGCCCGGCACGGTGGAAATATCACCGACCGACGCGGGCGGTACGGACGTATTCGACGCGGACAACGGCGCGTATGAGACGACAAGCTATATTGAAAGTATCGGTCATGAGATTACAAACGCCGATATCCCGCCGGAGGTGGACGCGGCATGGCGGGGTCTGACAATGAAAAACGGAGTCGTTGAGGTCGGAGATTCGGTCAGCACGGTGTATTTCGGCGTGGCGTGGAGGATATTGAAATCCGACGGCACGTACAGATATGTCAGATATTACAAGGGCTCGTATTCGTTCGCGTCGAACACGGGCGGCAAGACGCGTCCGTCATCGGGCAGCATCGAGCGTCAGACAGCTACCGCGACATATACCGCGGTCAAGCGGTCATTTGACGACAATTACTACGCGTACATAGATGAAACAGATTTGCCGAAGAGCATACAAAGAGACACGTTCGAAACGGAATGGTTCTCGGATATGAATTACTATCCCGAAGGAGAGTGATGTAAGATGCAGCATACGCTTACTTTTAAAAACGGGGACAGGAAATACGTATCGAAGCCGTTTGATTTTGAGACGATGTGCATCGTTAACGACGCGCATAATGATGATAATAAGCGCGGTCCGCTCAATATCTGCCGCGGCGCGCTCGATTACATGTTCGAGGGCACGGAGGCGACACAGGATATTATAGACGCGCTCGACCCTAAAACACGCGCGGGGTTATGTCTTAAAATCTGGGGTTTCTACGTGGACGCGCTGTCGTCAAAAAACGAGTAAGGTCGGGAGGAAGCAAGAGCTTGCGTGATATGTACGCGTCGATGTTTACATATCACGCGCTTCTTCCCGACGCCGTGGGACGGCAGAATCCATGGGCGCTGTTTAAGATGCTCGATTCTCTTGACGGCGCGCAGACGGACATTGACGGAGATGAATATCTGGAAATGTTTTATGGAAAATAGGAGGTGAAAAAATGGAGGCTGCTAATTTAAGCGTTTCAATAACAGGAAACGCGTCAGGACTGCTCGCGGCGGTCAGTACGGCAAACGCCGCCCTCGCCGGACTCGCGGGTACGGCAAACGCCGCGCTCGCGGGTATTCAGGACAAAACCGTTAAGGTGACGGCGATCGATAATACAGCCGCCGGCGTAGCCTCGGCGAGAGCGGCTATCAATTCGCTCTCGGATAAAACCGTTACGGTAACGGTTCAATATCAAACCGTCGGGAGTCCGCCAAAAACCTTCGCGCAAGGTACGGCGTCAGCTCCCGGGGGTTTGGCGCTCGTTAACGACGAGCGCGGCATACGCGACCCGAGGGAGCTGATTTATCACGACGGGCAGTACATGATGTACCAAGGGCGCGACGTGATCGTCCCGCTCGCGAAGGGCGACCGCGTATACACAGCCGCGCAGACAAAGGCGATCATGGAGGCGCTCGGGATACCCAGCTACGCGCGCGGACTTAAAAATGAACGCTTCCAAATGGAGCGCGATAATTTTAAAAGCCTGACAAAAAGCTCGAATGTGCCGATAGATGAGCAGATCGCGTGGTGGCAGGACGCGGTCGAGAGGTTCTCGTACGATTATGAGGTCGTCAAGGAATGCAACGAGGAGATCTTCTCGCTCACGCGCAAGCTGGCCGATAATATAAACGATCTATCGGGCGTGTACATAGAGGAGCGCACGCATTTTAACGATTGGGAAACGTACGGCGATAATGCCCTCGCGGCGTTTGAGCGGGTAAAGGAGAACAACCGTAAATTTCTTGACGATGGGTTTATAACCTACAGCGAATACGTGGAAAACGTTAAAAAGGCCGGCGAGGATCTGTACGAGGGCAGAATCGAGCAGTCGGAGGACTGGCTTGAGCAGCAGCGCAAGTACAACGGCATGAGCACGGAAGAGTACATAGCCGGGCTTGAACGTATGGCGGATTACACAAAGGAGTATTTCGCGAACGGCATTATCGATTACCGGGAATATGCCGAGGGTCTGCAGGAAATCAACAACGATATTTTTAAGGCGCGCGGCGAACAGGCAAAGGAGCTGCAAAAGCAGAACGCGGCGGATTACAAGCATTGGGAATCGGACGCGGCGAACTGGAAAAAAATGCGCGACACATACGGCGACTGGGACGATTACGGTGATTCGCATATACAGTTCTACGAGCGGTGCATAGAGCGTGTAAAGGAGTTTTATGAGGCCGGCAAAATCGACTGGCAGCAATATATGGACGACACGTTCGATTATCAGCTTAAGCTTTACAAGGCTCAGGAGGGCGCTCTCGACGAAGCGATGGAAAACGCGTTAAAGGATAAACGCGATTATATAGCGGATCTGAAGGATAGGTTCAGGACTCAGGAGGATGCTCTTAAAAGATCGTGGGACGAGGATGACCGCAGCGCGGATATGGCGGATATACGAAAGCAAATCGGAATTTACAGTCATGCCGTGACGAACAAGGGCCGCGAGAAATATGAGGAATTACAGGCGCGGCTTAAGCAGCTGCAGCGCGAGGAGGAAATCGCGGAGCTTGAGGCGGAGCACAACAGGATAATAGAAAGGCTTGAAAAGGAGCTCGCGGCTGCCGAGACAAATAAACGCGGGCTGCTTACGTCACTCAATTCATACGGCATGAGCACAAATCAGCTCGTCGGAGGCATAGTCGCGGATGTACAGAACATGAGAGGCTTTTTATCGGATATGTTCGCAAAGCTTATAAACGCGGTCGAATCGTCGGCAAGAGCCAATTCGTACACGGATAACAGCTCGAAAACATATTATAATGTCGGCAGCGGCGCAAAAGCCGCCTTGGACGCGCTTGCCGCGTCTATAGGGCGAAGCTTTATTTACAAATATTAACGGAGGTAAGACGGAATGAAATACGGATTTTCCTTTAAAGGAACACATACAGGATCAATTCCCGGTCTTACGGTAAGGACGGCGTCGCGGCCAATCAAGCCGGAAACAAGGGATACGAAGTTTATCGTACCGTTTGCCGACGGCGCGATAAGCACAGCCGCAGACAATCCTTACAGACGAGAGTTTTACGAGCCGAGAATTTTTACAATGACTATGATGCTTACGGCCGGGAATATGATGATCCTTAACAAGCGGCTGGAGAAGGTAAGCTCATGGCTTACGGGTACGGGCAAGCTGATTTTTGACGATACACCGTTAATAGAATGGGACGCGGCGGCGTACGGGTCGGTGGATTACGCGCCGGAGCGTTCAGGGACAAAGGCGGTGATATCGGTATCGTTTGAGACGGCGCCGTTCGGGCGGCTGGCGTGGAACGTACTCGACGGGCCGAAAATAGGTCAAAGAGGAATTTATCTGCGCGACGAGCTGCCGCTGGGCCCGGGAAAATATGTTATCACGATGAGAGAGGATGAAACGGACAGCGTACTGTTTCCCATAAACAACTGCGGCGACCGCCATATAAGGCCAATCATCAGAATGAGAGCGACGGGAACTGACTCCTCGGCTCGGACAGGGATCGTGAAAATAGACGTGGACAGTTCGGAAATGGTCGTCTCGGGAGGCGAGATAGTCAAAACCGCCATTGTGGACTGCGACAAGCATACCGTAACAGACGCGCATGGGAGCAATATACTCGGGCGTTTATATACCGACCAAGTATGGATAACCGGTGAGTTTACAGAGCTTCAACCCGGGAGAAACAGTCTTTCGGTAAAACGCATAGTGCACGAGGGCGACGGCGGAATAGAGATCGAGTTCGACTTTGTACCCGAGTTCATTTGGGACGCGGACATCGAAAGAATAGGCCGGAGGTGGTAGTATGCTGCTGCTTTGCGGATATGACATTATAGAAAATCCCCTTGCTCCCGAGGACGTCACGGCATTTTTGAATGAGGCGGTAAACGTAAGGGTCACAAAAGAGCTTAATGTGTCGGACGAACTCACGTTTGATTATCCCGCGGTCTCGGAAAAGGCCGGAATGATACAGGTAAACAGGATGGTGTTATGCGAAGATCAGTATTATCGGATCGTGCGCGTGAGCCGCGGCAATGACATTGTTTCGGCGGAATGTATACACGTATTCTTTATGGATGCGGCCGCTGTTCATTTGCCCTCCGTCGCGGACAGCATAGGCGTTACACCGCACAGTCTTGTAGACTCCGTCGCCGATTCTATACCGAATTTTACGGCGCTTTCGTCATCGACATTGAAACTTTACAAGCTGAAGTGGATAGGTGAGGGCGATTTTATGCGCGGTCCGACCGACAGCGGAGAGTTTAAGATCGATTTTTTCGGCGTGGATAAAACGAATTTGCTTGATTTCCTTAAAACGGTCATAAAGAACGCGGGGGTCGGCGAGCTGTTTTATAACAACCGCGCGTTCGCGATCGTGGAGCGCACGGGGCATGATACAGGCATACGGCTGGAGCTTTCGTCAAACATGGAGGATATAAAAGTGGAAACGGATATTTCGACCATGATCACACGGCTCTATCCGTACGGCTGCGACGATATGACGATAGGCAGTGTTTACGGGCAGAATTATATTGACAGCCCAAATATATCACTGTACGGAGTCAAGGCCGGGTACAAGGATTACAGTGATTACACGGACGTGTACAATTTGTATTACAATGCGCAATGGGAGTTTGACGCGCAGAATCCCGACAGAATAGACGTGCCGTCGATATCAATAAGCGGCAGTGCGGTAGATCTGTCAAAATACGCGTCCGGCGGAAGGGTGTCCACGCTTTCGCCCGGCGACAGGGTGACGGTGGTAGACGGTCACGGAACGCAGATTTATGAAAGGGTAATATCTTTAAGCTATTATCCGTACGAACACCGCCCCGCTGAAATTACGATAGGGCGTGTGAAGCGGGATCTATATTTCTATATATCGCAGATCTCCGAGCTGGCAAGCCGATACGCCAAGTGCTCGACAACCTCCGGGAAAATTTCCCAAAGGGCAATCTCGTCAGGGGCGTCCGCTTACGCGGCGCGTGCGAATGAAGCAAAGAAGGCTGAGGAAGGAGAAGGCTGAAAATGGCATATTTGACAGATATAATCATAGCTGTTATCGCCTTCGCGGGTACGCTTATAGGTTCGATAGCAGCGAGCAGCAAGGCGCAGGCGATAATGGAGGAACAGCTGAGAAACGTGCGGGAGGACATAAATGTCCTCTCCGCGCGCGTTGATAAGCACAACAGCCTTATGGAGCGCATGGCTGTTGCGGAAAGTAAAATTGAAGCGCTCGAAAGGAACGAAGGAGGTAAAAAATGAGGATAGGTATTAACTGCGGCCATACCGTGAGCGGTCAGCCTGGCTGCGGCGCGGTGGGTCGCATTGACGAAAGCGTTGAAACGCGCAGCGTCGGCAAGGAGCTTATAAAAATATTTGAAGCGAAGGGGCACGCGGTATACGACTGCACAAACGATTACGCTTCATCGACAAGCGAGAATCTCGCGACGATCGTGGCAATGGCGGAAAGGCAGCCGCTGGATTTGTTCGTATCCATTCATTTTAACGCCGGCGGCGGAAAGGGTACGGAGGTATATACCTACGGCGGCAAGGCCTTTGACGAAGCGGTCAACGTATGCAAGGGCCTTGCGGCGCTCGGATTCAGGAACCGCGGCGTCAAGGACGGAAGCTCGCTGTACGTTGTCCGCCGCACAAGCGCGAGAGCGATGCTTATAGAGGTCTGCTTCGTCGATACGGACGACGCGGAAAAATACAGGAGCATAGGATACAGAAGGGTCGCGGAGGCAATTTACGCGGCCATCACCAATGACACGGCGGCAATTCCCGCGTCCGCCTCCGGGAACTCGGCGGATACAGCTGTGATCGTGAATGAGCTCAAGTCGCTCGGGATTTTATCCAATACCGATTTATGGATACGGTACTGCGGGAAGGATTCAAACATCTATTGGTTTTGCCGCAAGCTGCGCGATTACGCGTACGCGAAGGAAAAGGGTGAAACGGCCGAAAGCGAGTACGGGGAAATTAACGATATCGCGTGGGATCTAAATTACCGGGGCGTTATAAGCGATATGATGCTCTGGGAGAAATATATGCGAAATGACACGAATGTGTACTGGCTTTTAAGAAAAGGATTGCATTGGTGCAGGACGCATTAAAAAACTACGGTTTTTTGGCAATCCGCTGATACGGAAAAGGAGAATGTAATATGAATATTGACATTACGGAGATCGTAACCGCGGTTATCGGGTTAATGAGCGCGATCATTACGTCGGTGATCGTGCCGATGATAAAGGCAAAGACGACGGCGAATCAGCAAGCGGTATTATCCGCGCTCGCGCGAACCGCCGTGCTGTCGGCGCAGCAGCTTTACAGCGCGGCGGACAATCAGGGGAAGAAGGAATATGCGGCAAATTATGTTGAGAAGCTTATGAAACGGTATTCTCTGGCGTTTGACGCAAGCGAAATAAGCGCCGCGATCGAAGCGGCGCTAAAGGAAATCAAAACAACGGCGCCGGGAGAGGCTTGGTAGATCAACGGAAGGTTACGGTGAAGGCCGTACCCTCGCCTATCTTGCTCTCGACAGATATTTCGGCATTGGATATGATGGCGATATGCTTGACAATGGAAAGGCCCAAGCCTGTGCCGTTAATGCGCTTTGAACGGCTTTTATCAACGCGGAAGAAGCGTTCAAAAATACGGTCGAGGTATTTTTCCGGGATGCCGATACCGGTATCGGCGACGGTTATAAAGCTCGCGCCGTCACTGTCTGTTCCGACGGTGACGGTGACCGAGCCGCCGTCACGGTTATATTTGACGGCGTTATCTATCAGGTTATATATGAGCTCGTCAATACGATGCTCGTTTGAATATACGACCGCGCCCGAACCTCCGACCGTTATTGTTATGCCGCGTTCGGCGGCCAAACCGCCGAGACGGTCGGCGCAGTCACGGGCCATATCCTTAAGGTTTATATTTGTCTTTTCAAGAACGGTATCGCTCTCATCAAGGTCGGACAGCTTTATTATATCGTCAATCAATATGATAAGCCGTCCGGCCTCCTTTTCGATTTTATGGGCAAATTCGGGTATGTCGTCCGGCTTCGCGAGCCCGCTGGTGATGAGCTGCGAATAGCCCTTGATTGACGTGAGAGGCGTCTTTAGCTCATGAGATACATTGGCGGAAAATTCGCGGCGGATCTTTTCCGCGCGTTTTAATTCCGCGATATTACTGCGGATTTCCTTGTTCTGCTGCGCGATGCGCTTCAAAAACGGCTGTATTTCCGCGTATACGTCATCGTAATTTTCACGGCTGAACGAATATGATTTTTCAATAGGGTGAATTATGTTTTCGGTTATCCGCGCGGAGATTGAGAGCGAAAGCAAATAAATCAGAACCGCCAGCAATCCGACCGGTACGCCTATTGTGAAAAACAGCAGCCACAGGCTGTTTGTTACGGCCGCGACAAGCAGCACCGAGCCATCGTCGAGGCGTACGGCGCACGAATACACCGATTCACCGCGCGGCGGCAAAAAACGCGGCTTATCGCCAAATCCCGTTTCCCGCGCTTCCTTTACCTCGGGCGAGCCATCGACGCCGGGCAGGTTTGCCTCGCCGCTGTCAAAAATAACGTTGCCGTCCCGTGAGATAAGCACGGCTCTTTTATCGGGCAGGGAATCGCTTAAATCATCCAAGGACGCGCCCGAGTTTAAAACGTCCGCCAAAAGCAGCGCCGAGCTTTTTATCTCGTCACGCAGACGTGTGTTAAAGATGGTATAACAGGTGACGAAAACAAACGCCGTTGTTATAATAAGTGTGAATATCGCGATAAACCGCAGGTTGCGGTTAATTTTTTTATACATTTTTACACCGCCTTGTATCCGACACCGCGCACTGTTTCAATGTATTTGCCGTGTTCGCCGAGCTTTTGGCGCAGCGTCCTGATATGCACGTCAAGCGTACGTGACTCACCCTCGAAGCCTATGCCCCATACATGGTCCATCAGCGAAGCGCGCGTTACGGCGCGGCCGCTGTTTTGTACGAGTATGTAAAGCAGTTCAAATTCCTTGTATGTCAGCGGTATCGTATCGTTTCCCAGGCTTACCTCCCGGCTTTCGGGATCGACGGTTAGTCCGTGAAATTCCATCGTCTCGCCCGACTGCGGCGCGGCGCGGCGCAGCAGCGCCTTGACGCGGGAAATAAGCTCCATAATGTCAAACGGCTTTGTTATGTAATCATCCGCGCCGCCGTCAAGACCGCGTATTTTATCCACCTGCGAGGTCTTTGCCGTGAGAAGTATCACGGGTACGCGCTTTAAGCGCGCGTCGGAGCGGATGCCGCGAAGGATCGTCATTCCGTCCGTGTCGGGCAGCATTATGTCAAGCAATATAAGGTCGGGAACAGACGCGCTCGACGCCTTATAAAACTCCGACGCGCTTTCACAGCCGGTTACGGCAAAGCCGTAATTGGATAATGTGTACGCGATAAGCTCGCGGATGTCGGCGTCATCCTCGACACAGATGAGTTGTTTCATGTCTTTCACCTCATTGATATTGTAGCATAGTTTTATGTCATGCGCAAGGAGAATTTTAGTTTGACGCGCTAATGTAAATGGCGGGTGTTGGCGAAGGGATTCTGTAATTATGATAAATCGTTCAAATATACGATATTCTGTAAAAATGAATCCCTCCACCATGCTGCGCATGGTCCCCCTCCCTTTGACAAGGGAGGCTAACGCACGCCATATGCGATTTTCGCTAACTGGAACGCTCCGCTTGTGCCTTTTGGTAAGGGAGGCTAACGCACGCCATATGCGATTTTCGCTAACGGGAACGCTCCGCTTGCGCCTTTTGGTAAGGGAGGCTAGCGCACGCCGTATGCGATTTTCGCTAACGGGAACGCCCCGCTTGCGCCCTTTGGCAAGGGAGGCTAACGCTCGCCGTATACCATATTGGTTTAAGGCGGCGCGATGCGGGCAAAAGTGAGATAAACATAAATTTGAAGAAGAAAACGGAACCGCTCGGGTTCCGTTTGTATATTTTCATATCTTTATATCTTCGTATCTTCGTATTTTCACATTCTCGTCGTCTCGTCGTCTCGTCTTCTCGTCTTCTCGTCTTCTCGTCTTCTCGCCTTCTCATATATGCGTATTCCCGCATTTTCATATTTTGATATTTTAATATTTCGGTATTCGCGCATACTTATCTATATGCTGTATTTTGCCTTATATGCGTCGTATTTACGGTTAAAGTCGTTTTCGCCCTCGTACTTGACGGAGTTCAGATACTCATGAGTATCGAAGGAATCGTCGCTGACCTGTATTATACAGACGGCAACGTTCGAGCAATGGTCGGCTATTCTTTCACAGCTTGTTAAAATATCCGCGAAGGAGAAGCCGGTCTCGATACTGCATTCGCCGGATTTAAGGCGCTTTATATGATGGCGTTTCATCTTGCGTGTCAGCTTATCGATAAGCTGTTCGAGCGGCTCTACGTCTTTAGCCGTCTCAATATCATTATTTACAAACGCGTTTACCGAGAGTCCGATAATTTCCGAAATCGCGTCGGCCATTACGCGTGATTCCCGCATCGCGGCGGGGCTGAAGCTCAGATTTTTATCATGTATTTCCTTTATCGCGTTGGCAATATTAAGCTCGTGGTCGGATATGCGTTCAAAGTCGCCTATCGCGTGGAGTATATTGGAAATCATATGGCTGTCGCCGGACGTGAGGTTCTGGCGGCTCAGCTTTACAAGGTATGTGCCGAGCTTGTCCTCATAGCGGTCAACCTCCGCCTCATTCTCCGTGACGATATTATACGACTTTTCGGTGAAGCCGTCGTCAAACATCGACATTACAACGTCGAGGCTGTCGACACAGTACATCGCCATATTATCGGTTATGCTCTTTGCCTGATGCGCCGCTACGGCAGGCGTGGCAAGAAAGCGCTCGTCGAGAAGCTTATAGCGTTTTTCCTCCTCGCCGTCGCGGATAATGAACCGCGAAAGCTGTTCGAGCTGCTTTGCAAACGGAAGCATAATTGCCGTCGTTCCGAGCTTAAAGCTGGTGTGGACTATAGCTATTCCGAGCGCGTTTATGGATTGATTTACAAATGTAAAGCCTATCATCGCGTCCAGCGCGTAATACAAAATCAAGAACACAAACGTTCCGATAAGGTTGAAGGAAAGGTGTATGACGGCCGCGCGCTGTGCGTCCTTATTCGCGCCTATTGACGCTAAAAGCGCGGTTATACACGTTCCGATATTCTGACCCATGATTATGGGGATAGCGTTGGAATATGTTATTCCGCCGGTGACTGACAAGGCCTGCAGTATGCCGACCGATGCCGACGAGCTCTGTATCACCGCCGTTACAAGCGCGCCGGTCAAAACGCCGAGTATCGGATTCGAGAACAGTACAAGGAAGCTCCTGAATCTGTCGTTTGTTGTGAGCGGCGCGACCGCGGACGACATTAACTCCATGCCCATCATCAATACTCCGAAGCCGATAAAAATCGTGCCTATGTAATTGGTGCGCTCCTTTTTCATGAACATCGTCATTACTATGCCGATACACGCGAAAATCGGCGCGAAGGACGACGGCTTTAAAAGCTGTATGAAAAAGTTTGTGCTTTCGATGCCCGTCGAGCTTAAAAGCCATGATGTGGCGGCAGTTCCGATATTTGCGCCCATGATCACCCCGACCGCCTGCGACAGCCGCATTATGCCGGAATTTACGAAACCCACTACCATGACCGTCGTCGCGGAAGAGCTCTGTATTACCGCCGTTACGGCCGCGCCCAAAAGCACGCCCTTTATCGGACTTGACGTGAGGTTTTCAAGTATTGATTTAAGCCGTCCGCCGGCGCATTTCTCCAGTCCGTCCTCCATGACGTTCATGCCGAACAGGAATATCGCCAAACCGCCGAACAGCGTAAGTATCGAGAAAAAATCCATCTTATTCAGTCCTTTCTCCTGACGCGGGAAAAATATCATTGTCCTTACTTCTCAGCTCCCACGCTTATATAATAACATATAAATGTTAAATTTGAAAGACTAAATTTCAATTTTATGTAAAATCTATGTAAAATTTTTACGGGATTTTTTCGTAATCGCTACAAAAAATTTACATAAAATCCCCTTCGGGATTTTATGTAAATTGAGGCCGTTTTTCCATTGTAACTATTTTTCCTTGTAATAGAGCAGGCAATGGCAATAACCCTCGAAATCGGGATCGGCTATCTGCTCGCGAAATTCGCGGCACATGCATTTGGTGTCCTCGCTTTTCTCTATAACGCATGGGCAGTAACCGCCGCGCTCCGCAAGTCCGGCCTTGACCGTGCGGACGATTTCCTCATTTTCATTAAGACGTATTCTCATATTATATCCTCCTTGATTTTGTCAAAAAGACGTGATTTTGGCTTTATGAGGGCACTCTCTAATAGTGAATTGCGCTCCCGCCTATAAATTCACGCGCGAGCGAGGTTTCGGGAACGGCCGCCTCATCGAGCGGCGTGAGAGAAAGCGCGAGATCCTTCAGATACCGCGCTTCGCCGGCAAATTCATAATCATCGGGCACATCGGAGAGCACCTTCAAAATATGCGGACGGTAGACATTAAGCTCGTATATAAGCGAGGAGTTGAAAATAACGTCGGCTGTTTCCGAATACGGATATATATTGCGTACGGCGGAAATTTCCTGATTCGCCCACAGGTCAAAGGTAACGCGGTAATCGGAGCTGCGGAAGTAATAATCCCTGACGAGGCGGCGCGCCATACGCAGCTTCTCGGACGGGATCTTTACGCCGTCCGCGCCGTCGAGTCCGCAAAGCGCGGTACAGTAAAGGCGGAATTTAACGCTTTCTCCGATGTTGTCCGCAAGCTTTGGGTTAAGGCCGTGTATGCCCTCCACGATCACAAGCTCGTTATCGCGCAGCCGCAGTCTTCGCGCGTCGGGAACAATAACGCGGCGCTTGAAGTCAAAATGCGGCATCACGGCTTCGCGGCCCCGGACGAGCTCGGCGAGATGTTCGTTGAAAAGACGGTAGTCAATAGATCCCAGCGCTTCATAATCCGGCTCGCCCTCGGAATTTAACGGCATATCCTTGATCTCTCTGTAGTAATCATCGAGAGATACGGATACGGAGCTTATGCCGAGCGCGCTGAGCTCGGCTGTGAGCCGATGCGCGGCCGTCGTCTTGCCCGACGCGGACGGTCCGGCGATAAATACCGCACGGCTGCCCTTATCGCGGATTTGAGCCGCGATCCTTTGAAAACCGCGTTCATGGCGTCTTTCGCAAATGTCAATAAGGCGGTCTATTCCGCCGTCGGATATTATCCCGTTCACGTCGCTTACGGAATCGACGCCCAGCTCCACGCACAACGCGCGGTGCTTCGCTTTCGCTTCTTCTACCTTGCCCATATAATCACCTCAAATGTTATTATGTAACATTATTATATCATGTATTTTAAAAATATTCAACCGATATTGATTATAACGAAAATTCGGTGTACAATATCATTACGGAGGTGAGTAAAATGGCGACACCGCATATTAACGCGAACCCGGGAGATTTCGCGAAAACCGTGCTTATGCCCGGCGACCCGTTACGGGCGAAATTTACGGCGGAGAATTTTCTCTCGGGCGCGGAGCAGGTGAATAATGTAAGAGGAGTCCTCGGATATACGGGGATATATAAGGGCAAGCGCGTATCGGTTATGGCAAGCGGCATGGGCATGCCGTCTATGGGGATCTATTCGTATGAGCTGTTTAATTTTTTCGGAGTGGAGAATATTATACGTATCGGCTCGGCGGGCGCTGTAGCGCCGGAGCTGGATCTATACGATATTGTCGCCGGGATGGGCGCGTGCACAAATTCCGCATACGCAAGGCAATACGGACTGCCGGGCGCGTTCGCGCCGATCGCGGATTTCGGGCTTCTGACAAAATGCGTTGACGAGGGGAAAAAGCTCGGCGTTGACATTAAGGTCGGGAATCTCATATCGTCCGATACGTTTTACAGCGATGACTCGGATGCGTTTGGTAACTGGAAAAAGATGGGCGTATTGGCGATAGAGATGGAGGCGGCGGCGCTGTATATGAACGCGGCACGCGCCGGGAAGAGGGCCTTGGCAATCTGCACTATCTCCGACTGCCCGGAAAAGGGTACGGAAACGACGGCGCGGGAACGGGAAAAATCGTTTACGCAAATGATCGAAATCGCGCTTAACACGGCAATTCGATAATAAAAAGAGCCTCAAGGAAAATGCGGTCTCCTATGAGGCTCTTTCTTTATAGGGTGGTTAATCCATTGGCTGTATTACATGGTTAGAATCGATTTATATGCCGGGAATTACAGCTTTTTAAAAACGAGGTTATCTACTACCGTATCTGCACCCTCGATGATCGTGAGCGAAAAGCTGTCCGCGTCCAGCGGGGTCAGAACGTATTTTCTGTTCTCGCCCGCCGCAACGTATACTCCGTTGTCGAGCACCGCCGTGGCGTTGCCGATGTTATAATCCTTCCATCCGCGATAATCATATGTAATCATAATTCTGTCCGCGCCGGTGGATGTGACATCCAGATTGGCGATTCCCTCGCCCGCGGAATCATACGCGCGGTAATTCCCGGCGCTAATCGCGGCGTCAGACGTACCCGACGCACCCGACGCGCCCGACGCGCCCTCAACCGACGACGACGTTTTTATAAAATCCCAAGCGATATCGTGCGCTTCGCCTGTATCTTTATCATATATCTCAAAGCGAATATGGCCGTTTGCCTTAGGGAATAAGACATATGTTACCGGTGAGCTTTCGTATTCACCCGTGTCCCTGCGGGTACCGCTGTACTCTCCGTCGGCGACATAAGCGCCGTCAGGCTGGAAATACGCGGGGTTCGCGCTGTATCCGAATCCGCCGGTGTGTCTTCTGCTGTATGCGAAGGTCAAAGAACCGTCCCCGGCTTTGGTTATTTCCAATCCCGCCATCGGCTCATCGTTTGCAGAAGCGGTATATGTGCCGATGAGAGAGTCCGCGTCTACAATATAAACGGATCTTGTATCTTCGTCCCACGCGATATCCACGCCCGCTATTTCACAAAACGCTCTTACGGGTACATAGAACACGTCGTAATACTGCAGGGTCGCGGGCACGTCGAAATAACTATTCCGGCTTGTATCACGGCCGCTCATGACCTCTTCCTCGTCATATCCCGTTCCTACAACAGCGTAATTTTGTTCGGCGATAAATCTGTATACGGTATTTGTACCCTTCTTTGTAAAGGATACGGAATTATACTTATCCAAATCGCCATAAGTATATCCGAGCGCCTCAAAAATCGGTACGAGCCTTACCATGGTTCGGTCGTTTACGATAAGAGGCTTATACTGTCCGCTGTCAACCATTTCGCCGTTGACGTAAACCGTTACGTCCTCGGAGTATGACGCACACGCGCACGGCACCGCCGCCGCCATCATCGAAGCGGCCGCCAGAGCCGCAATTAATCTTTTTTTCATTGTTCTTTCCTCCTAAAATGTGTTTTAATTGAATTTATAATGAATACCTCACCGCAAGCAGTGTGATATCATCATCCTGTCCGGCGTGATCCATAAACGCTATAACGCGTCTGCGAATATACGCGGTAAGCTCACGCATACTGTGCTTATCCGCCATATACGTTTGAACCGCGGCGGTAAGCCGAGCGTCCCCAAAGCTTTCGTCGGCGCTGTTATGCGCCTCCGTTACACCGTCGGTATATAAAATTAATATATCCCCGTCGTTTAGCTTATAGTCAAAGCTTGTATATGTTATTCGTCTTTTTTCGGAAAAGTATGACGCGAGCGGCAAGCCCGAACGCTGCTTTATAAGCTCCGTACCTCCGTCGCTTCTCAGTACAACGGGGTAATTATGTCCCGCGTTAACGCAGCGCATAGAGCCGGTTTCGACGTCGAGAACGGCGCTCCATGACGTTACAAACCGCTTTTGCATCGATGACGCGCACAGCTGCTTATTTACCTCGTTATATACGCTTTCTATATCCTCGCCCGACTGCAGGCGTAGCTTGATCATGGATTTTGTTACAGCCATGTACATGGCCGCGGGTATGCCCTTCCCTTCTATATCCGATACTCCAAAATATATATGCGAGCCGTCTATAGGAAAAAAATCATAAAAGTCGCCGCCTGTCTCGTTCGCCGCGTCCATGTCGGCATACAGGTCTATCCCCGGATGCTCCGGGAATGCCGGGTATGCCGAGGGGAGCATGCTCCGCTGAATTTGCTCAGCCACGATCTGCTCCGACCGCATGGCCCTGTTCTCCGCTATATATTGCTCATATGATTCAAGCCGCCGTTTAAGCGATCGTATTTCCCTGTCCTTCTCGGCAATGATTTTTTCATAATTCTCGTTATTTCTTTTCATATTATGTACCTTGCGATTTCATCCGAACGAGCGGATATCCATGTATGATTTTAAATCTGACGGCAGCCGTCATCGCAGATCCGCGCCTCGTGTAAAACCGTTCCGTACACGCGCGCCGATATTCGCGGAGCGTAAAGGCCCGGATGTCCGCCGGAGATATCTTTTAAATCGTCCTCGTCTATTTCTCCTTCGTTTAACGCCGCGTACATATACATGTCCAATTCATCCCTATTCAGGTTTACGCCAAAATCCTTAAAAACCGCGATAATATCGTCCCGGCTCCGAGCCTTTTCAAGCTGTGATAAAAATTCCTCGTCGTTATCCAGCTCCGTTAACCTTTTTTTCTTATCGTCCATATCCGTTTCCCTCAATCATATACACCGTTATGTGACAAATGTTACATAATCCGATCGTCTTTTTTTAAATACTCCGGCAAATCGATCTCCTTGACCGCCGCCGACGCGAGCTCGAGTTCCTCCTCCGTAAGCTCACGGCTGAGCGGGCAGCACGCCTCAATCACATCGTCGAGCGCGTCTGAGCCGCCTTTTGCGCTCAGTTCCTGCATCTGCGCTATACGTCTTAGCGCCGAAGCAATGTTTGGATAGTCGTTTATATTGATCATATTAATTATCTCCATATTGTATTTTCATTGATTTATACACACATCCGACCAAAGTGTTACAAAAAAATTCTGTTTATTTTACGCGAGCTGTCTGACCGCGAGTTCATAAAACAATCCGCGCCGCTCCATCAGCTCGTCATAGCTGCCCTCCTCCATGATCGCTCCTTTATCAAGAACTATCACGCGGTCGCAGTTTATGACGGCGCTTAACCGATGCGCCATAACGACCCTCGTGGCTTTAAGCTTATCAAGGCTTTCGCGAACCGTCGCCTGCGCCGCGTTATCCAACGAGCTTGTCGCCTCGTCGAAAAATAATATTCCCGGCTTCCCGGCAATGGCTCGTGCAATCAGGATTCGCTGCCGCTGTCCGCCGGATATTGCCGAGCCTGATTCGCTGACAACGGTGTGCAGTCCCATGGGCATCATGGCGATATCGTCACCGAGCCCCGCGGCGGACACCGCCGCCTTTACATGCTCCATATCCGGCGCCGCTACGGCGATGTTGTCATATATACTGCCCGATATAAGGCGGCCGTCCTGCAAAACCACGCCTATTCTTTTTCGCAGCTCACATTTATCAAGCCGTTCTATATCCTTGCGGTCGTAATATATTTTACCCTTCCACGGCGTCTCGAAGCCCAGAAGGAGCTTTAAAAGCGTCGATTTCCCGCACCCCGACGGGCCGACGATCCCCACGTATTCGCCTTCCTTTATATGTAAGGACAGATTATTCACAACGGGGCTGCCCTCGTCATAACCGAAGGTTACATTGCTCACTTCAATATCACCGCTCAAATCCCCCGGCGGCTCCGAGGTACCGTCCCGCTCCGGAACATTCTCGAATATGGGTTTGATTCTATCGTAAATCGGCTTTTGCCGGCATATTCCCGGCACGATACCGATAATCTGCCGAACCGAGCCGAAAAACGCGCCGAAGGCCGATAAAAACGCGATAAATGAACCCATGGAAATGCTTGACCCGTTATGAACAGCACAATAATACAGCGTCAGCAAAATCAGTCCGGCCGCAGCGTCCGATACGGTTTTTGCCAGTATGCTTATTTTCCCGCTCCGCATATTAAGCCCGCATTCACGCGTGTATGATTTAAGATATTCATACAGCGTTCTGTCCTCGATACCCGCGGCGCGTATTTTTGATATGCCGTTTATAAATTGGTACACTGTCGATTGGGTTTTTGCATTCAGCTCCATGCTCTCCTTTGAATATTTTATAACACGCAGAGACAATGATATAAATATAACGGCATATATCGCCGTCATTATAACCGCGGCCGCCGTCAGCTCAGCCGAATACCAAAGCATCGCGGACAGATACACTGCCGATAATATCCCCGACATCACGGCTGTGAAGAGAGCGCTTAACGCGCTGTTCATAAATCCGCTTACTCCCATTACGCGCCGCGCGATGTCCGCGCTGTCATATTTCCCGAAAAAGCTGTCCGGCAAATTGAATAGCCGGCTGTACGCGGCGCTTTGCGCGTCATATTGTATATGACCGCGCATTCTAAATTCCGACAGGCTTTTGACTATCAAAAACGCGGCGTTCCCTATCAGACATGCCGATACCGCGCAGCATGCGCCAATCAGCGGGACTGACGTTCCCAGCGGTATATAAACGTCGTACAGTCTTTGATTAAGTATGGGTATCAGCAGCCCGATAACAGAGCAGACAAGCGTCAGTATGATCATCCGGAAAAAGTCCCGCGCGCGTATACCGCGCGCCGCGAATGCCGCGATGTCCTTTAGACCCATCCTTTTTTCGGCAAACGGGCGGTATATCATATATGCCTCGGACGATATTTTCATCGCCCTTTCCCTTGTCAGCACCGTCCTTTTGCCCGTAACGGGATCGTAAATATAATACCGCGACGCGTTTCTCGGCACACAGGAATACGGCTCTCCGGTTTTTTCGTCAAATACGATAAGCGGTCCGGAATCCGTTTTGTACCAATCCTTTTGCAGCGTGACCCTTCTGCACGCGAAACGCGATAATCCCGCGATATCCGCAACCGTGGGCTTTTTCCCGCAGCACGCGGTTACCTTCTCAATCGGGGCAATACGTATATGTGCTTTTTCGCACGCATATTCCACCGCGCCGTACAACGGATCGCTCCCGGAGCGCGCCTCGCTCCGGCGTTTATTGAACAAATTATAAATTATATTCAGGCTGTCTTCATACGCCTGCTTCCGTTCGCGGCTTGTTTTATGTATAAAGCCGTCCTCTGTGACAATGTTTAATTTATAGTATTCCGCAAGACCATCCTCATAGCCTTCGTTTTCATAGCCGCGCAGATTAACCCGAGCGGCAAATTCGTCCTTTAACCCGTCCGATGCACTGTTCGGGTTTATCCGAATAACCGCCGTATCCAAGGCGGCAAGCCCGAATGCCCACTGTTGTCCGTCATAATCGGTATATTTAAAGGACGGCAGCGTTTCACCCCGCGCCGCTTCGTACAGAAACACCCTTCTCCCGTTCCCGCCGTCGGTAACCGGCACGATATAAACAAGGACCGCTCCGTCCTCGACCGTATATGTGTCCGAGGGATTTTCGCTTATATACATCGTTCCGCCGTGCAAATATTTTCTGTCCATATACTGTCTCCTATATATTTTTTATCAGCGCCCTATACTCGCCCTCGCTCCCGGCCAGCTCATCATGCGTACCGCGCTGTACTATTTTACCGTGACGCATAACAATTATCCTGTCGCAGCCGCGTATCGCGCTCAATCTGTGCGCAATGACAACGCATGTACAGCCGCGCCGCTTTATATTATCGAGGATCTTCTTCTCGACTATCGGATCGAGCGCGCTCGTGGCTTCATCCATAATCAATATCGACGGATTTGTCGTCAGTGCACGCGCGATCTCAAGGCGCTGCCTTTGTCCGCTCGAAAAATTTGACGCGCCCTCGGCGAGAACGGAATCGTACGCTCCCGGCCGCGCGGTGATTATATCGTGGATACAAGCGTCCTTGGCGGCGCGAATCATGTCGGCTTCGAGTATGCCGGTGTTCCACATCGTAAGATTATCCCGGATCGTGCCCGAAAACAAAGTGATATCCTGACTTACCGTGGAAACGCTCGCGCAGATCACACTTTTTGGCAGCTTATTTAACGGAACTCCGTCCATAAGTATTTCCCCATCCCATGGCTGATACAGGCCGCCGATAAGCTTCGCGACCGTGGATTTGCCGCATCCTGACGCTCCGACAATGGCTATTGAGCCGCCGCTGTTCACTTTAAAGCTGAAATCGTCTATCAGCGGTGCGGCAAGGCCGCTGTAGCCGAACGATACGTCTCGCAGCTCCACATCACCGGACAGCTTCGTTTGCATGGGGATTTTTCCGCTGTCGTCAAACTTTTTATCCGTAGGATAATTCATTATGTCCTCGGCTCTGCTCATGTCGGCTTTTAGCATCTGGATTTTATTAACAAATCCTACCATGGAATTTATCGGCCCCACAAATGAAACGAATAATAAGCCGAACGCGGCAAGCATGCCCGCCGTCATATCTCCGCGCATTACAAACAATCCGCCCGCCATGAGCACAAGAACGGCGGATACGGATTCGGTTACCGCCGGAATTATATTCATAAGAACCTGCAGACGATTTAATTTCTGCTCGATCGCTATATTTTCGGCATAGCTTCCGAGAATGCGGCCGGCATATTCATTTTCAAACCCCGACGCCTTCAGCGTGTCGATAATATTAATTCCCGCGTAAACAACGCCCGCCGTTTTGCCGCGGTCCTGCTGTAATTTTATGGTGATATCCGAGATCGCCCCGGTGCCGATACGGACGGCCACTGCACCGACCGCCGCGTTTATAACGCATATCGCGGCCAGCGCCGGATTATACGCCGTCATTAGAATAAGATAAAATACGGCCGTTATAATGCCGAGCGCGCCCGATGCGAGCTCGCCCGCGAGAAAATCGCCTATATTGTTATTGCCGTCAACCCTATTCGAAAGATCACCCGCATATCTTTGGTCGAAAAACTCGATGGGAAGCCGAAATAAATGGAATAAAAATTTATGCGCCGAGACAAGGATCATCTTATTCCGCAGCCGCTGCAAAATGACGTTTCCGTAAAACGCGAGTACGCCGTTTAAAATAATGACCGACAGCATAACCACGGCGAAGCACGGAAACCATCCGATATTCGCGCCCGCAAATATATCGTCTAAGAAAATCCGCAGCAGAATCGGTATCATTATTCCCGGTATGACAAGCAAAAGCCCAAAGCATATAAGCTTTGAAACCGTGGGAAATTGCCCGCTCAATCTGCCGCGTATTTGGCGGTAAAATGAATTTTCCGTTTTTTCCTTTATAAATTTGTCCGTAGGCGCAAATGTCAGCACAACGCCGGTAAAGCCTTTGTCCAATTCCTCGATCGTAATCCTCCGCCGTCCCACGGCGGGATCGTTTAAATATACATACCCGCGCTTTATGCCCTCATAAACCACAAAATGATTGAAATTCCAATGTATGATACACGGCGGCTTAAGCTCAAGCAATCCCTTTAATTCCTTTCGGTAGCCGTGGCATTCGAGTCCGTGTTTCTTGGCCGCGCGCATGATATTACCGGCGCTGCACCCGTCTCTTGATACTCCGGTCTCCACCCTCATCCGCTCTAACGCCATGCTTTTTCCGTAATACGAAAATATAATCGCCAGAGACGCCGCGCCGCATTCCGCCGCCTCCATCTGATATACCGCGGGCGTTTTAACAAAATTACTTTTCATCTACTCCGCCTCCGTATCAAAAACAGGCAATAATTTGGATATCGGCGCGGATTCGCCCGTTATCACTCTTACGTCCGTTAATGTTCCGTCGCTCATATCCGCGTCTAAAGCAAGTACGACAGACACAGCCGGGACTGGAATATACCCTGCCAAACCGCTGTTATCCCCGATAAGCGCCTCGATGTCGGCCTGTGACGTTACATAATCGTCTACCCCGACAACCTCCGCCTCTATGCGTCCGTATTTTTTCGCGTCAGGCAAAACAGGCGTGACTGCCGCGCGCATTCCGGTCTGTATTTTTTTCCCGGATCCAATAGGCAAAAAGGCTATTATAACCTTTCCGTCTTCCGTATCGGGAGAAAGCTTCGCAACCGCGTCATATTTGTCGACAGCGTCTCCGGGCGCGGCGCATACTGTCGTTACCGCACCGCTTTGCGAAGAGTAAATCCTCTCCTCTTCCCCGCCCCGCGTTCTTATCACTCCTATAACGCCGCCGCTTTCTACCGTTTCACCGACGGTTACGCCGCACTCCGCTAACACCCCGGCAATCGGAGAACGCGCGGTTAAAGAATCATGTCCGTTTACAATAATTCCTTTGAACTCGACAGTCTCAATAAGACTACCGGTAAACGACCATATTATAAAGGCGGCAATTATAATTGCCGCGCCGATTATGATCAGCCATGACGCGGGCGGCGTTACGGCGATCGTCCTATCCAGCTGCTCCGGCGACGATAGCTTCTCCAGAGCTGATTTCCTGAAAATACTGCTCATTATATATAATCCTCCGGTTTAAATCCCCTATCGGCAAAATATTCGGACAGCTTTTGCAGCGCCCTCATAGAAATAACGCGGACGTTGCCCGCCGTAGTGTTCAGCTCGGACGCTATTTCGCTCGTTGACATATTATAAAAAAACTTCAAAACGATCGCTCTTCTGTATCTCTCGGATAACGTGTTAAGAGCGTCGGCGATAGTATTTCGGCATTCCTGCAGAGACGCCGCGTCAAGCATTATGGAGTCCGCAGAGTCCGACGCAAGCTCCTCATTGTCTATATCGACCGTTACCTTCCTGTCTCTGTAATAATTCTTGAGCCTGTTCTCGGTTATCTTAAACAGCCACGTCTTTACCGAGGCCTTGCTGCTGTCGTAAGAAGAATAGCATTTGAACGCTTTGAAAAATATATCGCTTGTTATATCCTCCGCGGTACTGCTGTTATTAATTTTTTTGAATACATATCTGTAAACCGGGGTATAGTAATCTCTATACACCTGTTCAAAATCTGATTTTTCCGCTGATACCATAGAAATTATTATTCCTCTCCCTGTACATATCCGTCTTAAAACGCGGCGCGAAAGCATATGAATACGTGTAAAGTAATTTCGCGGCGCGTAACAGATACAATTATATCATATTTTACCATATTTCTACAAAAAATACAATGTTACGCCGTCTGTTTTAATTGTTGAGAATGTAGAAATTTTGAACGGTAATTTGGGCATTTTGCGTAAAACACATGTATCGCCGGTATAATCTTATATCCCGGACAAATAATCCGGCCCGCCGGATCTATCGCGCGGTACAGAAAAAGTCCGCGTATAAAAGCGGACTTTTTCTATACTCCGATCAACGGCTGGTCGAATTGGAACAGAACCTCGTTTATCTCAAAAATATTATAGTTTTTCCTTTCGATAAAATATTCTATGATTATATCAAATTTATTGCTGTGCGTGAGCGAGTACCCGGCGCGGCCGACTAAATCACGCGCGCCGTCCCAGTCAAGCTTAAGCGCGACCGCGAACGCCACCGCGGTCACCTTGCTCGGCTTATATTCGCGGTTATTACGGATCTTTGAAAACAGCTTCCTATCGATATTCGCCCGTTTGTACACCTGCGCGTCGGTCATACCGCTTTCGTCTATCAATTTTAATAACCGTTCCGAAAACGACGCGTCCATTTCCTTTATCAGGTCGTCGATATTCCTCGCGCTTTGAAGTGTTCCCGCGCGTCTGAACACGCCCGGCTTTTTAGGCTGAGCAAGCTTCGGCGCGGCAAGCTTTGGCGGCTCGGCATAATACGCCGGCGGCGGCGAAAATGTAGTATCAACGGCCGAATCCAAGCAGGCGCGGCGGGAATGATCCGCGAGCCTTTTATCTATAAACTCCGCAACGTCAGAGAAAAGCCCGCCGCCTCCGCCAAATCCACTCTTATCGTAGATTACAAGATATACGTCCATATCGTTGTTTTCGAGGAAATCGGAAACGGCTCTTACCGCGATATGGAGCGCTTCCATTTTCGGATAGCCGAAGACGCCCGAGGATATAAGCGGGAACGCGATCGATCTTACGCGCTTGAGCTTAGCCAGGTTCAAGCTTGATCGATAGCATGAATAAAGCAGCTCCGCCTCGTTATTGCGCCCATCGGTATAAACCGGGCCGGGGGTGTGGATTATATATTTAGCTTTTAAATTATATCCCTTTGTTATAACGGCTCTTCCCGTATCGCAGTGTCCTATCCTCCGGCACGCGGCTCCAAGCTTATCATATCCCGCCGCCGCGAATATAGCTCCGCATACTCCGCCGCCCGGCGCTAAGGATGTATTGGCGGCGTTGACAACAGCGTCGGTCTCGGTTTTTGTTATATCGCCGCATATTATTTTAAAAGGCATCGTTCTGCCCTCCCATAATGAATCTATATAGATTATATCATAACCGCGCCGCTTATATCAAGCCGCAAAGGAGGCGCGGGTCATCTTTCCTTATACCGATACACGGTACGTTCCCGGACTTCAAGATCGCTTCCCGACGGATACGTATCGCTGTACGCGCTCCATGATCCGTATGAGCGGTATATGTACTTTGTTTTCACGGGGCGCGAACGGTACTGGAACAGCACTCCGCCGCTCGTCTCCACCTCGTACCAGCGATAGCACGTATTGGAGCAGCGGTATTTTTGGCCGTTTACGTAATACGCGTAATCCGCCGTGGTGTCCTCCGAATACGGCAGCGGACTGTCAAACCAGCCCAAATCATGATATACGGCCTCATCGCAGAATTTATAGTTTCCCGTCCTGTATTTTGTCGCGTCGTTACCGGTATTGCCGGTGCAATAATGAGCGTAATGATATCGCTTCGGCGTCGAGGTTATCCTCGACTCTACCTCGCGCGTGCTCGATTCTTTTATCGGCTCATCCTGCCATTGACTCCACGAACCGGTGGTAGTTATTTCGTCTATAAGCTCTAAGGAGCTGTTTCTTGTCTCGCTCTCTATTTCCCGCCAACTTCGGCTGCTGTACTGAGTTTTTGACTCGATGATATAATCGTTGTCGTTTACGTATGACGGCAGTGATTGCGTCCACTCCGACCAGCTCGCCGGTTTCTGCGCGGGTCTTTGCGTAGGTTTCTGCGCGGGTCTTTGCGTGGGCGAGTTATTGCCGGGGCGTACCGCGTCTGTTTTGGCATTATATATCATCATGGCCGAGTCTATGCGCTTTAACGATACGCCGATCGATGAATTTGTGACATCGTCAAGGACCCCGTTCTCCTCGGCTATCGCCATATATCCGTACGGGTATTGCTCATCGCCCGACGCTAATCCCGCGACGACGGTCAGAATTTTGGCCGCCTGCTCCGTAGTTATATTTCCGTCGGGATCAAATTTATTGCCGCCTATGCCGTTAATCGCTCCCGCCTTTACGCACGCGTTTATATATTCGCTCGCCCAATGACTCTTCGCGTCGTCAAACGTGCATTTCTGCGTTGTGTCATAGCCTTGCATACGGCACATCATCGCGGCAAATTCCGCGCGCGTTATCGTTCTGTCCGGACCGAGCGTGGAATCGCCGTAGCCGGTCATTATCTTCTCCTTCACAACGTAATTGACCGCGGCCTTCTGCACTGAGCTGAGTCCCGACGTATCCGAAAAATCATCGGCCTTCTCGGGCGGAGCGTTGCCGGTGATCGTATATTCACGGCTCATTTGCGCGCCGTTATTGCCCTTGGCGACGACCTTGAGATCATGCGTTCCGCGTATGCCGCTTAAATCGGCCTTATACGGCACCTCCGACGCTGTCACTGTAAGCGCGCCGTCGATATAATATTCCACGGTTATGCTGTCCGAGCCGTACAGATGCGGATATGTATAAAGCTGCGCGCTTCCTTCGGTAGATATGGCGCCGTCGGCCTTTTTGAAAAACTGCTCCGCGCTCGCGTCCCAGTCACCATGTATGAACCACGGCGCTTTTACCGCCTCGTTATACGCGGACTGCAGGGCGCTTGAGCCGTCAAGCGCGTATTTGTTTACCTCGTTTGACATGGATTGGTTAAAATAGGCCATCAGCTTCACCTGCGGATATACCATCGGGATAAACGCGAACATCCTGCGGAGCTGCTGTGCCGCCCATTCGTCATGGTTTTGGTTAATGCTTCCGGTAGTTCTGTACGCGCTTCCGCATTCGGAAATCATTATCGGCTTCCTGTCACCATAGGTATCGACGATCTCCTTTATCATTAGCACGGGGTCGGAGTTATAACCCGATTTAAAGCATACCTCATTGAACTTTTCGGCGTCGCTCCACGTTTTGCCCTCAAAATATTTGTTTGCATAGCAATTTACGCCGACCCAATCGACATATTCGTCGCCGGGATAAAAGTCGTGCGCGCTGTACGGCCATGACGCGCTTTTCCATTTCGAGGTGTGCGCCACGCTCCATACTATGGATATGTTTGACAAGCCGCGCATCTTATCGGCAACGGTTCGGAACACCGATTTAAACTCGGACGGCGAGCATGTATTTACCCATATGTTGACCTCCGCGCCTATGCGCAGATATATCGGCACGCCGCTATAGCCTTTAAGAAGCGAGTACAGGCTTGAAAGATACGAATCCGAGGATTTGACGCTCCTGACCGTTGACGCTTCGTCTGTAAAATTCAGCGCCAGCTCCACGGCCTTATTCTGACTCTTAGCCTTATTTAATACGACCCGCGCCCAGTCAAATTCACCCGTGTTTCCGTAGCTTAGGTAAAGCAGCACCATTGATTCGTCAGATCCCGAATGCTCGCTTACCTGTCCGTAAAGAACGCCGCGCGGTTCGTTTTTCTCGCCGTATGACTTCTGTACGGCGGTCGTGCTTTGGTAAACATCGAGAGACGGCGTTAGCTGCTTTACATAATTCTCGGCTATGATGACTCCGTCATCCCAGCCGAGCTGTCTTCCGTACGGGATATACATATTAAAATATTTTACGGCGTTTTCGTAATCTCCCGTGAACGCGTACGCGAACGCCACGTCATAGGCACGTGAGCCGATAATGTTACGAGTCTGCTCGTTATCCGGTTCGCCGGACACAAGGTCGATTATCTGCACTCCGTATTTTATCGTTCCCGCGTAATCGCCGCCCGCGACCGCGGCGTCATAGTTATTGTTAATGCTCCAGTATGAGTGGGGCAGCTCGTACGCGGCCGCGCACGGAACAAGCGATACGGCGAAAACCGCCGCGCATATTATAGATAATATTTTTTTCATATGGATCCTTTTGTTTGTCATTTATCTCCCTCCTTTGACTGCCGCTTCGGCTCTCTCTATCAGCTGTTCGGATGTGTAGTACGGATAAATCAGGCAGTCGGGCGCGTATATCGGCGAAAACGCCAATTCCTGACGCTGCTCGTTAAACGCTTCATACCCGTATCCGAACCGATAAATAATATCCAGCGTATCCACATCGATAAACCATGTGTAAGCGCCGCGCGTTATTATGATATCGTTTTCCTTTATATTAAAATCAAGTGTCACGTCCGTTGTTATGTCGTTCGCTTCGTCTCTTTCAAGACGCGTACTGTTTAACAGACTTCCGTCCGCGGCGTCATACCGATAAATGGTATTGTTTGCCGAATACAATATTACGCTGTTATCGGGCGCGAACCGTATTTGTTTAACGGCGGCGGCGCCGGGCGCCGAAAAGCTGTTTATAAGCGTTCCGTCCGCCGTATTGAAGCAGTGCACCGCGCCGTCGCGGACTACGGCAAGCATGGACGAATCAAACGATATATCCATATTCTCCGCGCGATCCACATATCCCGTCACGCTCTCATTTGATTGATACACATTTGTAATTTTCCCCGATACCGTATTAACTATGGCGGCGTTATACCGGTCTTCGGAATAATCAGCGCTTTCAAACGCGATATAAAGTCCGTTCGGGCTGACGCGGCAGCTTTCGGACAACGGATTTATGTCTCCGCCCAAATCTATTTCCCTGAGCGTATCGGTAATCACCGCAAAGCCATGATTTATGGTGAAAACCATAGTCCCCTCATTCCGCGTTTCCTTAACGTTTGGGCGGAAAAATGACCCGTATCCGCTTAAATCATACGTTTTCCCCATCTCGCCGGTTTGTGTGTCATACAGCGTGACGCTGTCATTGCCTATCGCGGCAATATTATCCCGGAAAAACCGATATTCCCCGTCGTCTTGCCGCGGCAGCTCATACATTACGCTGTCCGCCGCCAAATCGTAAACCAACGTACCGCCGCTATCGGTAAGCAGCGCATAGCGCCCGTCACGGCTGAATTTCATATCGCGTATCCATCTGTTGTCACCCGCTTCAATTACGCGGTAATTTGAGTCATATATTCTGTTATACAGATACAGACAGCTTTTATTTGTTCCGATAACGGCATAGCAGTCGTCATTTCCCGACAGGAAGGAATATGACGCGTCAATATTTAATTGACAGCTTATCCATATATCGTCGGCCGGACTGCCCGAATATACGCTCCCGTCCTCGCAAAGGATCTCCACCGTACGCGTTTGCTCCGCGAAATACACATTTTTAATGATCGAACCCGTCACGGTGTTTTCGCAGGACACGGAACCGTCGTCATAGTTTAAATACACCATTTGACGCGAATCCTTAGCGGCAATAACGTTATAAATTTCGTCACCCTTTTTCATGCTCATCAACGTTATACCGCCCTCCCACGGGGAATAATCCTCAAGCTTGACGCTATACGCCGCAGTTCCGTCGCCGGCCGTCCTTGTAACATAATATGAAACGCCGTTATCATAATTGTACTCGAGCAGTACAAAGCTCCCGTCCTCGGCGTATACGACGTCCTGCACATAATTTCCCGTGGAATAGAGCGCGGCAGACTCCCGCGTTTTTGAGTCTATTGTGAATATCCTCCGTTCATAAGAATCATCCGCCGGATCCAATCTGCTTATGACCGCGCACAGCCTTCCGCCGTTTGTCAGCTTCGGCGGCGACCATATCGTTTCAATATAGTAATTTTCCGGCAGCGCATGGTCGGTCAAATACATATGCCCGCCCGTTCGGCAGTCTATGAAATCGAATGCCCCCTCGTAGCTGCGGTGCGCGCACATAATCGAGCCGTCCGGCGAAAATACCGCGAATGCCGCGACGGAGTCCGAATCAAAATACCCGCGCTCCCATATCACGTCTCCCGTATCAATATCTATGCCGCGGCATGAATAATACAGCGCGGCGGTTATACGTCCGTTATCGGTAAACGCGGCGTTTAATATACCCGGCAGATTCTCCTCATACAGCACGCCGCCCGAATCAACGTCCCACACGTACAATGTATCGGTATCGTCCCATGCGAGAATACGTGTCCCGTCGGGACTGTACATACATTTCTTTATTTCACCCGCCGCCTCAAGCCTCCGGTCAAGTCTTGTCAGACCGCGGTCCTCATACGCGTATGTCGCGTCCGCAAGGACCTTCATTGACGACGGGAGCAGCCGCTCGGGTTCCTCCTCATACGGGCGCACGGACAGCGCGGTCTCTATCGCGCCGATCCTGTCGTTATCGGCGAGCAGCGTTTCGGCGTTCCGCGCCGCCATATCCGCGCCCGCGATACTCAGCTCGCGGTTCTTCTCGCTTACCATAGCGAGATTGTCCTCCGCCGCGCGGCGCTGTTCCTCGGCATAGATTGAATTTTGCTCGGCTATTTCCCGCTGCTCCTCCGCATATTCCAAATTCTGCTCCGCAATCGCCTTTTGACGGGTCGCCTCATAAAGGTTACTCTCCGCCGCCGCCCTTTGGATATCCGCTTCGGCAAGGTTATCGTTGGCCTCCTTTGTCTTTTCGGCTAAGTCGGCGTTGCTTTTCGTTAAAGATGTATTGGCGTCGTCTAATTCGCTGTTCGCTTCCTGCAGCTCTTCGTTGCTTTTATCAAGACGCGTATTTGTTTCCCGAAGCTTATCATTTGTTTGCTTCAGAGTGCTGTTTGCGTCGTCGAGATCCTTATTGCTTTTCGACAGCGCGGCATTCGCGTTATCAAGCTTATTATTTGTTTCCGTTAGTGTTGAATTGGCGCTGTCGAGCTTGCCGTTCGTCTCCGTCAAGGCGGAATTGGTATTGTCCAATTCGGTATTCGCGGCGTCAAGCTCCGAATTTGCGTCTTCAAGCTTGGTGTTTGCCTCGTTAAGCTCGTCGTTTGTCGATTCCAAATTCCCGTTGCTTATATCAAGCTCCTTTGTCCTGAGCTCCAGCTCCTCATTCTTTGCCTGGAGCTGATTCCTCTGGTCGCTTATTTTCATAAGCATGACGCTGCTGTAAACCCCGAAAAGCGTAACTCCTATGAAGGCGGCCGCCGCTCCGGCCGCAAGCCTTTGCGTCCTGCGGCGGCGGTTACGGTTGTATAGATCATCATAGCCGCAGCCGAGAAGCGGCGCGGCGATCCGCAAAAACTCAATGTTCAGCTTTTTGAGCATACCGCTTTGGGTTTTGGATATGATATTCGCCGCCATCGGCTCTACGGCAGTTTCGCGCGTAACAGCCGTGCCGTCGGGCAGCTTTAGCGTTTCTATATTCGTGCGCAGCTCACTCGGGAGTACCTCGCCCGGTTCGCCGCTTATTATAAGCGTTATTATATTGTCGTTTGTACCGCTGTGCAGCTCCTTGAACCGCGCGATCTCCTCTCTGCACCACCGCGATTTGACCGTCTCACCGGAGCATATGACTATCAAATATTCCGAATTTTCCAGCGCGGCTCTTATCTCGGCGCTTAAATCACCGCTTGCCTGCAGCTCCGTTTCATCGCGGAAAATGCGCCAGTGCTCCTTCGCGCGGCACATCTCCCTCGGCGGCTTATAGCCCTCAAGCATTTTCTGTAATTTCTCCGCGATTTTTTTGTCCGGATTTACGTGACGATAGCTTATAAACGCTTTATACGCGTATTCCTTCATGGAAACTCACCTGCCTCCGATCATTCTTTAACATTCAAAATATTGATAAATCCCGTGCTTTCAAAAACGCCGCGAACCTCATCGTTTATATTTACGATGATCATATCCGTTCCGTCTTCGGCGTCGTCTACATATTGCTGCGCCGTAAGCAATACCCTGAGTCCCGCGCTGGCAATATACGCCACATCCTTAAAATCCAATACCAGCACAGACGCTTCCTTTAAATGCCTCATTATTATATCCGACAGCGCGGCGGACGTCCGAGTCTTTATCGAACCGGCTATGACGATCCTTGTCTGTGGATCGTCCTTTATAATTTTCGCCGAAAGCAGCGTTGTGTTATTATCGGGATCGGTCACCTTTATTATGTTTTCCATCGCACTAATCTCCTTTGTTAAATATTTTTATCAGCGTCAGTCTGTTTTCGCCTCCGGTATATTCATACGTCATATCGTCCGTTTTCAAACGCGCTATGAAAATTCCGAGTCCGCCCGACGTTCGTTCGCGTCCCGTTCCGGACATATCCGGAACGGCCGCTTTAAGAGGATCAAACGGTTTTCCGCTGTCGCAAAACGTTACCGAAACGGTATTGCCATAAATATCGAGCCGCGTACGTACAACCCCTTTTTTCGGGGCGTAGGCGTAGCTTGATATATTAACGTATATTTCCTCTAACGCGACGATAAATGAAATTATTTCCTTTTCGTTAAATCCGCGGCCGCGAAGAATAATTATGATTTGCTCCGACAGCCTGTCCCATTCGCTCAGCGACGCAAGTCCTATCCATTCCACATTCCGTTCTCCCCATCAATATAATTATCTCCAAATACTGATACACACGACTTCACGTTTTGTTACAAAAGATATGTTTTAAAAAAAATTTGTAACAAAAATTATTTTAAGGTGTATGTATTATCGGGAACAGGAGGTATGTTAATGCTGCCGTTATTTTATAAAAACAGGAATATTTTTATTTTTTCGAATCCGGACAGCCGCTCGCTCATACTGGCGCGGAGCATACGTGAGACGGACAAATCGGCCGCTGTTATTTTCGCGGGAGGTTCAAACGCGGATAAGGAATCAATCGCCGCCGTGAAGCGCGCGGGCTGCCGAATATACAGGCGTTCGATCGAATCGGTCGGATTTAAAGGGTATGCTCCGAACAGCACAATTCGCGTGATTCTTACAAGCGCCGATGAGGACGCCAATCTCAAATCGGCGTTAAGGCTGACAAAACGGCTGCGCGGCAAGGTAAATGCCGAAATTTATACCTTTAACACATCAAAAGCATCGGAATGCTTATTGGACAGCGTAGATAAGGGCGGCGGGAATAATTTGACCGCGCCCGTTAAAATACGCAGGGTAAACGCGGTGCGCAATCAGATATATCTTGACCTCCTGAACAATTCGCTGTTTGAGGAGGCGGTAGAGGAATACGATGAAAAAGTAATATCCGTCCTTATCGTCGGATTCGGTCAATACGGAACGGAAATGCTCAAGGCCGTGCTTTGGTGCGGTCAAATGGATGGTTATACGCTGCGTGCGCACGTTATTGATAAAAATCCGGATATTGAGTCGATTTTTTACCGGCAGTGCCCTGGCATACTGCAGCGGGGTTCTCAACCCAGAAGCGGCGAGGATTACTATGAGCTCAATTTTTACGGCGGCATTGACGTTAACACGCACGCATTTAACGAATGTATTGAAAATATCGGGTCCGTTTCGCTTGCGCTTGTTTCGTTGGGGGATGAAAATCTGAACATCGCCTCCGCAATGACGCTGCGTTCCGTTTTTTCCGGGATCAAAATCGACGGCGGCGGCGTTCCGGAGCATTCAAGGGCGGCGCGGCAAAAGCCGAGGATCATCGCGGTCACGCACAACCCGGAAAAGGCGGCGCTGCTTAAAGAAAACCGCCTTTCGAATTATAACCGTCAGTATTATCAGATCGACTGCATGGGAGCGGATACCGATTTGTACTCTTACGATAATATTTTTATTCCGCAGCTGGAGGCCATGGCGCTGCAAACACATCTGCAGTGGGGCACGGCGGATGATTTTGATAATTACGAATACAACAGGCGCTCATCCATGACAAGCGCCATTCACAAAAAATACAGGGATATGCTTATGCCCGATGATGAAACGAAAGATATTCTTGAGCACAAGCGCTGGAACGCATATATGCGCGGCACGGAGGGATACTCCTTCGGATATATAAGAGACGATCTCGCGCTGCGGCACCCGCTGCTTACGAAATATGATAATCTGAGCCGCGCGGAAAAGGATAAGGACGCGAAAATGAACAGCGTCGGCACGCCTCCCGTGTTTTAGGCCGCACCGTCAGCCGCGGCTTCTATTTCACCGATTATCCACGCTATCGCGTCGTCATCGCAGTGCGGCGCGGTAAAATCCGCCGCCTCCTTAATTTCATCACGCGCGTTTTCCACGGCATAGCTTATTCCGGCGGCGGTCATCAGATCGACGTCATTATAGTTATCACCGGCGGCAATTACGCGGCTTTTATCGAGTCCGAGCCGCCCGGCGAGCAGAGTCAAAGCCTTACCCTTCGACGCTTCGTCAGACACGATATCAAAAAACTCATCGCCGCTTCTTACGGCATAACCCGGGTCCAAGCTCCGGTACACCGGTATGTATTTGTCCAAAATATCCTTGGGCGCTATCATCAGCAGCTTCGTCCACGGCATCGTCCAAACCTCGTCCGTCATTTCACGTATTATCGTGCCGCTGCGCTTTTTTAGCCTATTTGTAAGATGGCACGGCGAATACACATATACCTCATCGCCCGTAGTATATATCTCAAATCCCAAAAACGGATATCTCTCGTGCATTATACGCGCCGCGCCCTTCCGTTCGTCGGCAATATGGCGTTCATAAAACGCGGAATTTTTTTGAAAATCATACAGTACCGCTCCGTTCTGCAAAATCGCGGGCGCGTTAATAGCAAGCGGCAGCGCGCCGGCCTCGGTAATCCTGTCGCGCGCGGCGGATGCTGTGCGTCCCGTCGCGACGGTGAACAGGCCGCCGTTATCGGTAAAATATTTTACCGCTCGGCGGTTTTTCTCGGATACCCTATGCTCACTGTTTAAAAGCGTGTTATCCATATCTGTCACGAGTAAATATCCGTCAAAGTTCATTTTCGGTCTCCTGTGTATTTTCACATTGACCCTCCACGAAGGGCGGCTGTTATTTCGCTAAGGTATCGGCCTTTTTTACGACCACGGCATGACTCAGGTTATCAAGCCACGTCGTGCCGTTGGCGCGAAGGGTGGAAAGATCGTTCACCACAACCCCGCGCGGCCTTATTATCTCGCCTGGTTTATCGGGAGACACAAGCGAGCTTACATCACTGATTACGTAATACAGTCCGTTATCCTCCCCGAGATACATCATCTCATGTCCGGGGAATATTAATATCGCGCCCGCGGGAAGCGTGTCAAGCACGGCCTTTTTCTCCTCCGCCGTCATATCCGACATAAGTGTAACATCGGCCGGCATCGCCGACTGCCATGTGGTATTTCGCGGCAACTCGAAGCCGAAGCAACGGTATATCTCGCGCGCGTATGATGAACAATCCTGGGCGTTCATCATACCGCCCCAGCCGTAGCGGTCGCCGAGCGACTTAAACGCCTGCGATACAACGTTTGCCGTTGTATACGGCAGGTATCCGACATTCACATCACGATTCGCGGGAATAAGCGCGTTTTTTTGGTAAAAGCTCCCGTCGTCATTTCTCGCCGGCATTTTAACAACATAATTGTTCCACGGCAGTCTGTATGAAACCTTATCGGTATATTTCGTATCGAGCGGCAAAACCGTGCCCATGGTAAGCATCTTCTCATCCAAATCCTTATCCGCGCTCGGTTCAAGGTAGACCTTTTCGCCCGTCACCACAAGACATTCCTCGGGATCTCTCTGCTCTTCCCATTCCTTCTTGCTCTTGCATACCGCTATATCCTCCGTCGGCGTCCAGCCGGAGCAGCATTGACTTTTTACCAATGTAAATTTTCCGTCGGCAGTCGTAAACATAACCACAAGCGGCTCGTTTACGGCTATAGCGCTCGATACAAGATTATCCCATTCCGGATCCGCCGGGTCGTCCGAGAGATAATCCTCATACGGATACGCCTTCATAACCGTCCTGTTTACCGCGAATCCGAATCGATACGGCATTTCTGACTTTACCGGCGCGTTTTTGATATTCTCACGTATCGCCTCGTAATAGCTTTCCGGGACAGGCTCTCCGTTTAAATACAGTCCCGACGGCGACTCAAAATCCGCGTTAAGCGCCGCGAGCGTCACGCCGTCATACGTTTCCGTTTCCGGGACCGCCGCCAAATCATTTGTGTTCGTTTCCGCCGTATCAAGCACCGCGCGGTTGAACGCATCGATTTCTTCGGCGGTCATGATTATTTCGTCGGCGCCGTTTTCCTTCGCCTGCCAAAACGACGCGGTACACATATCCGACGTTACATTAGGCGCTTTAACGGTGCTATCCATGTTTTTAATTATATCAGCGCTGTGCGAGCGTGTGTAATCGGATACGATCACCTCGCCGACCGGCTGCAGATTATCATTCCAGCGAAACAGCTTCGCCCTCGCCGCGTTATCAGGCGCAAATGAATCCAATACTCTGCTGAATTGATCCTCGTTAAACGCTTTGGCGTCTATAAGCACGCCATCGTCACTGTAATACGCGCATATGTAACGCGTTCCTTCCTCAGCACATACGGCCGTCGGTACAATCATCACCGCCGCCGCTAACGCAGCAATTAAATTCTTTAATTTCATCTCATTGTCCTCCATCCGTAAAATATGGTCCGCGGAAATTTACCAGAATTAATTACGGGAAAAATATCCGCATACCTATGTAATTTTACCATTTTAATTCCTCTGTGTCAAGAAAATTCCGAAAAAGGCCACGGAAATCATGTATAGAAATCAATGATGTGAAACACTTTTCTTAAAAAATAAGATTATGTTCCCTTGTCAAGGTGGAGCGGTGGG
>CANQYQ010000003.1 GCA_947628155.1 uncultured Clostridia bacterium
GTAATTGCGGAATCCCCTCGCCAACTTCGTTGGCCCTCTCCCCTTTAACAAGGGGCGCAAGCAGAGCGTTCCCGTGAACGAAAATCCCATACGCAACTGCGCGATAAACATAAATTTATAACTACCGAACAAAATTAAATCATATATAGATTAGGAGGAATAACTATGAAAAAATTACCGTTTACCGGGTCGGGCGTCGCGATCGTCACGCCGTTTGACGGCGATAAGACGAATTACGACGCGCTTGGCGAGCTGATTGAAATGCACATTGCGAAAAAGACCGACGCGATCATCATCTGCGGCACAACAGGCGAGGCGTCGACGATGAGCAATGAAGATCATATTGCCGCGATAGAATACACCGTAAAAAAGGCGGCGGGCCGGATCCCCGTAATAGCGGGCACAGGCTCGAATGAAACCGCGCACGCGATCGACCTCTCGCAAAAGGCCGAGGCCGTCGGCGCGGACGGACTTTTACAGGTCACGCCGTATTATAACAAGACCACACAGAAGGGACTTGTCGAGCATTTTACGGCAATAGCAAATTCCGTAAAAATCCCGATCATACTTTATAACGTTCCGTCAAGAACGGGAATGAATATTTCCATAGATACTCTTAAAAAGCTTGCGAAGGTGGAAAACATCGTCGCGGTAAAGGAGGCGTCGGGGAATATCTCATATACGGCGAAGGTTGCGGCCGAGGTACCGGAGCTTTACATATACTCCGGCAACGACGATATGATCGTACCGGTAATGTCATTGGGCGGCAAGGGCGTAATATCGGTTGTCGCGAATATTATGCCGGAGGAAACGCATAATATATGCGAATACTATTTAAACGGCGACGTTAAAAAGGCGCTGGAATTACAGCTTAAAATGCTGGACTTGATAAACGATCTGTTTATCGAGGTAAACCCCGTTCCGATCAAGACGGCGATGAATTTACTCGGCTATAACGCCGGGAACCTCCGTTTACCGCTTACGGACATGGAGGAAAAGAACCTGGAAACACTTAAAAATTCACTGAAAAACATGAATTTACTGTAATTTAAGGAGTTGGGACCAATGACAAAAATCATAATGAACGGCTGCAACGGCAGAATGGGTCAGGCGATAACACGGCTTGTAAGCGAGGACGCGGAATGTGAGATCACAGCCGGATTCGACGTAAACGACGTTATATCGAACGCGTATCCGGTATTCAAAAACCCGTCGGACTTTTCCGGCGAGGCGGATGTTGTGATCGACTTCTCTCACCCGTCAAGCCTTACGGGAATACTCGATTACTGCAAAACGCGCAAGCTGCCCGTGATCCTCGCGACGACCGGATACACGGCGGAGCAGAAGGAGGAAATGCAGGCGGCCGCGGCTGAGATCCCGGTATTCTTCTCGGCTAATATGTCGCTCGGCATAAATCTGCTTATTTCACTCGCCAAAACGGCGGCAAAATTACTTGAGGGCTCGTTCGATATCGAAATCGTCGAGCGCCACCATAATCAAAAGCTTGACGCGCCGTCGGGAACGGCGCTGGCAATCGCGGATGCAATCGACGAAACATTATCATATCCGGCCGAATACACATTTGACCGCCACGGTGTGCGCCGCAAAAGAAAGCCTACGGAGATAGGCATACACGCGGTTCGCGGCGGTACGATCGTCGGCGACCACAACGTGATTTTCGCGGGTAAGGATGAGGTAATCGAATTAAAACACAGCGCGTATTCGCGTGAGGTGTTCGCCGTAGGCGCGGTGCGCGCGGCGAAATTTATGAAGGGTAAAGCTCCGGGAATGTACAGCATGAACGACTTGATAGCGGAATTATAATTTATCCTGTCTTATAATAATTTAAGGAGGAGTAAAACATGGTATATATTTTACTGGCGGACGGATTTGAGGAGATCGAGGCCCTGACTCCCGCGGATATAATGCGGCGCGCGGGCATAGACGTCACGACCGTTTCAATAAAAAGAGATAAAACCGTCACCGGTTCGCACGGCATACCGGTAATCGCGGACGCGGTCATAACGGACGTTATGCCGGAGGATGTTGATTTGCTTATGCTTCCGGGCGGTGCGGGTCACGAGCTTCTTGACGCGTCAAACGAGGCTCATTATCTTATAAACGAGGCCGTTACACGCGGGAATTATATCGCGGCAATATGCGCCGCGCCGAGTATTTTAGGCAAAAAGATGATTTTAAGCGGAAAAAAGGCGACATGCTTCCCGGGCTATGAAAAATATCTTTACGGCGCGGACGTCGTTTCCGACAAGGTAGTCACGGACAGGAATATTATTACCGGAAAGGGAGCCGGAGCGGCGGCGGAATTCGGCTTCACGATCGTAGAAATACTGAAGGATAAAGCCACGGCGGATAATTTAAGGAACCAAATGCAGTATTAAGGAATTACGGCAGTGATTAAGGAAGTTATAAGAGAACGTATGCGACGCCGCCGCAAAACGCTTACCTATGATCAGGTACACGAGAAAAGCGAAACTATACGTTACAAGCTTGAGGGAAAAAAGGCATTCAAGGACGCGGGTACGATAATGATGTATATCTCCGCGTACAAAGAGCCTGAAACGCTGCCCGTTATCGAGCATCTTTTAGAGCAGGGCAAAAGGGTAATCGTTCCCGTTTCGTCAACCGAAACAAATACGATCGTCCCGACATACATAGAAACCACATCGGAGCTTGAAAAGGGCGCGTACGGCATACTTGAACCGACGATAATCCGTCCGGTCAACAAGAAGGATATCGATATTATTGTAATGCCGGGCATCGCGTTCGATATGCATCGGAATCGATTAGGCTTCGGCAAGGGATATTACGATAAATTTTTAAAGGATACAAACGCAAAAAAAATCGCGCTTTGCTACGATTTCCAGATAATCGATGATTTACCGATCGACGACCATGACATACCTATGGATCTGATACTTACCGAGGAGGGCGAGGTCTGATGCTTTTCGACTCACACGCACATTACAACGATTCACGCTTCGACACGGACCGCGATGAAATTTTATCGTCCATGAGGGATAATAACGTCGGACTTATAATGAATTCGTGCTCAAATCTTGGTGAAATACCGGACATAATCGGATTATGCGAAAAATACGATTTTATTTACGGCTCGGTCGGCGTTCATCCGCACGACGTTGAGGACATGACGGAGGACGATATTGACGCGCTGCATGAATATTTAAAGTATCCTAAAATCATGGCTGTCGGCGAAATCGGGCTTGATTATTATTACGACAACTCACCGCGCAATTTGCAGCGAAAATGGTTTGCGCGTCAGATCGAGCTGGCGATCGAAACCGGTATGCCGATAGTTATTCACGACCGTGACGCGCACGGAGACTGCATGGATATAATGCGCGCGTACAAGAACGATATAACGGGCGAGTTCCATTGCTATGCCGGTTCGGTGGAAATGGCGCGGGAAATTCTCGGCTGGGGAATGTATATAGCCCTGGGCGGCGCGCTGACGTTTAAAAATTCTGTTCGTCCGCGCGAGGTCGCGGAATATGTGCCGCTTGATATGCTGCTTATCGAAACGGATTGCCCGTATCTCACGCCCGTACCTCACAGGGGCAAGCGCAACAGCTCGCTGTACGTGCACTACGTCGCGGAGGAGATCGCGCGGATCAAGGGTATTCCTGTAAAGGAAGTCGAGGATATGACGTATAATAACGCGAAAAAAATGTTTAAAATAAAATGAGGCTATAAAAGCCTCATTTTTATTTCAAATCATTCCTGACCCGGGGTAACGTCTCCCGTTTCGCCCTCGGTATTTTCTCCGCCTGATTCACCGGATTCACCGGAATCCTCGCCGCCGCCTTCACCGACTTCGGAATCGCCGGGACCTTCGCTACCGCCTTCGCCGCTGGGATTTGACCGGAACGTAATATTCATCGGATCAAGATACGGTATTAATTTGCTGTCATTCCATGCGTATGCCTTAACTGTCGTTGTACCGTCGTTATAAACAACGTTATCCTCCGCCGTAAGATTAAACGTTCCGTCGGCGCTTTCGCGTACAGCCGTAAGCACATCGTTCTCGTATACCGCGAGTATGTACGAGGGCGCTTCTTGATATTTGGGGTCAAAACCGTTTACTCCCATCGTCAGTGTACCGATAAGCAGATCGCCTGTCGGACTCATAGTACCGCTTCTGTGCCAGCCTGCGTTCGCCGTCTTAACATACAGCGTCATATCCTCCGTAATGGGTGTATTAAAATCCCACGCGGTTTCGCCTGCCTCGTCCGCCGTCCAGCCGGTGATAACATGACCGTACTTGTAATATTCCGGAATTATAACCGGGTAATTATACGGAACATATAGCTCATCCGCCTTTTTATCGCCGTCCATAAATGTAACCACGCGCGTTTCAAGCGCAAGCAACTCCTGTTGCTCCGGTGTGCCAAAATCTATGCCGTATGTATTGCCCTCGTACTTAGTGGAAATAGTGGTGTTCAGTTCATATTTCAGTATCGAGCCAACAACGGATATTCCGTGAATACCTTTTACGCCATATCTTTCTCTTCCGTCACTGTCGGGTGTCAACTCAATCTCCATTCTGTCCATGTGATAAATAGACTCGACTATGGGTGTGCCGCCAAGCTCTATTCTGTATATATCCGTCTGCGAATTGAAATACAGATATTTTTCCCCGCTTTCGGAATAGATATATTTGCCTATACCACCATAATAGCCGTCATGGCGGGGAAAGGAAAATCCGTTTTTCGTCCGCCCAATCCAAATGCCGTCGGGTATTTTACAATATTCTGTTTTGTTCTCAAGATTTGCTCCAAGCTTAAATATGGCAGTATACGCTTCATCGTTACCCGCCTGAACAGGCACAATATCCACGTAATAGCGGTTATTGCCGTCAAATATAACCGGGGTATTGACGTCGCCGCTGCTCCATATTCTGTAAATCTGCGGTTCCGGAGGCTGTGTCTCGCCCGTATCCGGGCCTTGTTCACCGCCGTCTCCGCCGGATTCTTCTCCGCCTTGTTCACCGCCGTCTCCGCCGGATTCCTCCCCGCCTTCACCTTCCTGCGGCGGTATTATTATTTCTTCATAATGCCCATGCCAGCTTTTGTTTGCGTATTCGCTGCCGATATTGACTTCACCAAAGCCTTTGTCGGTTATAAAACCGTCCTTATGCGTTCCGCCTTGTAACAGCTCTTCATCATTAACAAGAAAATACTCATGCGATACTTTGCCGAGTATATCGTTATCGTCCTGCGTAGTGTCAACGTAATACCAGCCGCCGCCTATTTTGACCGCCGACCATTCATGCTGCTCGGTATTACTGTAAACGTTAATACAATCAACATTTACCTTTGAAAGCAGGTATTTATATGATAACGAATACCCCTGGCAAACAGTCAATCCGTCGAGCAATCCCGCGTCAAGAGTACGCTTTACCATGGCCTGGTCCTCTTCGCCGCCCTCCGCGCGCCAATCATATTTGATATTATTTATAATATAATCATGCAGCCAGAGCGCCTTGTCAAAATCATCCTGCTCAGTGTACCCTTCATCGCCCGATTTTCCGTCGGCATTTATTCCGTCCGACTCCATTGCGGCTTTAATTTCCGCAACCTTGTTATCTATTTGCTCTTGGATCCTTACAATTTCATCAGCGCTGTAAAAATACGGAAGCAAGAATGAATACAAATTATTTTCAAATGTTCTGTACGAGTACCTGTTTCCAAAATAAAAATACGTCGGGTCATCCGATATAATATTCTCCACGATTCCCCATGCCGCGTTCATTTCATCGGAAATATTGCCCTGCTCATCGGAAACATTTACGGTATATTCCTCAGGTATAACGATTTCAAGATAACGAGTTCCGTCATTTTCTACAATATGCTCATCCTGTTTGGCAAGAGCTTCCGCCGCGGCATTATTTATCGCCTCAATTGCTTCCGGCGAAAGACCGCTGTCCGTAATGCCCTCGATCGGCATTGACATAAGCTCGATATCGTCATTATCCTGCGGCTGCTCGGCAGTCAGTATCACTTTTGCGCTGTCGGATCCATAAATATCCTCATCCGCATATGATACCTCTGCCGCCGACGCAAAAATCATAACTGCTGATATGATTGTACATAAAAGCTTTTTCATGTAAGTTCCTCCTTAATTAACGCACATAAATATTATTTTTTATGCATACGCGATAAATATTATACATCAATCTAATATTAAAGTCAATAATAAAACTACAGTATTGCGCAAAATAAATTGAGTATTGACAATACAGGTAAACGGTGCTATAATACCAATTAACCTACAAGGTTGATAGGTAATAGATAAAATTACGAAAAGAGGCATAAATTATGAAGATATACGCGGATAACGCGGCGACGACAAAGACAAGCCGCACTGCGATAGAGGCGATGCTGCCGTATTTCGACAAAATCTACGGTAATCCGTCAAGTCTGCACACGCCCGGACAGGAGGCGGCGGAAGCGCTCCTTGACGCGAGGGAGAGAGCCGCGAAAAATTTAGGCTGCTTCCCCGATGAGATTTATTTTACCTCCGGCGGCAGCGAGGCGGATAATCAGGCAATTATATCGGCGGCGCGAATCGGTGAAAAAAAGGGTAAAAAGCATATAATTTCAACGGCGTTTGAGCATCACGCGGTGCTGCACACGCTTGACAAGCTTGAAAAGGAGGGCTTTGAAATAACGCTGCTCGACGTGTCGAATGACGGCGGCGTTATAACGCCGGAGCAGGTTGAATCGGCTATCCGACCCGACACGTGCCTTGTCACTATAATGTACGCGAACAATGAGATAGGCACTGTTGAGCCGATCGGCGAGATAGGCAAATTATGCCGTGAAAAGAAAATACTGTTCCATACCGACGCGGTTCAGGCGGTAGGTCATCTTAACATTAACGTCAAGGATGAAAATATTGATATGCTTTCACTGTCCGGCCACAAATTCCGAGGCCCTAAGGGCGTTGGCGCCCTGTATGCGCGGCGCGGGATAAAGCTCACGAATATAATCGAGGGCGGCGCGCAGGAGCGCGGCAAGCGCGCGGGTACGCACAATATGCCGGCTATTATGGGCATGGCGGCGGCAATGGACGAGGCGTGCGCAAATATTGACGCTAACGCGGAAAAGACTGTAAAAATGCGTGACAAGCTTATCGCGGGACTTTCGGAAATACCTCATTCAATTCTAAACGGCCACCCGACAAAGCGTCTGCCCGGCAATGTAAGCTTCTGCTTCGAAGGCATAGAGGGTGAATCTCTGCTGTTATTGCTCGACAGCAAAGGAATATACGCGTCCTCCGGCTCAGCCTGCACATCAGGCTCGCTCGACCCGAGCCACGTTCTTCTGGCGATAGGCCGCCCACACGCGATAGCTCACGGCTCGCTTAGATTATCGATCGACCATGAAACAACGGACGAAGAGGTTGAATATATCATAAACGGCGTAAAAGAAGTAGTAGAATATTTAAGAAATATGTCGCCTGTTTGGAGCGATTTACAGAAAGGAAAGAGAGAATATGTTATACAGTGAAAAGGTAATGGATCATTTTAGAAATCCGCGCAATGTCGGAACGATCGAGGACGCGGACGGAATAGGCGAGGTAGGCAACGTAAAATGCGGCGATATAATGAAAATTTATATCAAGGTCGATAACGATACAATATCGGACGTTAAATTTGAAACGTTCGGCTGCGGCTCCGCGATCGCGTCAAGCTCCATGGCGACGGAATTAATCAAGGGTAAGCCTATAAGCGAGGCGCTGCAGCTTACAAACAAGGCTGTCGCGGAGGCGCTCGACGGACTTCCCGCGCATAAGCTCCACTGCTCGGTACTGGCGGAGGAAGCGATACAGGCGGCAATAAAGGATTATTACGATAAAAACAACATAGAATACGACGAGGAAATATTCGCAAGCCTTTTGCGTTCGCATGATGAAGAGGACGAATAATCATGATGATTTCAACCAAAGGCAGGTATGCCTTGATTGTAATGGTAGATCTGGCGCAGAATATTAATGACGGCTATATACCGTTAAAGGATATAGCCGCGCGCCAGCACATTTCACAAAAATATCTCGAAAGCATAATGACCGCGCTGTCGAAGGCCGGTTATGTAGACGCGCTTCACGGCAAGGGTGGCGGCTACCGCCTGAACCGTCCGGCGAACGAATACACGGTCGGCAGCATTATAAAGCTTACGGAAAGCTCACTCGCGCCCGTGCCGTGTTTGGAGGACGGCGCGGAAAAATGCGCGAAGGAGGACGAATGTCCGACCTGCCCGGTTTGGCAGAAGCTGTATACCATAATCGACGATTACCTTGAAAGTGTAAAGCTGTCGGATTTAATGAAAAATTAACGAATTTATAAAACTCAAAAAGGGAATCGTTAGAAATTAACGATTCCTTTTTTACATTAAATTATATTCATTATTTATATTAAATCGTGATTCCGCCGTCAACCGATAAAATCTGCCCCGTGATAAACGACGCGTCGTCGGACAATAAAAACGCCGCCGCTTTAGCTATATCCTCCGGCGTTCCGATACGCATAAGCGGCGTCTGCGCCGCCAAATCAGCGCGCGTTTCATTATCAAGCGCCGCGTTCATGTCTGTATCAATAACGCCCGGCGCAATACAATTAACATTTATCCCCGACGGACCAAGCTCCTTCGCCATGGCCCTTGTGAATCCTATAACCGCTGCCTTTGACGCGCTGTATACCGCTTCGCAGCTCGCGCCCGTGATGCCCCACATAGACGAAATATTAACAATTTTACCGCTTTGTTTTTTTATCATATCCGGTATTACGGCGCGTGTTACAAGATAAACTCCCTTCATATTTATATTAAAAAGCTTATCGTATTCCGCTTCCGACGTATCCTGCAAAAGCCTTATGATTGAAGCTCCCGCGTTATTTACAAGCGCGTCAGCGCCGCCGTATTCTTCGACCGTTTTTATCATATTATCAACCTCGTCAGCGTTTGAGACATCGCATTTTACTGCGATACCGCCGATTTTTTCCGCGAGTGAAACGGCTTCTTTTTCGCTTTTATTATAATTCACAAATACGCGGTATCCCTTTTCGGCGAGCTCCTTAGCGATTGCCGCGCCAATGCCGCGCGACGCGCCTGTTACGAGAACATTTTTCATTCGTTTTCACCATCCGGCTTCATTTTCGGTATAAATATTTTATTAAAACTGTCCTTTTCCTCGATTTTGCCGCGGTTCATAGCTTCCTTCATAGCAATTTCCTGGCAATCAACAGGCAGCTTTCCACGGCGATCGGGTTTTTTATATTCTCCGTTTATCTGAATATGCGCGCGCATATTATCCTCAAGCTGCGTTTTTAATACATTCTTTATTTCTTCCTTTGATCCTTCGTCCTCGATGGGAAACATTATTTCAACGCGCCTGTTCAAATTGCGCTGCATCCAGTCGGCGCTCGCGCAGTAAATATTTTCACGGCCCTCGCTGTAGAAATAGTAAATCCGCGTATGCTCAAGATAACGTCCGACAATGGAACGCACGGTTATATTTTCCGAAAGTCCCGGAACTCCCGCGCGCAGCGCGCATATACCGCGCACTATCAGATCTATCTTAACACCGGCGGCCGAAGCCTTATATAAAAGTGTAATTATTCCCGGGTCAACAAGCGAATTCATCTTTGCTATGATCCGCGCTTCCTTGCCGTTTTGAGCATTGTGTATTTCCCGTTCAATTAATTCCTCCGTGCGCTTTCTAAGCCACAGCGGCGCCAAAATAAGCTTGTTCCAGCGCGGCGGCTCGGAAAATCCCGAAAGCATATTAAAGAACGCGCCGCTGTCCTCGCCTATGGATTTTGAACATGTCAATATTCCCATATCGGTATAAAAATTTGCGGTAATATCGTTATAATTTCCCGTTCCCAGGTGAACATAACGGCGTATCCCGTCATCCTCGCGGCGTACGACCTCGGTTATTTTTGAGTGTGTTTTAAGACCCAAAAGTCCGTAAATTACATGACAACCCGCGTTTTCAAGCTTACGCGCCCATATTATATTATTTTCCTCGTCAAACCTCGCCTTTAACTCGACCAACACCGTAACCTGCTTGCCGTTTTCCGCGGCCTCGGATAAAGCCGCTATTATCGGTGATGATGAAGATACGCGGTAAAGCGTTTGTTTTATAGCGAGGACCCGCTCATCCTTCGCGGATTTTTTTATCCAGTCAACAATTGAGGAAAAGCTGTCATAAGGATGATAAAAAAGTATATCTCCCTTTTTTATTTCCTCGAAAATATCATCACAATTTTTTAATCTCGGTACGATCTGCGGCTTGTACGGCTTATATTTTAAATCCTCAAATCCCTTCAAGGAATATATTTTATTTAAAACAGTCAAATCTATCGGCCCGCTTATTTTATAAATATCCTCCTTTGAAACATCAAGCTCCTTACGGAGGAATTTAAGCAGGTTTTTATCGATATCAGATTTTACCTCAAGCCTTATTACGCCGCTTCTTTCACGCTCCTTAAGATTTTTTTCTATTTCAAGCAATAGATCATCACTGTCATCCTCATCAATCGGTATATCCGCGTCGCGCATTACTCGATACGCGTATGAACAAAGCACGTCATATCCGATAAATAAATCGGATATAAACAATTCTATTACATCCTCAAGCATAATAAAATTACGCTTACCCTTTTCCGATGGCAATTCCACAATTCTGTCAAAAATAGACGGTACTTGAACCGTGGCGAATGACGGTTCTCCTTTATCCTTTCTTATAAACGCGCATATATTAAGCGTTTTATTATGAATAAGCGGAAACGGACGCGACGAGTCCACCGCCATAGGTGTAAGGACCGGGTAAATTTCCTCTTTAAAATAATCATAAAGATAAGAGATCTGCTTTTTATCAAGCTCATCCTTTTTTAAAATATAAATCCCATGCTTTTTAAGTCCCGGTACAATTGCGTGCGAATACACATTATATTGCTCATCCGTCATTTTATGGGTTTTCTCGGAAATTTTCGCAAGCTGTTCCTCCGGCGTTAATCCCGCGGAATCCTTTATCTTCTTATATTCCGAATCGACCATATTTTTTAAGGACGCCACACGCACCATAAAAAATTCATCAAGATTAGAGCACGTTATGGCAAGAAATTTAAGCCGTTCAAAAAACGGATTTTTATTATCACGCGCCTCATCGAGACAACGTAAATCAAAATCAAGCCATGACAGCTCACGATTTATAAAATTTTCGCTTTTATTAAAAATTTCCGCCATTTTACTATCTCCTTCTTATTATTTTAAGCGACGCGGTAATACCGAAAACATCCTCAAATACTTCATTTTCCTCTTCAAACCGCCGTTTTTCAAATGTCAAATCCCTGCTTGCCTCAGCTGTTACAAAAAGCTTATTATTTTTTAATGAAGCCTTAACCGAATTTACGTTACCTCTGCGTTCGGTATCAAGCGCCTGAGCAAGCGATAAAACGGACGCGAGCTTTGACGCCAATAATCTGCGCCTTTTTGTAAGGACCGCAGCGCCCTCGCAGCCTGATACTATTTCCGTAATTATATCCATATCATTTTTCGATAAACCTATAAGCGGCGCGGATTTTACTATATCAGCCGAATATTTTTTATAACCATTCAAGCTTATATATTTTCCGGTATCTGAAAAAATCGCCGCTACTCTTAAAAGCATAAAATCCCATTTTGAAAGATTATACCGCTTTGACAGCGGTTTAAATATACTTTCCGCAAATTCGGTAATTTTTTCCGTATGCTTCATATCAACATTATATTTTTCCGCACAATATACAGCGCTTGAAATTATATCGTTCCTAAAAAGATGCTTAGTATGAAAATATCCGTTTTTTTCAACATATTCAACACATATTCCGTCGGTAAGAGTAATTTCGGGAACAACTATCTTTAAATTCCTCTTCGTTATAAATGAACGAAAAATCATGATAGTTGTCAAAATTTGCTCAACCTCCGAATACGGTATCCCGAATTTATAGGAAATATCCTCAAAGCTCATGTTAACAAGAGTTTTATATATTTCCTCAAAGCTGTCATAATTTAACGAATCATCACTTTTGATTTTACACAAACGCCTAATATTCGGAATATAATTCCCGAAAAATACCGCGTATTCGTACTTGTTTTCAAATGAAAAGTATCTTTTTAATCTATCTATTTCCAAATCTATGTATTTTGATATAATATCGTAAAACTCGGTATTTTCACGCTTTAACTCGGATAATTCCTCAATCATTCTCAACGATCCCATTGAAATATTCTGTGAAAACTTAAGCTCACTGTCCCTGTAATATGAAATCTGTACCGAACCCGACGAAACATCTACCAAAACCGCGCTCTTGGCTATTATATCATCAAAATAACCCGTTTTAAGCGCGATAGCCTTATTATGAAGGAACCTTTCCTCTTCATTTGACAAAATGGATACCTTTAAGCCGGTTCGTATATTGATCTGTTCTATTATATATTCACTGTTTACAGCCTCGCGGATAGCCGTTGTAGCGTAACATGTATAATCATCTATAGAATATTCCTTCATAATATACGTAAATTTTTCTAAACAAGAACATATTTTATCTACATTTTCATAGCTTATTTTACCTATGGTATAAGTTTCTTTACCTATGGGAAGCTCATATTTTATATCATCTATAACCGAAATGATCTTGCTTTTTGACACCTCGGCGATCTGCATCGCTATACGTGTCGCCCCAAGCTCTATAGCGGCAAATATTTTATATTTAGGCATACCAACACCTCCTATTTTATTAATTATATAAGAATAATCAACAAATTTCAATAGTATTTACCGGTATTTTTTTACTTATACACATAATTTTATTAAAATATAGTTATAAAACATCTTGATTATTCCGCCAAAATTTGATAATATATTATATATGTTTTAAATTAAGAAAATATTGGAAAAAATATATATGAAAGGAGGCTGTATTATGGACGCGGGCATCATATGGGAAAAGGTATTGGAAATATTAAAAAATATGCTTGATTCAAGTGTCGGATACAAGGTTTACATAGAATCGGCCGTACCTGTTAAATACAATAACGTAAGCTTTACCATATCAGTACCTATAACTATAAGCAAAAATATGATCGAACACCGCTATAAAAATAATATTGAGGCAGCCCTTAAACGTATAACAGGTCAAAGCCTTAATTTGAACGTTATAGTTTCCGATAAGGATATTTTTTCGGAATCGGACGAGGACATTTCAGATATACAGGAAAACCCGGAAATAAGCGCGAACTCGGTCAATCCCACATATACGTTTGATAATTTTGTAATGGGTTCGCCGAATGAGTATATAACAGCCGCCGCCATGAATATAGCCGAAAAACCGGGTTATGGATTTAATCCGTTTGTAATACACGGAAAAAGCGGTTTAGGTAAAACTCATCTTATGCACGCAATCGGAAATAAAATAAAGGAAAAATATCCGCATTATAATATATTATACGCAACCGCGGAGACATTTACAAATGAATTTATAGACGCGCTGAAAAACGGAAAAACAATAGAATTTAAAAAGAAATACCGCTCTGAGGACGTTTTGCTTATAGACGACATTCAATTTATACAGAATAAAGACAGCACACAGGAAGAATTTTTCCATACGTTTAACGCGCTGTATTCCTTAAACAAACAAATCGTCGTTACATCCGATCGGAGGCCGACAGATTTAAAAAAGCTTGAAGAGCGTTTAAGGACAAGACTTATGCAGGGACTTACGGACGAGCTTCTTGTTCCCAGCTATGAAACACGCGTCGCGATATTAAAGAAAAAAGCGGAATTTCAAAACGCGTATATATCCGAGGAGGTCCTTTCGTACATAGCGGAGCAGTTCACCTCAAATATACGCGAGCTTGAAGGCGCTCTTATAAAAATAATATCAATGTCACAGATCAAAATGAAAAAAATCACCTTGGATTTTGCGAAGGAAACGCTTAAATCCATAATGCCGGAGGACGGAATCATACGAATAACTCCCGATATAATTATAGAAAAAGTATCTTCATTCTATAATATATCAAAGGAAGATTTGATTGGAAAGGTAAGGACAAAAAACTTTGCTCTTCCAAGGCAGGTCGCGATGTATCTGTGCCATAAGCTGACAAAAAACAACTTCGTTTCAATAGGACAGCTTTTCAGTAATAAAGACAGAACTACGGTAATGCATAATGTAAGAAAAATAGAAAAGGAAATAGAACTAAATGACGATTTAAAGTCGGACATAAACTATATTATAAACGACTTGGAATCTATTTGATTACGTTTATAACAAGGGGCATAAACCATGGATAAACTGTGGATAAATTTTATATAAAAATTTACCATAATATGACAGTGGAAAACTATCAAATTTTTAACAGCTTATCCATATACAGCATGGATAAAAAAATCAGGATTTTACAGGCCTTGACCCAATTATCCATCAAATCTGCTCTACTACGGCTTCTATTACCTTTATTATTTATAAATATATATACAAACATAAAAAAAAAAGAATGTTGATAAAATAAAAAATTAAAAAGGGGATATTTAAAATGAAATTAACATGTGAAAAAACACAGCTTCTTGATATCATAAATACAGTTCAGCGATCGATAGCGCCTAAAAGCACTATGCCTATACTGGAATGTATAAAGCTTGACACATCAGCTGACGGATTCGTTACGGTAACAGGAACAAATCTTGATTTGTATATAGAATATAACGCCGAATTTGATATTTCAGAAGGCGGTTCTATTGCGCTTGAATCAAAAATGTTCGGCGAAATTATCCGAAGACTTCCCGATGGAAATCTCACTATATCCGTTAATCCGAGCAATAATATAACAAAGATACAAAGCGGAGCTTCGGAATTTAACATACAAGGTCTCAGCGCGAATGAATATCCGTCCGTGCCGGTTCTTGATGAGAAATTCAGATTTACCTTAAGTCAGACGGTTTTAAGAAATCTGATAAAGAAAACTACTCCTTTTATATCCTTGAACGAAGGAAAACGTCCTGTTCTCACAGGCGCTTTGTTTGAAATAAAAAATAATGTTTTAAATGTTGTGGCGTCGGACGGTCACAGGCTCGCGGCGGTCAAAGAGGAGCTTAATGAAAATGTCGAAGATAATAAATTCGTTATTCCTGGAAATACTCTGCGTGAGCTTTTGAAAATTTTAAAGGATGATGACGAGGCGCAGGTTGACATAATTATTTCCGACAGAAATGTCCTTTTCGACTTTAAAAAATTCCAGGTCTATACAAGACTTCTCGACGGAGATTTCTTAAAATATGACGCGATTTTATCCGCTGTAAACACAATAGAGGCGGAGGTCGACAAAAATGCCATAACAAGCAGCCTTGAACGCGCTCTTTTGCTTATTAACGATGATATTTCCGCTAAATCCGAAAATAAAGTGCCGGTTCGTTTTTCAATAGGCTTCGATAAAATCGATATAAGCTGCGTAACCGGAAAGGGTCAGGTTTCCGACAGTGTCGGCGCGAAAATAGAGGGTGAAAATCTTGTTATAGGTTTTAACTGTCGTTTTCTGCTTGACGCCTTTGCTGTTTGTGACAGCGATGTTATCAAAATGGAATTTTCCTCGCCGAAAAGCGGATGCTTTATACGTGATATAAGCGGTAAAAATTCATACATTTATATGATTTTGCCGGTTCGTTTGTATAATTAAGGAGAAAAAAATGGAAATAAAAATTCTTAATAATTATTATACGGACGAAAATACATATATTGTGTATAATAACAAAGAGGCGATCGTTATTGATCCCGGAATAAGCGATGAAAAAATAATAGAAGCGGCAAATGGGTCAGAGATTAAATATATTTTTATAACTCATTGTCATTATGACCATATAGAATTTTTGGAGGAGCTGCGCGAAAAGACGGGCGCGGCTCTTGTAAGCGGTGATAAGGGCGCGGTAAATACCGCGGATCCTAATATTAATTTGTCGCTTCAAGGTCTCGGTCATGAAATTTTCGCGAAAAAAAGTGAAATAATTATGGCGGATAATGAAGTCGGAAATTTCTGCGGTATTGACTTTAAATGTATTTATACTCCCGGGCATACAAACTGCAGCGTATGTTATCTCGCGGAAAATAATTTATTTGCCGGTGATACGCTTTTTTTACGCAGCGTGGGAAGGACGGATTTACCGACAGGAAACGCAAATGAGATAGTAGATTCAATAAAAAATCGGCTGTATATTCTTGACGATGATACTAAGGTTTACAGCGGTCACGGAAATCCGACGACAATAGGCTATGAGAAAAAATACAATTTTTTTGTGAAGGGTTAAAAAATGGTTATTGTTCAGAACGGTCTTGACAGTGAGCGCGGACTGAAAACATTTATTAATATGTTTTTTAAAACGGATGATGATTTATCCGTTTTTTCGGATTTTAATTATTCGAATAAAATAATAAATGTTTATACGGTTCTTTATTATGAAAATAAAAAATATACCGATGATTATTATCTCAATTTTGATTCGGAGGGAAGATCCGAAAATTTAATTAATAAGGTTTTCAGAGCCGCGTGCGCAAATTCATTTGTTCATGCGGCAATGAAAATACACAAAATTAATCTACCGTGGGGTTCGATGTGCGGAATACGTCCGGCGAAAAATGCTCGGGAGATGGCGGAGGATGGGTCAAACGATGATGAAATCGAATATATTTTTGAAAAAATTTATGAGGTAAGTCCGGAAAAAACGCGTCTCGCGATGACTGTCGCGAAAAATGAACAAAAAATTTTAAACGAAATAGGGAAAAATTCCGTTTCGATTTATATAGGAATACCGTTTTGCCCGACCCGTTGTCTTTATTGTTCATTCGTTTCAACCGATATGAGAGTCAGCGGAAAATACATGAACGCTTTTTGTGATAAGCTTGTTTTGGAGATAAAAAAGACAGCGGAGGTTATAAAAAGGCTCGGTGCGTTTGCGGAAAGCGTTTATATCGGAGGGGGAACTCCCACGTCTCTCGATAATGAAAATCTTGAAAAAATTTTATCCGCCGTAAATGAATATTTCGATTTAAAAAAAATAAAGGAATTTACGCTTGAGGCCGGCCGCGCTGACACAATTACGGATGAAAAGCTTGCAGCGGCAAAAAAATACGGAGTTACGCGTATAAGTGTAAATCCTCAGACTATGAATGATAAAACGCTTAAAAGGGTAGGGAGAAAACATACGGCACAGGATGTAAAGGATATTTTTTTAAAAGCGCGTGAAATAGGCTTTGACAATATAAATATGGATTTAATAGCCGGACTTCCCGATGAGAGCTTTGAGGATTTTAAATATAGTGTTGACGAGGTTTTAAAGCTTGATCCTGATGATATAACCATTCATACTATGTGTGTAAAGCATGGCGCGCGTTTAAAAAACGCCGAACTGGAGTTTACTGAGAGCAAAACGATGAATAGAATGCTCGAATACGCTCAGGAAAAAATGAAAAATACGGGCCGGATCCCGTATTATATGTACAGACAAAAAAATATGGTCGGAAATTTGGAAAATGTGGGTTATGCATATCCTGATAAAATGTGCTCATATAATATAAGCATTATGGAAGAAACACAAACTATAATCGCGCTTGGCGGCGGAGGAAGTACAAAAATTGTAACGGATGATGATATAATAAGAATTTATAACTATAAAGACCCGAAGGAATATATTGAAAAATTTGAAAATATTTTAGAAAAAAAGGATGAAATACTTAAGCTGAAGGGGGTTATATGATGTCTGATGCGGTAGAAAAAATAATGGAAGAATATGAAAAAAAGCGGTTAAAAAAAGAGTATGAAAGAGACAAAAGAATAACAAAAATTTATAGTGAATTTCCGGAAATTGAAAAGATAGATAAGGAGATTAATTCATCAGGCGCGCGTAATGTTGAAAACATAATTTCAAATCTCGGAATGGCCGATGAATTGAATAAAGAATACAGTGATAAAATAAAAAAATTATATGCGCTGCGTAACGGAATAATAGAAAAAAATAAAATCGACCCAAAATTTGATTCGATAAAATACGATTGCGAAAAATGCTCCGATACCGGCTTTACTCCGGACGGAAAACGATGTGAATGCTTTAACAGAAGGCTTATAAATTACAGCTATAACCGCTCTAATTTATCTGAAATTTTAAAACGTGAAAATTTCGGTACATTTTCGTTTGATTTTTATTCAAAGGAAAAAAACGGGAAAAGGCTTTCGCCGTATGAAAATATGGTGGAAATTTACAACAGCGCAAAAAGATTTTGTAAAAATTTTGATAAAGAGGAAAAGGGTTTCGTTTTTTACGGCAGTACAGGCTTGGGAAAAACGTTTTTATCAAGTTGTATAGCCAAAGAGCTTATGGATTCGGGAAAAAGCGTAATATATATGAGTGCGCCGAGATTATTTATACTTTTTGAGGATTATCGTTTTAATCGTCTTGATGATGAGAGTATGGTGGAGGATCTATACTCGGCGGATTTATTGATAATAGACGATCTCGGAACTGAAAATCAGAATAAAAACAGTGTCGCGGCGTTGTTTGATTTAATGAACGAAAGATTGTCAAACGACAAAAAAATGATTATAAGCACCAATTACAGTATGAACGAGCTGTCAAGGATGTATTCGTCGCGGTTCACATCTCGCATTTATGAATATTTTATCATTTACGGTTTTTATGGCGATGATATACGTATAGAAAAATTAAAAAATCGGTAAAACTTGTATTTTACCGATTTTTTTAATTGATAATGTGTTCACATAAAATAGATTAAAAAATATGATTTTAGTTTTATGTGAATATGCTTTAGTTTGTTATATCCTTTGTCGCATCTCCGACGCCTTTTGCGGCGTCACCTACTGCGTCACCGGCGTCCTCAACAATATTTCCGGCGTCGTCGATTATGCTGCCGGCCGCGTCTCCGGCGTCGCCTACCGCGTTTTTCGTATCGTCAGCCATGTCTGAACCCATATTTTCATGGTTGTTCGCCGAGTCTGATGAATTGCCGTTCATATTGTCGGTGTTTTTCGGTCTGTCGGTGGTTGAATTTGAGCCTGTATTAACGTCCTCCTCGGTTCTTGTAAGTCCGTCGCTGCCTCCGGCGGTGTTCTCATGCGTTTCCTTGGAGCTGCAGCCTGTCATGAGCGCGCCCATAATAAGCAGCGCCGCTATAAATTTTATATTTTTCATTTTACAAAATCCTTTCTTTGATCATAGTTGATAAGTGATTTCTATCGTATTATTTCCGGATAAAATAAATATTATTAAAATTTTTTTTGAAAATTGGAACAAAAATCTAATTTATGCGTCTAACATAATGAAAGACATATTTTTGTCTTGGGTACAAAGCTTTGTAAACGCGAAAATGCAGGATCAAAAGGAGAAAAAATTATGAAAAAGTTTATTTGTATTTCGCTTGCGGCAATGACCGCGGCGGTAATGAGTGCTTCGGCTTTTGCGGACGAGCCGGAGATAAAAGTACCGGATACGGATCCGGTCGTGCAGGGAGATATCATGCTTATAAACGGCGAAAATAAGCCTGCGTTTGAAATAGAACGCTGGACGGTTGATGCTGAAACAACAGCCGTAAAGGACGGTGTTATCACCTATAAGACAGCCGACGGCGGAGGCGAGGTAAGCATAGAGGACGCGGTGATTCTCGACAGCAAGGGAAATGTAAAAGCCGCTGATGATATAAAGAAGGGCGCGAACCTTCTGCTTTATATGAGCGGGCCCGCTGAGGCCTCAAATATTACGCCCGGCGTAGTCGTAATAAAGGATGACGAAGGATTTGTAAATGTAGGTCAATTCGCGGTCAACGAGGAGGGAGTCCTTGTAGATAAGGATAACACGCTCGCGCTTAATCTTGATGAAAATGTGACGATTGAAAGGCTTTCAGATCTTCGCGAGGGAATAGCGGTGGACAGATCCGCGCCGACGGCGGAGGAGCTTGACGGAAGATGGCTCATGGTATTTTATGAGGATTCGACAAAAAGTATTCCGGCTCAGACAACCCCGTCAAAGGTTATCGCGCTTAACGAGGACGCGGTCGTTACCGCTCCCGGACCGGTCATGCAGGAGCAGTTTACTATTGACCACGTAACGGTTGAGGAAAATGCGAAACCCGAATTTGACAGCGCGGTTATATTCGACATTAACGGTGACAGAAAGACAAATGCGGATATTAAGCCGGGCGATGTGCTCACGTTATTTAACAACAAGGCAAAGACGGCTGTTGAACCCGAATATGTTGTTATCATGGGCGAAGATGAAAATGTAAGCGTTGACGCGGATCTATTTGTAAAATCCACAACATTGGGCGATTATGTCGATACGCAGAACAGCTTGGCGCTTACGATAGCGGAGGATACGCCTATCGTTGATGTTGACGGCAAGGCTGTTGAGGACAGAGATCTTGACAATAAGTACCTTATGGTATTCTATGATAAAATCACAATGAGCATACCGGGAATAACGAATCCTATCAAGGTGATCGTTTTGGGCGATGCTCCCGCTGACGAACCCGAAGCTACAGAAACTCCGGCGGAAAAGCCGACAATGCAGGTTAATTCGGCGGACATTATGAGCATAGATAATGTTAATTATGTTCCGGTAAGAAAGTACGCGGAGGGTCTTGGATATAAGGTTGAGTGGTTCGGTGAGACGTACACCGTTCAGATAAGCAATGACGCTGTAAGCGCGAACTTTAAAATAGACGAGGATATGTATTACGCAACCGGTGCGGATGCGAAGGCTTTAGGCGCGGCTTCGAAGCTTATAAACGACACTACATATGTTCCGGTTTCATTCTTTGAGGATATTCTCGGTGTAACGACTGTAATGCCGATCGCGGAATAATTAATGAAGCTTGAGGGGGAAAGTTAAAAGGATAACGGTTTTCCTCTTGCATATATAGTATAGGCAGCAGGTAAAGGCAAGGAAAAAGACGGTTTACACCGTCTTTTTCTCTTTTTGTTATAAAAATCGTTGTGTTTATTTTTGATATATTATAAGAGTTAAAAAACGTCCCACGTTTTTTAAGTGATTTTAATCGTAAAGGTGCTCGAAAATATAAGCGACTTCCATTTTCGACGGTACGCGCGGATTGGTTTTTGTACAGCTGTCGGATATAGCCTTTTCCGCCATAGAATCGATCGCGTTAAAATATTCGGTTTTATCGATATCGCATTGTGAGATCGTGAGCGGAATATTCATTTCCTTACACATAAACTGCATCCAGCCGATAAGAGCTCGTATTGTGGTGATTTCGTTAAAGTTGCTGCAGCCTAAAAGCTTGGCGACATTAACATATTTTCGTACGCAGGGCGGATATTCCTTCTGCGATTTTGAGTGTATGGAGATACCGGAGTTGTAATCAATTATATGCGGCAGAAGCATAGCGTTCGCGCGTCCGTGAGGTATATGAAATTTAGCTCCCAAAGCGTGAGCCATGCCGTGGTTCAGACCCAATGACGCGCTGTTGAACGCGAGTCCGGCGAGGCATGACGCGACATGCATTTTCTGACGCGCGTGTGTATCGTTATTGTCGAGATACGAGCGCAGTAAAAATGTTCCGCATATTTCAATCGCTTTTTCCGCAAGCGCCGCGCTGAACTCGTTATTGTTAATGCTCACATACGCCTCGATCGCGTGAGTAAGCACGTCCATACCGGTATCTGCCGTAACCGCCGCCGGAACGCTTTTAACGAGCGCGGCGTCCAATATTGCCTCTGTGGGGAGCATTGAATCAGATACGAGCGGATATTTTATATCCTTATCCGGGTCGGTCACGACCGCGAATGAGGTTACCTCCGAGCCTGTACCCGAGGTGGTGGGGATCGCGATCATGGCGGTTGGTTTGTTGGTAGACCGCGCCGTAAATTCACGGATTGCCTTCGCGCTGTCTATCGCGCTTCCGCCGCCGACCGCGATAACGCAGTCCGGGTCACTTTCAAGCATTGCCTTTACACCGTTCTGTATCTTTTCAAGCGGCGGATCGGGAACGACGTCTGAAAAAATGTCGTATTCGGTATAGCCTTGCTGAAGCGGCATTGTAATCATTTGAAGCATACCGCTCTTTACAACGAACGGATCTGTTATGATAAGCGCCTTTTTGTAAGGGATATCCGAAAGCCGCTCAAGGGAATTTTCACCAAAATATATTTTTGTTTTAATATCAAAGCTCTTCATGGCATTGCCCCCAAAAAATTTTCTTTATACCATTATACAATATTTCCGTGGGTATTACAAGAAAAAAATGTATTTCCGCAAAGATTTTTAATAATACGGGATTTACCAAAACGTTGTTTTGTGGTAGAATAATAAGCAATATAAGGTTTATATTTTTTATGTTAAAAAACGATAAGGAGATCAATGCTTATGGAAAAATATACGATATTGTCGCAGCTTGTGCTTCCGAATCAGGCGAATCCGAACGGGAATATTCACGGCGGTGAAATTATGAAAATGATGGATTCCGCAGCGGCCGTCGCGGCTGCGCGGTACAGTCGTTCAAATGTCGTGACCGCAAGGGTGGATGAAATGAATTTCAGACATCCTATATTTGTCGGGGATTACGTCATGTGCGGCGCTCATGTAATATATACCGGCCATACGTCAATGGAGGTTTTTGTCACCGTCGAATCGGAAAATCTTAAAACGGGAAAGCACGCTATAGCTCAAACCGCATTTTTTTCTATGGTCGCTGTGGATGATAACGGCGTACCGAATCCCGTTCCTATGATGGAAGAACCCGATGACGCGTATGATAAGAAATTTTATATCGAAGCGAAAAAAAGATATGAACAGCGTAAAGAGCGCGGGCATTGAATGCCCGCGTCTCCATGCGGATAAATATCCGAATATCTATGTACCCTAACCTGCGATACTGTCATATATATCCTCTACATACCTGTCATATATTGTTTCATACGTTTTATCATAATGAAATTCGAATCCGCGTATAATGGAACTATCGACATGGAAATATGCGTAATGGCAGTATCCGCTTGAATCATTCGTACTCAAAGCGCACCAGTTATTGCCGCTGTTTTCGTAATCCACATATCCGGGATAATCGGATTTAAAATTACTTAAAATATTCGCGATAGATAAATTTGAAGAATTTGCTTTCGCGCATATTTTAAGCCGCGCCGTTCCGTCCGGAGCTTTTACGGAATATCTTACGAACGAATCACTGTCGTTATACTCTTCAAAATGAGAGGGATAATAACATGAAAATCCGAAGTAAGAATCATGATAGATACTGTAAGACGGATCATATACAGCGCCTTTTGAAGATGTATTTGTATTATTTGACGAGGTTCCTCCGGTATAATTACCGCTGTATGATTGCTGTGTATTTACGGGCGGTGTTTTTGACAAATATGATTGTAGTGTATATCCGGTCTCTCCATCGTAAACAATTTTCGCAAACCCGTCCTGAGCAGTCTCCGCAAAGCTTACCGGCGCGCCTAAGGGTATGGTTTTTAAAACAGTCGCGGTGTTTGACGGCGCGCTGCGCAGCGGTATTGTCTGCTTACAGTTTGCGACATAATATGTTTCCATTATCGCATTATTCTGATTTGCGGCGGCCGCGGTCTGAGCCGCGCCGGTGTCCGGAGTCGGGGAGGCTGCCGCGGATGACGTTAATATATTATTACCACTGTAGTTGGAAATGGTGTATATAAATATTCCTACCGCCGCCGCCGCGAACACGATAGATAATATTACCGCCAGTATCATGCCTTTATGACCCGGTTCTTTTTTATTGTTCCTGTATATATCGGCAACACTCTTGTTCCACTCCTCATTTTCCGGAACAATGCTTTGCTGTACGTATTCCTTTTGAGTATTGTTGGTTACCGGCATACAGCAATTTTCACAAAATTGCGCATCGTCCGGTATATAAACCCCACAATGTTTGCATATCATAGCTTTTCTCCTTATATTTTTAGGTTGCTTAATATCCGCTGGCTTGTCCGATTTTATATATTATTTACATTTTCATAAATATATCTCATAATAAATATAACATATATCGACCGTTAAGTCAATGATATACGGTTTTATTTTACAATAAAAGGAATATAATTACAGATTTATGTAAAATGCACAAAATCAATTGATTATTTTATATGATAAAAAGAATAAAAAAATCTTCGTCATTATTGTAAAAGGGCGATATTTATGATAAAATGATTTTGACGGTGATAAATTCGCAAAATGATATATGGAACAAGGAGATGATAATAATGAATTTTTGTACAAAATGCGGAAACGCGCTTGCCGCCGGAGAATCCTTTTGCACGAAATGCGGCGCGCCGTTTTCAAGTGCCGGTAACGGTATAATGGGCCCGTCTGCCGGACTGCCGTATACACCCGGCCCGGTGAAAAAAAGGGGACATAAAAAAATAATCATACCGCTGGTGGTTTTAATTGTTTTGGCGCTGGGTGCGGGTACTGTATTTGGATTCCCGTATGTTAAAACCGCTGTGACAAAGATGATAATGCCGCCGGAAAAGTATTTCAATAATGTTGTTGATAATAGTATTAATAATTTTTCAAAAAGAATTTCGGCGTTTACCGAGAACGTAAAGGAAAGAAATGCGCCAAATCAGAGCTTTACAAATTCGATTGACATTTCTCTCGGTGATCAGTTTGTGAGCTATATCGATGATCTTATGGACTTGGATCTGGCCTCCGAAAGAGAATATATTGACTGGATAAAAAGCATACGGATCGATGCGACTCAGAATATCGACGATTCAAACTTAGATTTAAAAACTATGCTGTCTATCAATAACAGTAATATTATGTCCTGCAACAGTCTGATGAATTTTGACAGCGGGAATGTATATTTTACCATTCCCGATATAAATCCTACAGCGTTAATGGTAAATTTAAATGATGAGGGAATTTATGATGATGATTTTAGTATAGATAAATATTATAAAATGTTTAATTCAATTCCCGATAAGGATGTTGTCGAAGATTTAATTCATGATTATGTTATGACGGCCGTGGATGAAATACAGGTTGTTGATAAGCAGCGCGAGGATATCAGCGTGGGAACAAAAACGCAGAGCTGTACCGCGCTTACCGCGCAAATAGATACGCAAACGTATCAGAATATGATAAGAGCGGTCCTGAGCAAAGCAAAGGACGACGCCGTATTGATGAATGTAATACAATCGTTCGCCTATCAGCTGGGTATTGATCAACATGAGGTATACAACGAATTTGTTTCCGGAATAGATGATATCCTTCAAAATGAAATAGATTACTATACTGTGGACGGAACTGCTGCCGTAAAGCTGTTGGTTAACGGCAAGGGCGGCTTGGTAGGTGTGATCATAAACGAAGGAACCGATCAATTTAAATTTGTTAATATAGTTGACAAAACCGCTAACGAGGCTGAATTGTCAATGCAGATCGACGGCGAGTCCTTGGCGGTCAACGGCGGCGGAGGACTTAAAGGTACAAAATATGACGGCAAATACACCTTAAGCTATAATAACGGGGATGTAATATCGTTTAGCGTATCGGATGTAAACGCGCTTAAATTAAAGGATGGCTATTTTGAAGGTACGATAATGATAGATGCCGGTGCATATGCGAAGAATGAGCTGAGCTCTGACGATTTGGGAATGCTCGCGGATTCTCAGTTGAGATATACGATTTCCGAATCAAGCAAGGATAAAACCGATGGGTCCATAGCTTTGGTTTATAACGGCAGTGATATAATTACCTTTAACACGAGTCTTGAAAAAACCGCGGGATGTACTGTTGACCCGATCCCGGCAAGTTACATACCCTGTGACGATGATAGTGCTGTTGAATCCTGGTACATGAGCGGCAATTATAATGTTCTGCTTGATAATCTTGAGGCGGCCGGCGCAAACGGCAACTGGTTTGCACCGCTGCGCAGCGGGTTATGATAATTATTCTTAAATATAAAAAGACCGTTAACGGTCTTTTTATATTTAGAGACAATAACTTGACTTTAAGAAAAAACTTTTGTATACTAAAGTAACACTTTACGGATATAAGCATAGACTAATATAAAATGTATCGGAGTGATTTATTTGGACAGTAAGTTCCTCTAAATCACATACTTTACCACAGTTGCTGCTGCAATAAATACAACGCTTGTTACATTACAGTGTTAATTCTAAAAATAGATTTCCCAGCGGTAATTTATCTATGATTGACGCCCTGTATTCTGATAACTGCCGTAAATGCTCTTTTTTACTGATTGCTTATATATTTTTTATATTGTTTGTGAGCCTTATAAAATTCCCTGACTGCACATATTCCAAATATCAACCCCAAATATCCGACAGGTTTCTCATATTGCACGGTCATTATTATGAAGTTAAATGCCCCGTATATCAAAAACAGTATTGCACAAATTCTGCTTTTTCCTATATGTATCCCCAAAGAAAATCCTGCAATCATGATCACATCAATAATTCCGGCCGGGTTCATGAATATAGAGATAATCAAGTTGATAGCTGCTAATACATATCCTATTATTCCAACGCTATTTATTTCCTTTTTTATTTTTGGATCTACAATTTCATTAACAAATTTTCTGAATGAAACTTGAGTATTGTCCACTTTAATCATTCCTCCTACCTGATTTCAAAAGTATTCTTTGGCCATTACCGGATAAAACCTATCACCGCTCTTTAAAGCCACAGACTACAAATAGAAAATTCTACCATTATTTATAAGATTTTACAATACAATGTTTAACATTTTATATAATCTAAATATATAATAACATATATTTTTGAAAATGCAATACTTATTATAAAATATTTTCTTTTTATATTTGGAGACAATAACTTGACTTTAAGAAAAAACTTTTGTATACTAAAGTAACACTTTACGGATATAAGCATAGACTAATATAAAATGTATCGGAGTGATTTATTTGGACAGTAAGAAGGATATTACAAACCGAATCTCGGTTATAAGTATAGTAATAAACGTAATATTGTCGGTATTAAAATTCGCGGCGGGAATCTTTGCGCATTCGAGCGCGATGATTTCGGACTCCGTGCATTCGCTGTCGGATGTATTAAGTACGTTTGCCGTCATAGCGGGTGTGAATTTATCGGAAAAGCGCAGTGACAGTGACCACCCGTACGGGCATGAGCGGCTTGAAAGTATATTTTCGATAATTTTAGCCGGTATGCTGTTCGCGACGGGTATAGGAATAGGCTATGCGGGAGTAAAGGGTATAATTTTCGGTACATACAGCGAACCCGGAATGTTTGCGCTTATCGCCGCGGCGGCATCGATCGTGATCAAGGAATTGATGTACAGGTATACTATGGCCGCGGCAAAAAAGGTTAATTCCACCGCGCTTAAAGCCGACGCGTGGCACCATCGTTCCGACGCGCTTTCGTCGGTAGGCGCGTTTATAGGCATCATTGGCGCGATGCTCGGGTTCCCCGTATGCGACCCGATTGCGAGTGTCATAATATGCTTCTTTATTTTAAAAGCGGCGTGGGATATTTTCGCGGAGGCGGCGAATCAGCTTGTTGACCGCGCGTGCGATGAAGAAACGCAGGAGCGTCTTCGCCGGGTGGTAGAATGTCAGGACGGCGTTTTGTGCGTGGATTTACTGCGAACGAGGCTGTTCGGTTCGCGTATGTATGTCGATGTTGAAATAGGCGCGGACGGTATGCTCCCGCTTTATAAGTCGCATGAGATAGCCGAACGGGTGCATAATGAGATCGAACGCGAATTTCCTGATGTAAAGCATTGCATGGTTCATGTGAATCCAAAAAGCATTGATGATTTTACGGAAAATAATGAGAATTATTGAAAAAAAGACGGGCAGAGCCCGTCTTTTTAATCATTCACCAAAGCCGTCAGGATGCGTTGACTGCCAGCGCCATGAATCGGCGCACATTTCCGCGATCCCGCGCTTCGCCTCCCATTCAAGCTCATGCTTAGCCTTTGTCGGGTCGGCATAGCATTCGGCGATATCGCCGGGACGGCGGTCCTCAATAACATAGGGCAAATCCTTACCGCATGCGTCGGAAAATGCCTTGATGATCTGCAATACACTGTATCCGTTGCCCGTGCCGAGATTATAAATATGCACGCCCGCCTTATCCGAACAGTGCTCTATCGCCTTAACATGGCCCACAGCGAGATCCACCACATGTATATAGTCGCGTACGCCTGTGCCGTCCGGAGTCGGATAGTCATTGCCGAATACGTGGACTTTTTCCAGCTTCCCAACCGCGACCTGTGCGACATACGGAAGCAGATTGTTCGGGATCCCCTTGGGGTCTTCACCCATTTTTCCGCTTTCATGCGCGCCTATGGGATTAAAATACCGCAGCAGCGTAACGCTGAGCTTCGGATTTGCCTTTTGCGCGTCCGTCATTATGCGCTCAATAAACAGTTTTGTCGTACCGTATGGATTTGTCGTTAAAATCTTGTCGCCCTTATTGTCGCTTTCAAGAATAGGAACGCGCTCGGGGTCGCCGTATACAGTCGCGGAGGATGAGAAAACTATGTTATTACAGTCATATTTTTCCATTGCCTCCATCAAATGCAGCGTACCCGTGATATTATTGTCATAATACCTGAGCGGTATCTTTGTCGATTCCCCGACTGCCTTTAAGCCGGCGAAATGAATTACCGCGTCTATTTTATTTTCCTCGAATACCTTTTCCGTCGCTTCAAGATCGAGCAGGTCAACCTTGTAAAACGGGAAATCCTTGCCTGTCAGCTCCTTTACCGCGTCAAGACATTTTTCCGACGCATTGTAGAGATTGTCAAGCACCACAATATCATAGCCGGCGTTTAAAAGCTCCACGCAGGTGTGGCTGCCTATGTAGCCCGCGCCGCCGGTAACAAGTATTTTCATATATTTTTCCTCCCCGGTTTTCTTTTAATTATATACCATATTATGTTTTTTTGCAATACGAAAATCAGATTTTATCCTTTAATACCGGAAATTCGGCGCGGTATTTTTTCGTTTCGGATAAATCGATATCGATTTCGGAATATTCGCGGTTTGTTTCAAGCAGGATTTGTCCGTTTGCGGCTATAGCATACGATATCCCCGCGTATTCCGTGCCGTTATCCGTACCGCGCGAGCAGCATGATAAGCACACCGCCTGATTTTCGATTGCTCTCGCGCGGTTCAGTATCCTCCAATGCTCGATACGGCTTTTGGGCCAAGCGGAGCAGTTTAGAAATATCTCCGCTCCCATATCGGCCATCGCGCGGTATTGTTCCGGAAAACGCAGGTCATAGCATATGGAAAACCCGATTTTCCCGAACTCCGTATCGCACACGGAATAATTTTTACTTGGCGTTACGGCGTTCTTTTCACCGCCGAACAAATGCGTTTTGGAATATTTCCCCGCCGTTTCACCGCGCCGGTCAAGCAAAAACGCGGTATTATACAGTCTGCCGTTTCGTTTTTCCGCTATACTGCCGGTAAATATATACGCGTTTTGTTCGCGGGCAATCGTGCGCAGCGCGGATATTGTTTCGCCGTCCTCCGTTTCCGCCGCCGCGTCATAGTCACCGAACGCGAAAAACCCGACATTCCATAGCTCGGGCAGCATATAAAGATCCGCGCCGGGATGATTCGCGATTATAGCGCGTACGCGCTCAAGGCGCTCCGATTTTTTTTCGCCGTCCCGATTTTCGAGGCTTATTATACCTGTTTTCATTTTAGTCACCTCTTTTAATTATTATATCACATATTATGGGAATAATAAAGGAAAATTTATATATCCGCTTGCAAACCCGACTGCGCAGGTATATAATATACCGCGTTGGGGGAATAGGAATATGTGGATATTTTTAGTTACGATATATGGTTTATTTAAAGGTGTGCGTGACATAACGAAAAAGAAAGCGATGCAGATAAGCTCAACCATTGAGGTTTTGTTTGCCTATACGCTTTTAAGCTTTATCATGGGCGCGGCTATAAGCATGCTTTCCGGCGAACCGAAACCAATGGAAACGGATATGTCGGCGCTGTGGCTTATCGGTATAAAATCATCGGTGATTTTTATTGCGTGGATATGCTCATTCAAGGCGATAAAGCATCTGCCGATCGGATTTTACGGGATAATGGATATGTCGCGCGTGATAATGGCGGCTGTATTGAGCGTCGTGATCCTGCGTGAATCGCCGACGGCGGCAAAGCTTATCGGAACAGCGGCGGTGCTGCTGGGACTTCTGCTTGTCAATTTTAGAAACGACGGTGAAAACACCGGGCGGGCCGGGTCGGTATATATAGTCATGGTGCTTGTGTCGTGCTTTATGAACGCGGTGTCGGAAATTCTGGATAAATACCTTATGAGCAGCCGGGGATTATCAAGCGGACAATTACAGTTTTGGTATATGCTGTTTCTGGTAATACTATATCTTGGGTACATATTGATTTCAAGAACAAAAATCGATTGGAAGAGGCTTTTTAAAAACTATTGGCTTATAATAATGAGCGTGCTGTTCGTATTCGGGGACAGGGCGCTGTTCGAGGCATGCGGCTATGAGGACAGCTCGGTCATTACGATGACGCTCATAAAGCAATGCAGTGTGCTTATTACCATAATCGGCGGACGGCTTGTATTTAAAGAAAAGCATACTGTTTATAAGCTTGTATGCGCGGCTGTGATTATCGCGGGAATTGTGATTTCTACACTGCCTTCCGCCGCGCTCTGACTTGACATTTTTGAAAACATATAGTAAAATTTACTCATAAATTCACGAAAGGGATAATAATATGAGGAACATAAGGAGTTCACTGCTGCTTGCGGCAATAATTTTGTTTGCGGCGGGCCTGGCAGTGTCGGGGATAAATATGCGTCACGACAAATTGCTTTCCGAGCGCGGCGTTACCGAAGCGGCGCCGGAGACGACGCCGGATTCGATGGGCTTTGTTCTTACAGCGGTGGGCGACTGCACGCTCGCAACCGATATAACTACCCCTCAGGAGGGCAGCTTTGAAAGTACTGTTGAAGCGCTCGGCGGGGATTACGGGTATTTTTTCAGAAATGTCGTGGATATTTTCGCGTCGGACGACCTGACTGTTGTGAATTTTGAGGGAACGCTGTCAAACCGAGGCGAAAGACAGGAAAAAACATTCGCCTTTAGGGGAAGTCCGGAGTATGTAAATATTTTAACTTCATCGAGCGTTGAGGCGGCGAGCCTGGCGAATAACCACTCAAGCGATTACGGCAAGGATTCCCTTACGGATACCGCGGCCGCTCTTACAAACGCGGGCATTCTCGCGTTCAACGGAGCGAGTGTTGCCACGCCCGTTATTAACGGGGTAAAGGTCGCGCTTGTGGGTATTAACGCGCTTGATCCCGATAACGCGGAGATGACGGAGGAATATATCCGCCGTGCGAAAATAAACGGGGCGCAGATCGTTATCTTGTATATTCACTGGGGTATCGAAAAGGAAACAGAACCGGGTGAGGATCAGATCGACCTGGCGCACGCGGCTGTTGACGCGGGCGCGGATTTGGTAATAGGGTCGCATCCGCACGTCTTGCAGGGTGTGGAAAAATATAACGGCAGATATATTATATACAGCATGGGTAATTTCTGCTTCGGAGGCAATACAAATCCGGAGGATAAGGATACCGTAATTCTGCGCGCGGGGATTTCGGTTGATGAAAACGGCGCGTATATTGATAACGACGATATCTCGTTTATACCGTGTATGATTTCATCAACAAGTGAATATAACAATTATCAGCCTACCCCGGCGCAGGGCGAGGACCGCGACAGGATCATCGAAAAGCTCACCGAGCGCACAGAGAAAATCGCGCCGCTTCCGCTGAGGTTTGAATGATTTTTATCACCCGCCGAACCGCGTTTGGGCGCGCGGACTGATTTAATATTCCGCTGCCGGAAAAATACCGCGTTTTGTGTGACATATTTGATCATCGATTACTTGACATTATCAAAAAACGGACTATAATATATTTTAAGCGAACATCTGAGACAATACCGCGCAAATATCGGCGCTTTGCGCGGTCCCCGCGCGGTATCGTCTTAAAAATTTTTATAAGGACAGTGATTCACATGACAAAAATTGACATTTTTTCGGGTTTTTTGGGCGCGGGTAAAACTACGCTTATAAAGAAGCTTATAAGCGAGGCCTTCGCGGGCGAAAAGCTGGTGCTTATTGAAAATGAATTTGGCGAAATAGGAATTGACGGCGGCTTTTTGCAGGACGCGGGCATTGAGATCACCGAAATGAATTCCGGCTGCATTTGCTGTTCGCTCGTTGGCGATTTCAGCAAAGCTCTCGTGCAGGTTGTCGAGCGGTTTTCGCCGGACAGGATTTTAATCGAGCCGTCGGGCGTCGGTAAATTGAGCGACGTGATCCGCGCGGTTCAAGGCGTCGGCGGCAATTTGGAGCTTAACAGCTTTACGACCGTCGCGGACGTTAACAAATGCAAAATGTATATCGAGAATTTTGGCGAGTTTTATAAGGATCAGATCGAACACGCCAACTGCGTGATTTTAAGCCATACGACAAACGCGCCGGAAAAGAAGGTAAAGGATTGCGTTGCTCTTTTGCGCGGGATGAACTCCGACGCGGCGATCATTACCACGCCGTGGGAGAAGCTTGACGGCAGGCAGATGCTTGAGGCTATGGAAAAAACAGACACGCTCGAAGCGGAGTTAAAGCGTCTTGAGGAGGAGGATGTCTGCCCCGTATGCGGTCATCATCATGAGCACGGCGAGCATGAGCACGAACACGAGCATGAACATGACCATGAGCATGAACATCATCACGAGCATGAGCACGAACACGAGCATGAGCATGAGCACGAGCATCATCACGAGCACGAGCATGAGCATGAACATCATCACGGCCACCATCATCATCACCATCACGCGGACGACGTGTTCACAAGCTGGGGCAGGGAGACAACAAACAAATACACCGCCGATGAGATCAAGACAATTCTCGACGGTCTTAACGACAAGGAAAAATACGGCACGGTGCTCCGCGCGAAGGGCATTGTCGAGGGTGAGAACGGCGAATGGATCCACTTTGATTATGTTCCGGGCGAGAGCGACGTCCGCACAGGACGCGCGGGTGTTATCGGCAGACTTTGCGTAATCGGCGCCGAGCTTAACGAATCGGCCGTTTCCGCGGCGTTTAAAACGGAATAATCCCGGCCGGGATCATCCCGCCGCGAACCTTATAATCGTATGACGGGATATCATCCCGCCGCAAACACGCACCCCGCATGGTGGAATACTTTATCCGGGAGGAAAAACACATGGACATACCTGTTTATTTATTTACGGGATTTTTGGAAAGCGGCAAAACGAAATTCATTCAGGAAACAATGGAGGACGAACGCTTTAATTCCGGCGAAAAGACGCTTATGATTATATGCGAGCGCGGCGAGGAGGAATATGATACGGATAAATTCGCGTATAACAACGTGGAATTTATAAACGTAAAAAGCCCTGACGAGCTTACGACGCGCGCGTTCAAGAAATGGGAGAGACAATACCGTCCGGAAAAGACGGTTATAGAATACAACGGCATGTGGCTTGTCGACGATTTGTACCGCGCGCTGCCCGCTAACTGGCCGGTGTATCAGGAAATGTTTTTCGCGGACGCGGCGACATTCCTGCCGTACAACGCCAATATGCGCCAGCTGATGTTTGATAAATTAAAGGGCGCGGAGCTGGTCGTATTAAACCGCGCAAACGATGATCTCGACACGCAGGAGATACACAAAATCGTGCGCGGCGCGTCAAAGCGCGCGCAGATCGCGTATGAATTTGCGGACGGCCGCGTCGCCTACGACGATATAGAAGACCCGCTTCCGTATGATATCGACGCGGATATAATCGAGATTAAGGATGAGGATTACGCGGTATTCTACCGTGACGTCAATGAGGAAATAAAGAAATATATCGGCAAGACCGTCAAATTCAAGGGTATATGCGCCAAGGAAAAGGATATGCCGCAAAACACGTTTCTCGCCGGCCGCCACGTTATGACGTGCTGTGTCGAGGATATACAGTATATGCCGTTCGTGTGCGTGACGGAGGAAAAAATAAAGCTTAAAAGCCGCGACTGGCGCATGATTACCGCGCGGATCGATTTTGAGTACCATCCGCTTTACGGGGGCGACGGCCCGGTGCTGAAAATTCAAGGCATATCCGTCACGACGCGCCCGAATGAAGAGGTAGCGGTATTTTATTAATATAAGGAGAAGGAAAAATGCGTGAAAAGGTTTCACTTAACAAAAGCTGGAGATTTCATCCGGGCGATATTTTAAGCGTCCGCAACCGCTGGGCGTGGGGAAAATCCGGATCATGGAATCAGGGGCCTGAGAGCCGTAATTTTGACGATTCCGACTGGCGGACGGTTGACGTGCCGCACGATTTTGTAATTGAAACCGAGCCGTACGAGTATTCGGCTCGTGAGCTTGACACATCCGATAACGTTATTCCGCTTATGGAGGACGTGGGAAATATTCATACCACCGCCGGCTCGTTTAAAAAGGACGTCGGCTGGTACAGAAAGCGGTTTGACATCCCCGCCTCTGACGAGGGCGGGAAAATTTATCTTGTTTTTGACGGCATTTACCGCGACAGCTATGTGTTCCTTAACGAGTTTTTTATCGGCAGCCACCGCAGCGGCTATACCGGAGTAAAATACGATATTACCGATTTTGTAAATTACGGCGGCGAAAATCTGCTTTGCGTAAAATGTGACGCGCGCGAGGCCGAAGGCTGGTTCTACGAGGGAGGCGGCATATATCGGAACGCATATTTGCTTAAAACCGCCAAAACCCATATCGAGGACGTGTTCATAAGCTATGACGCGGATATGAAAAATAAAACCGCGAGGCTTAAAATAAGCGCTGAAACCGATAATCCCGATAACGAAAGCGTTACGCTGTCCGCGGCCGTTTACGACGCGGACGGAAATGAGATACTTACCGTGCCGGAAACAGTTTCGGACACGCTTACGGCGGATATGGACAGCGTGGTTTTCTGGGATATCGACGATCCGTATTTGTACACGGTTAAGCTTGTGCTTTCGGCTGACGGGGAAGTAGTTGACGAATATACGGAAACGCTTGGCATACGCGTGATTGGATTTGACGCTGACAGGGGATTTTTCCTGAACGGACGCAATATTAAGCTTATGGGCGTATGCTGCCATCATAATCACGGCGGCTTAGGCACGGCTTTAAATGATGAAATATACCGTTATCGTGTTTCTAAAATAAAGGAAATGGGCGCGAACGCGTACCGCTGCTCACATTACCCGGCGGCGAAGGCGCTGCTTGACGAGTGCGACAGACAGGGTATCCTAGTTATGGACGAGAACCGCCTGTTATCGAGCGCGAACGAGGATCTGGAGCAGCTTGAATATATGGTAAGGACTGCGCGCAATCATCCGTCGGTAATCATGTATTCCATAGGCAACGAGGAGGCGCAGTCGCAGACCACGCCGCAGGGCGGACGTATCGCGGAAACGATGGTCAAGGCGGTAAAAAAGCTCGATCCGACGCGGTTTGTGACTGAGGCGATGCTGATGTGGAATCTGCGCGACAAGACTATGATGGAATCGCCGGAATGCTTGTCGGGTATATCGGAAAAGGTTGACGTAGCGGGATTTAATTATCACCCGGAGCGTTGGGCGGAGTTCCATGAAATGTATCCCAATCAGCCTATGGTATCGACTGAAATGGGCACATTTAAATCGACGCGCGGCTGTTATGATACGGATAAGGAAAAATGCCATCTTAATATGCTCGACCAATTTGACGACGTCGGACACCTTGTCGGAGCGCAGCGCTGGCAAATGACTAATCAAACGGATTATGTGAGCGGCTTATTCCTCTGGACGGGCTTTGATTATTACGGCGAACCGACCCCGTACGCGTGGCCCGCGATAAGCTCACAGTTCGGGATCATGGACATCTGCGGCTATCCGAAGGATTTTTATTATTACTACAAGTCATGGTGGACTGACGAGCCGGTCGTGCATATTTGTTCGCACTGGAATTTTGAAAAAGGCGAGAAGCGAAGAATATGCGTATTTTCCAACGCCGATGAGGTCGAGCTGTTTGTAAACGGAAAAAGCATCGGAAAACAGCCGATGAAGAAGGACTGGTACCAAATTTGGAACGATATTACATATGAGCCGGGCGAAATCAAGGCTGTCGGCTATAAGGCCGAGGAAAAGGTATCCGAGCATATCGTAAAAACGGCGGGCGAACCGTATGCCGTTAGGATTGCGGCGGATTTCGCCGAAAACGGTACGGCGGTGATCCGCGCGGAAATAGTCGATAAGGACGGAATTATTGTACCGACGGCGGATAATGAAATAGAATTTTTAATTGACGACGGCAGACTGCTCGGCGCGTCGAACGGCGACCCGTCAGACCATACGCTTGTACATAGCAGCCGCCGACGCGCGTTTTGCGGACTGGCGCAGGCGATATTTGAATATGAAAAGGGCGCGTCCGTGCGCGCCGTGGCAGATGGATTGCAGCCTGCGGAGATTCGCGGATTTTAATGCGATTGGGTGAATTTTGTAGGGGCGAACTGTGTTCGCCCGTGTTCCGTAGCATAATATGATGTGCAATCGGGTAAATATTTCGCATCACGATACAATTTATAACTAATGTGTATGGGAATACGAATATCGTACGGGACGGCGCCCCCGACGTTCCGCCGCAAACCATATTATGATATGGAATACGGGTTGTCGAGGGCGCCGGCCCCTACGAATGTGTATCCATACGCAAAATCGCATTAATAAACAACCGCGCGATAAACATATATTTATAAATCAATTTTTATTTAGTCGTTTTACTGCCGAATATCTGTTTTGCCCTGTCAAGGATCCCGTTTGCGTACGCGAGGACCACACCATAATTTGTAATAGGCACACCCGCTTCCTCCGCGAACATGACGCGGTTTACCATTGCGCGCGAGTTGATCATGCAGCCGCCGCAATGAATAATTAAATCGTAATCGGTCAGATTTTCCGGGAAATCGTGGTGCGCGTAATAATCAAATTCAAGCGCCTTTCCCGTTTTTTGACGAAGCAGACGCGGAATTTTTACGCGTCCGATATCCTCGTGCGAGGCGTTGTGCGTACATGCCTCAGCCATAAGGATTTTGCTGCCGTCCTTAAGGCTCTCGATTGCCGCCGCGCCCTTGATAAATGTGTTAATATCACCCTTCATGCGCGCCATAAGCATAGAATATGACGTAAGAGGTATGGTATCGGGCACGACCGACGCAACGAATTTAAACGCTTGGGAGTCTGTCACAACAAGATCGGCTCTGCCGCCGTATTCGGCGATCGCTTCCTCAAGCTCCGTGTCGCGTACGACTATGGATTTCATGCCGTGGTCAAGGCAATCGCGGATAAGCTGCACCTGAGGTAATATTATGCGGCCTTTGGGCGCTTCGGAGTCTATAGGGATAACATGGATCACCGTCGCGCCGTCCGGAAGCAGTCCGCCAAGCATTGAGCTTTCGCCCGGAGAAATTTTCGACAGCCGCTTTCGCAGCTCGTCCTTGAGCCTTTCGATCGAGCTTTTATCCTTTACCGATACGCTTAACGCGCCGTCGTATTTCTTTATCTTTGATATATCCGATATATCCGATTTCGTGAATACGAGCATATGCTCTATTTTTCGCTTTGTAAACGCGTCGGCCGCAGACCGATACTCCGTTTCGTCAAAGTCCGCCGGATCGGCGGCATAGATTGCGAAATCGGTTCTGTCAAGAATTTTTTTCGTCTTTTCGGCGCGTTTATCGCCTAAAAATGTGCTGTCGCCCAGACCGGCCGTATCGGTGAGCGCGATCGGCCCATAGGGAATAAGCTCCATCGCTTTGGTTACCGGATCTGTAGTCGTGCCGCGTTTTTCCGATACGATCGCCATGTCCTGATCAAGCATGGCGTTAAAAAGCGATGATTTTCCCGCGTTCGCCGCACCGAATATTGATACATGCGTGCGGAAGGCTATAGGCGTTTTTTCCATGTGTGTCACTCCTTTTTGTATAAAATCAGATATGCTTTTTTAAATTGATTTATGTATCCCTCATAAAATTATCTTAAAAAGAATAAAGTCTGTTGACATTTGTATCTTTTTATGATATAATATGTTCAGTAAATCATCCGCAAAAACAAAGGGAGCCGCGAATACAGCCCCCTTTGACATATACCATGCTCTGATTATTTACCGCTTATTTTGATCGGCGTTGTATCAAGATACAAATCATCACCGGATACTTGGAACAACTTGCCGCTGTCTGATTGGGTAAACGTAAATGTGTTATCATATCCGCGCAGAGTCTCATATGAATTTACAAGCGCGAAATCGCCGCCGTTGTTTGTCTTTGCTTTAAACGTGAGTCTCGCCGCGGCGCCGGGCTCGGCAATGGTATCCTCAAGCGTTGCTATGACCGCCTTTGCCGCGCTGTCGAGATATTCCGGATTATCGGCCTGGACCGCCGCCGGAACATCTATAATAACACCTTCCGTAGTCGGGCTTTTTCTGCATAATGAGCTGCCCACATATTCAAAGTCGTCCTTGTTGTAGGAGACAAGCGCGGTAACGCCGCTTAAATATGCGTTTGCCGGCATATTTGATACGTTTACATAAATATCTACCGTATCGCCCGCGCTGACGCTGTCAACGGATGAAGTAACGGACATGCCCGTTTTCACGGTTTTGTCGGACGGAATATTCACATCCTCGGGCGGAGTATATTCTTCATAATCAGCCGTTGTTATAATTACCGAATACGCGTCGGGATCCCACTGAACATCCGCGCCCATTGCTTCGGAAATCGCGCGGAGCGGGATCATTGTGCGGTCGTTTATGATCTGCGGAGCTATATCAAGCTTTACCGTTGCCTCATCGGCATGGAAAATGCTTGTAAATGTCCATGTGGTCATATCGGGATCGTCAATGGTAAGGAATATTCTTTTTATATTATCCTCGCTCTCTATTGTTACCCGGCGGTTTGCCTCGTCCCACTGAACATCCGCGCCCATTGCCTCGAAAACACCGCGCGCGGGAACGAGAGTCGTGCCCTCGCCGAGTATTACGGGCGCTTGGTCGGCAAAGGCAATTTTTGTGCCGTCTACATATACCGACGGATTGTTTTCTGCGTTTACCGCAGCCGCCATTGAGAATGACATAGCCGCCGCAGCCGCTATACTGATTATTTTTTTCATTATGTATACCTCCTTGTTTTTCGTTAATATAACGATAAAATATGATTAATATAACGTACGTCCGCGCGGGAGCTTGCCGTTTTCTAAGCCGAGGCGGACAGAATACGAATTGTTTTCACAAATGCCGTGTACCAGGCACAGTGAGGTTATTATAACATAACCGCGGTACGATATCGCGCCGGGCGTTATGTTCCGATATTATTACAAGCGCCGAATGCTTCGCTATCGGTACTTGTAAAATAATTATAACATACAATTCAGAAAGTTACAATAAAATTTTGCAAAAAAATTTTTGTTACATATGGAAAAAAACAAAAATATATTGTATAATAAATTTAAAGTGTTCATATAACGCCCAATATACGGCGGCATATCCCGCGGCGGTAAGCCGGGGATCTGCACGGTTTTTGCTTAAAAATCCGTATGACTTATGAAGTTGCGTTCCGGTACACAAGAAATAAGGAGGATTCGGATCATGCAGGGTTTTTTAGACTACATTTTCAAATACCTTCAATTGGTGAGGATAACAGATATAATAGATATTCTCGTGGTCGCGGTAATCGTTTATTACATAATAAGAATCGCCAACGAGACGCGGGCGAGCAATCTCCTTCGCGGTATCGCGATAATATTCGTGGTGTTTTTTGTAAGCCGGTGGCTTAACCTTACGGCTTTGAATTACATAATCGGCGCTACGGTGCAGGTCGGGGTATTCGCTATCGTCGTTATTTTTCAGCCGGAGCTGAGGAATTTGCTTGAGCGAATGGGCCGGATAAAGCTTGGGAGGATAATAGATTTTTCCGGCGGCGATGAAACGGAGGACGCCGAGCTTACCGCGGCGTCGGTTGCGGCCGCGGCGGCGAACATGTCGTCAACGCGCACAGGCGCGCTTATGGTGCTGGAGCGTGAAACTAAGCTCGGCGAATACCTTGGCACGGGCACAAGACTTGACGCGAATGTTTCAAGCGGACTGCTTGAAAATATTTTCGTTCCGAATACCCCTCTTCATGACGGCGCAGTGATCATACGCGGCAGTAAAATCATCAGCGCGGGCTGCGTGCTGCCGCTTACGTCGAATCCCAACCTATCGCGTGAGCTGGGCACGCGTCACCGGGCGGCTATAGGTCTGTCGGAGACAACGGACGCGGTAATTGTCGTCGTTTCGGAGGAAACGGGAAAAATCTCGGTGGCGCATGAAGGGTCACTGACAAGAAATCTGTCGGAGGAATCTCTTAAACGGCTGCTGATACGGCTTATGACGGCGAAGGCCGATACGAGCGAGGCTATAGAAAAAATGAAATTCTGGAGGTCGAAATGAGAACGGATAAAAAAACTTCCAAGATAAAATCGGGCATTCTCTCAATTATAGCGGCGATATTAATATGGGCGGCGATCACTTATATCAATCCGCCCGAGCTGACCACGACAATTTCAAATGTTCCCGTGAGATTTACGGGAGAGGAAGAGCTAAGGGAGCGCGGACTTACGGTGGTAGGCAAAACGGATATAACAGGCTTGTCCGTTACGGTCGAGGGACGGCGGGATACGCTTTTATCGCTGTCGGGCGGCATATTTGCGGAGGTGGATGTATCCTCGGTTACCGATGTGGGCGAATATGAGCTTGCCGGAAACGTCACCCTGCCGTCGCAGGCCTTGTCGATAGAGGATGTAAAGTTTGATACCGTGCCGGTCACCGTGGATAAGATCGCGGTCAAGGAGGTACCGATACGCTGCGTTCAGACAGGCAGCGTGAACGGCAGGCTTGTAAAGACGGTTCCGGAAAAGGACACGGTCGAAATTACCGGAGCGGAGTCGGAGATCGAGGCTGTATCATACGGCGAAGCAGCGGCGGACGTGACCGGGATCACGGAGGATACGATACTTGAGGCGGGATATGCGCTTATGGATAAAAACGGCTCTCCGATTACGAGCAATGAAACAATATCGGCGCAGACAACGCGTATTAATATATTATGCGAGGTCTATGACGCTGTTACTCTGCCGGTGCGGGCAATATTGTCCGAGGAGCTCGCGAAGGATTACGAAATCGACATGTCGGGTATTTCAATAACCCCATCGACAGTCGAGATAGGACTTAAGGATATGAGCGCAAACGAGGTGCACGTACTTATTACCGACGTGTCCGGCAGCGGGGAATTTGATCTTGTTGAAGAGAAAAATATGTATATTCCCGAAAATGTGAAAACCGCGCGTGTTCGCGCGAGCCTCGGGAAACGGGTATCGAAAAGCGTAGCGGTTGACGTTAAGGCGGAAAATCTCGCACAGGGACTAACCGCGAAGATCGACAAAATCAATGTCAGCGCGTCGGGACTGGAAAAAAATCTGACCCCGGATAAAATCAGCGCGGTCGCTGATTTATCGGGACTGGGAAAGGGAACATATTTCGTTCCGGTGGACGTATCGAGTGAGGACGCGCGGATAACGGGGAGTTATTCGGCGAATGTTACAATAAGCTAAGGAGAGGATCATGGGAGACATTATAGTAAGAGGTACGAATATCGAGGGAACAATGCGTGTGTACAGCGCGGTAACGACGGAGCTTACGGAAACGGCGCGGAAGATACACGGCGCTTATCCCGTTGCCGCCGCGGCGCTGGGCCGTACGCTTACGGGCGCGGCGCTCATGGGCGTGTCGTCATTAAAAAACGAGAGCGATTCAATCACAGTTCAAATCAAGGGCGACGGTGAAATAGGCAGTATTATCGCGGTATCCGACTGCGCGGGCCGTGTTCGGGGATACGTTGAAAACCCGTATGTGATCAGGGCGCTGAACGCGCGGAACAAGCTCGACGTAGGCGGAGCTGTGGGACGGGGATATCTTAGCGTTATAAAGGATATGGGGTTAAAGGAGCCGTATATCGGACAAGTCCCGCTGGTCAGCGGGGAGATAGCGGAGGATCTGACAAGCTATTACGCCGTTTCGGAACAGATACCGTCATGTATCGCGCTCGGTGTGCTTGTGGATACGGACGGCTCGGTCATTGCCTCGGGCGGGTTTATGATCCAGCTCATGCCCGGCGCATCAGATGAGGACGCGGATAGGCTGACTGATATCATAAACTCACTTGACAGCGTAACGACGATGATTAAAAACGGTATGAGCGCGGAGGATATGTTTTTCAGGATTACCGAGGGTTTTAATATGCTTATGGAGAATAACGGAATAAAGCCGGAATACAAATGTACGTGCTCGAAGGAGAGAATGGAGCGCGCGCTCATTTCAATCGGAAAAACGGAGCTTGAAAAGCTTATAGAGGAGGATGGCCGCGCGGAGCTGTCATGCAGATTCTGTAATAACAAGTATTTGTTTGACAAGACGGAGCTGACAAAATTGCTTGACAGGGCAAAATAAACAAGGAGCGTTTTATGAGGAATTTAATTACCGCCGGCGCGGCGCGGCTGGGTGTTGAGCTTACGGACGCGCAGGCGGAGCGGTTTATCACATATGCCCGGCTGCTTAAGGAATGGAACGATAAGATGAATCTCACGGCGATAACGGACGACGAGGGAATTGTTACGAAGCATTTTCTTGACAGCCTTACGGCCTTTGGAACGGGACGCGTCGGCGAGCGTGTGCTCGACGTGGGTACGGGCGCGGGGTTCCCGGGGCTGGTGCTTAAAATCGCGAATCCCGATATAAGGCTTACGCTGCTCGATTCGCTTAATAAGCGTATAACGTTTTTGAAGGCGGTATCGGAGGAGCTTAAGCTTGATGGGGTGGAATTTATCCATGGCCGCGCGGAGGATCTCGCGCATAAAACCGAATACCGCGCTGCGTTTGACACGGTTGTGTCGCGCGCGGTCGCGCGGATGCGCACGCTTTCGGAATGGTGCTTGCCGTACGTGAAAAGGGATGGATATTTTCTCGCGATGAAAGGGCCTCTCGCGGATGACGAGCTTGACGACGCAAAGCGCGTTATCGCGATCATGGGCGGCGAGGTAGAAGGCGCCGCGGAGGCGGAAATACCGTTCACGGATTTGAGGCACAGGATAATAATTGTAAAAAAAGTGCGACAAACCCCGACGCGTTTCCCCAGAAAACCGGCAATTGCGGCAAAAATGACTGTCGAACAATGCTACAAAATGCGAAAATAAAAAAATAACCAAAAAATAAGGCGAATCAAGTAATACGAATTTGCTTTATTTTTTTATAGTTGTCTGCTATAATGTACTTGTAAGACAAACAGTATCAAAAGGTACATTTCAAGCGAAGCTTCCCCAAGGCTTCGCCTACCCCCAAATGTCTTACACCTTCCACCACCGAGGGTAATCAGCGGGCGGCGCCGGAATATACGCATCAATTGGGCGGTCAGTCCGTCCGGACACACATCAGCGCGCCGCCTGTTGACTTACTCTTTAATTTTTTTAGGCAATACCGCAAAGGAGCTGACGACCGTGTTTAATTTTCTCAAAAAAAGACCCGAGCCGGAGGGGCCGGAGATACTTATGATACCGCTGTCGCAGATCGCCCCGAACAGGAACCAGCCGCGCCGTTATTTTGACGAAAAGGCTATGGATGAGCTGACGGAGTCAGTCAGAGAATACGGGCTTATTCAGCCGGTCACGGTAAGGCATATACGCGGCGGATACGAGCTTATCGCCGGGGAACGGCGTTACCGCGCCGCGTTAGCCGCGGGACTTACGGAAATCCCGGCGGTAATTATGGAGGCGGATACGGATAAAAGCGCGATCCTGGCACTTTTAGAAAATTTGCAGCGCGAGGATCTATCATTTTTTGAAATAGCCGAAAGCTATCGCAGCCTTATCCGTAATCAGGGGATTACACAGTCGGAGCTTGCGGAAAATATCGGTAAAAGCCAATCGTCGGTGGCGAATAAGCTGCGGCTTTTGAAGCTGTCGCCGCTTGTGAAAAAGCTTATCCGCGATTATAATCTGTCGGAGCGTCATGCCAGAGCGCTGCTTTCGCTTAAAACCGAGGATGAGCAGGTTGAGGTGATACGCAGCATATGCCGTGAAAAGCTTAATGTCGCGCAGACGGAGGAGCTTATACGCATTATGAATGACGAGGGGTTTAGGCGTGATAAAAATCTGCGCGTCGCGACGGTAAAGGATATTAAGGTGTTTAAAAATACCGTCAATCATGCGCTTGACGTAATGAAGCAGGGCGGGATCGAAGCGCATATGGAGGAATCGTCGTTCGATTGGGGAACGGAATACGTGATTAAAATTAAAAATTTATATTAGTACATATAACGGCGCGGCCGAGGATCCAATTCCCGCCGCGCCGTTTTTGCGTTTTTTCAGCGTTTGAAATCGCCGCCGAGAGTCTTGTTCATATCGCCGAGTCTGACCGAGGCGGCGCACATTTTAAGCTTCATATACATTGCCGGCGCGGCGGCCTTCCTTAAAACCGTCACGTTTTTGCGGTCATACGCCTTTACGCTCGCGTATTGGATCCTGTCTTCGACCCCGAGTACAAATACCGGGATGCTCGTATCAAGCGATTTTTCGCATACCGTACCGGAGTGGTACGTTTCAAGCAGCGCCGCGTCGGCGTTTTCTATCTTAAGTCCGGGGTATGCCGAAACACGTTTCACTCGGGCCTTTGTCAAATCCGGTATTCCGAGCGGCTTTATCTCGTCCGCGCGTTCCGAATAATCCGGGTTTTTTACAAATATGCCGCCCTCGTACCGGCCGTATTCGCCGCCGATACTATTTACAGCGTCGCTGTACGGCGCGTAATCCAATACCCGCGCGGCGCGGTGGATTTTCGGCGGTTCGCCCGCGTTTTTATACGATATGAACGTGCCTCGCCCGCGGCCGTTTTTCACGAAATCAACCGCGGCCGCGAAATTCGAGCGTCCGTTCGCGCGCGGATCGGACAGGATATAATTTGACGAAACGAATACGACCGGCGAAGTATCCGACCCGAACGCGTATGAAACAGCGGCGGCGGAGTACTGCAAGGTATCCGTGCCGTGGAGAACTATAACGCCGTCATGATTTTCAAACGCTGATCTAACGCACCGCAAAAGAGCGGTGATATGCTCATCGCCGAGATTTTCGCTCAATATTGTGTACGGCGAAAAAATATTAAAGCCGTCCGGTTCGTATCCTTCGAGGATCGCGTATCGCCCGTCCGCCGCCGGCGCGATATATCCGTCGTCCGCGACGGAGCTGCATATTGTACCGCCTGTGAAAATCAACGCTGTTTTCAATCCTTTAACCCCCGCATATATTCATCCATCGCGTCGGCGACCTGCTTGGAATAGTTGACCGCCTCAACGACAGTGCGCGCGCCGCGCACAACGTCGCCGGAGGCGAAAATGCCGTCGCGCGTCGTTTCGCCGTAGGTATTCGTCACGAGCAGGCCGCGGTCGTTAACGTCAAGTCCCGATGTGGTGCTTACGATTTGATCCCTCGGGCCTTGAGATATCGCGATGATCGTCGAGGTGGCCGGATACAGCCGCTCCGTGCCCTTAATGGGCGACAAAAATCCATGGCCGTCGCATTCGAGATCCACAAATATCGTGCCCTCGTCGGTGATCTCGACCGGCTCAACATGCACGACAAACTTTACGCCGTCGATCTTCGCGTAATCCACCTCGACCGGGCTTGCCGCCAGATGGTCGGAACGCGAGAATACCGTTACGCTTTTGCAGCCGTGCCGCAGCGCCGTACGCGCGACGTCCATGGCGCTGTTGCCCGCGCCGATAATATTAAGGCTGTCGCCGAGTGTGTATACGTCGGGATTTGTCAGATAATTTATCGCAAAATGCACGTTCCCGAGTGTTTCACCTTTTATATGCAGCGTGTTCGGCTTCCATACGCCCGTGCCTATGAATATTGATTTGTAGCCGTCGCGGAACATATCGTCTATTGTAATGGTTGTGCCGATCGACGTGTTCGGACGGATTTTTATTCCCATTGACAGCAGCAGCCGCTTATACCGCTCGATTATCTCCTTCGGCAATCGAAATTCCGGGATGCCGTATCGGAGCACGCCGCCTATTTTTTCGCGCGATTCAAAAATCGTTATATCGTATCCGCGCCGCGCGAGGATTATAGCTATGGTGATCCCGGCCGGGCCGCCGCCGATTATAGCCGCGCGCATGCCGTTTTTCTTTATCTCACCGAAATCGAGCTTGTCGAAATAGTTATCGCTTATGTAGTTTTCTATGCTGCTAAAATGAACCGGCATATTTTTCTTGTTCAGAACGCAGTGCCCCTCGCATTGATTTTCGTGATTGCATATAAGCGAGCACACGATGCTGAGCGGGTTATTTTCAAACAGCATATGTCCCGCCTCGTTTATATCGCCGCTTAAAAATGTCCGGATTACGTCCGGCACGGGCGTGCTTATAGGGCAGCCTTGTCTGCACATCGGCTTCTTGCAGTTTAAACAGCGCCGAGCCTCGTTGATTACGTTAAAAGCCATGGTTATTCCTCCCGTGATATTGTGAATAATACCGCGCACGCCGATACGCGCCGGTGTACGGTTTAATTCTATCATACACGGCGTGTAAATTCAATAATCGTTATTATTTTAACAAGAATTTTAAAATATAATTTTATTTGCAATTCATGTGTATATGTGGTACAATATGTCTGCGGACGCGGACAGCCTTACGCGGACGCGAAAAAATTAGCGTCGTATCCGGAAGAAGTGGCCGGAACGGCAGCGGGAGGTAAAAAAATGAACAGAAAAGAAAGAACAAAGAGGCTTGTAATGCTCGCGCTTTTAGCCGCGATACTGCTGCTTATGGCGTTTACGCCGCTGGGGTATTTGCGGGTGGGACCGCTTAGTATTACATTTAACACGATCCCCGTCGCAATAGGAGCCATAGCGCTTGGACCTGTATGCGGCGCGATACTGGGAGCTGTGTTTGGATTAACATCCGTAATGGGCGGCAGCGCGATGGTCATGACGCTTATGTCGGTAAATCCGATATTCGCGGGAATAATGTGCTTTGTGCCGCGTATTTTAGAGGGGCTTTTGGCGGGATTTATCGCCAAAGCGCTTCGGCAGACAAGGCTTGAAAAACCCGTATCCTACGGTATAACGGGATTTTTGACCGCGTTTATGAACACGCTGTTTTTCATGTCGGCGCTTGTGATATTATTCGGCGGCAGTGAATTTGTACAGGAGAAATGGACGGCGCTTGCGCCGGGGCAAAATGTGCTCGTGTTCGTATGCGCGTTCGTCGGAATAAACGCCGTGATCGAAATGATATCGACAGCGATCGTCTCGTCGGCGGTAAGCTTTGCGCTGTATAAATCGAAGCTGTTGAATGATATGTAAGGAGAAAAAAATGATACTTGCTCTTGATATAGGAAACTCAAACATTGTGATCGGCTGCTGCGAGGAGGACAGGGTCTTGTTCACTGAGCGTATTTCTACGCGCCATGAGGCGACAGAGCTTGAATACGCGATGGCGATAATGAGTATACTCAATATTTACGGACTTGATATGCGCGATATTAAGGGTGCGATCATATCATCTGTTGTGCCGAATCTGACAAACATAATGAAGGACGCGGTCGGGAAGATTTCCGGCTGCCGCGTAATGGTTGTCGGGCCGGGACTTAAAACCGGACTCAAAATCGTCATGGACGACCCGGCGCGGCTCGGCGCGGATCTGGTCGTTGACGCGGTCGCGGGAATAAAGGAATACGGCGCGCCGCTTATAATTATCGATATGGGCACGGCGACGACAATAAGCGCGATAGGTGAAGGCGGAGAATATCTGGGCGGCGTAATTATGCCGGGACTTGAGGTATCTCTTAATTCTCTCGTCGGAGGCACGTCACAGCTTCCGAGAATTTCGCTTGAAAAGCCGAAAAAGGTTATCGGCACAAATACCGTCGATTGCATGAAATCGGGTATAATGTTCGGCACCGCGTCGAACATAGACGGCATGGTAAGGAAGATCCGCCGCGAGCTGGGCTGTCCCGGCGCAAAGGCTGTCGCGACAGGCGGATTGTCAAAGGCTGTCATCCCGCTGTGCGATGAGAAAATTATAATCGATGATGAGCTTCTCTTAAAAGGGCTTGTTATAATTTATATGAAAAATAATGGCTGATACGATTGACTTTTTTTGAAAATGTGGTACAATATCAGTAATGATTACTAATAAGGCATCGATTGTTTTTGGCGCCTTAAGAATCAAATTTAATTTTTAGGAGGAACAAAATTATGGCAAAGTATGTATGTCCGGTATGCGGTTATATTCACGAGGGGGATAATCCGCCCGAAAAATGTCCTCAGTGCGGCGTTCCCGGTTCTAAGTTCACAAAAATGGATGAGAGCGTGGAGCTTAATTTCGTTTGTGAGCATGTAATCGGTGTCGGCGCGAAGGATCAGGTTGAGCCGGATGTTTACGAGGGCTTGAAGGCTAATTTCGAGGGCGAGTGCACAGAGGTAGGCATGTACATAGCCATGGGCCGTCAGGCGATAAGAGAGGGATATCCCGAAATCGGGGATTTCTATATGAAGGCGGCTATGGAGGAAGCGGAGCACGCTGCGAAGTTCGCCGAGCTTTTGGGCGAGGTAGTAACGACTTCGACAAAGAAGAATCTGCAGATGAGAGCAGAGGCTGAGTGCGGCGCTACCGCCGGTAAGCTCGACCTCGCAAAGAGAGCTAAGGAGCTTAACTATGACGCGATCCATGATACCGTTCATGAAATGGCCAAGGATGAAGCTAGACATGGAAAAGGCTTTGAAGGCTTACTCAAGAGGTATTTTGGTTAATCGTAGATACACAAAGATACGATTAGATACACTTCAAAAACCGCGTAAATAAGCCAAATGTTTAACACGGTCACGAAACACGATTATCTGAAAACAGTTAATCGTGTTTTTTTGTACCCAATCGTATTTTTCTCAATGTGTGGGAAATTCGTGGGAAAATATAATAGGCTGAGCAGTAAATTTTACTGTTCCCACAAAAATCCCCGCAACCCGCGTCACACAAGGGTTTTTGCGGCATTGAAAAATAAAATTCGTGGGAAAAATAAAAATCTTCTTGACTTTGGTAAGGTTCGTCTACTTCAAATGATAAAATAATCTATATCAAAAGTTAAGGAGGAACTTGTATGAAAGGCAGCGTAAGAAAAAAAGGTGCAACATGGTCGTATCGACTAGACCTCGGAACGATTGCGGGCAAAAGAAATCAAATTGAAAGAAGCGGTTACAAAACAAAGAGAGAAGCTGAAAAG
>CANQYQ010000004.1 GCA_947628155.1 uncultured Clostridia bacterium
TTTAGTAATTGCCATATCTCGTCCACCTTCGCTTTGATAGCCGTAATATCTTGTTTCATAATTCCATAGGTATTGGCATTCCGCGTGATTTGATTGATATTCTTTCCGATAGCGTTTATCTCTTTAACTACCGCCCTTAAATCGGAAGTATCAACATTTACCACAAACCCGTCAATAGCCATTTTACGCAGATACGCGCCTCGATTGGTTACATTAGCCAGCCGGACGCGTTTGTTTATCTGTTCCAATTCTTTTTCATCAACATAAAATTTCACTTGAATATCCCGCTTGCGCTTATCCAAAATTTTCGCCTCCTTTCGTTGCACAGGAAACTTTTTGCAAAATCCCGCAAGGGATTTTGGAACACTTCGGTACTTTGAGTACCATAGTGTTATGCTTGCTAAAAAAGTTTCCACCCATTATCAGCACTATAAATACTCTGTTTTTCTCGTTTTTACCTGTTATTAGAGAATATCCGTATCAATAGTACATATTTTTTATATCGGCGAACTAATAATATGTCAATAGTTTTTGAGAAATTTTATTTATGCATTTGAAATTCATAAATATATGTGTTATACTATGTATGAGGTGAAGTAAAGATGAATAACGAAGAAATGACAATAGGACAGCGCGTCAGAAAGGCGCGGAAAGAAAAAGGGTATAACCAAACGGAGCTTGCGAACACGCTCGGCAAGTCGCTTCGTACAATACAAAAGTACGAAAACGGCGAGATTGAAATTTCAATCAGTATGCTGAATGAGCTTGCAAAGGCACTTAATACAACGACGACTTATCTGCTCGGTTACAAAACAGAAACGGTGAAACCTCAGATAACCACGTTTGCCGATGTTGCGGTAATGCTGTTTGAGCTTGAAAAGGTCGCGGGACTGAAATTTGATATTAACGTAAAGCGCCCGCCGAGAGATGATAAGTGGTAATGTTCCATCACATTTGACGGAAAAGCAAAAACCGACCTTAACGCCGATATGTGCCTGTTCCTCGAGGATTGGTCGGACGCAAGAGAGGATTTCTCGCCAGAGCAGTACGCGGATTGGAAGGATAAGACGCTTGCGTATTATTCGAGATTGACAGTCACGGAACAGGCAGACGAAATATATGATAATGCAATAAAAGTAAAAGTTATTTCGGCAGATTTGCTCAATGCACAAGATGAGGATTAGCAAAATCAAAAAATGACGAATTTGTATATTTACAATATGTGAAAAATATGGTATGCTATAATTGCTACGCAATAACAATGCGTGGTTTGCGTGGAAAAAGACGCAAGCCCTTGTTGTCATACCACGTATTGTATGAATTGTGTAGCAACAAAAAAGCGGGCTGCGTTCTTTGGTGCGTGGCCGCGAGGTCACGCATTTAATATATAAAGGGGTGGAGAATATTGAAAACAAGATTCATAAGTATGATACTTGTACTAATTATCTTTATGTCTGCGATTCCGAGCATAGCTGGTGCAGAAACTGTTGACAGCGGTAAATGTGGGGCAAGCAGTCTCACATGGACCCTAGATAGTGATGGTACTTTAACAATCCAGGGACATGGGGCTATGCTCGCTACAACATGGAACAGCAACGTAAAAAGAAACGCTAAAAAAGTCATAGTATGTGATGGAGTAACATCAATTAGTGCTTATGGATTTTCCGGATTGTCTATTACAAGCGCACACCTTCCCGATAGCATTACTTCTATAGGAGGTCGTGTTTTTGAAGGATGCAAATTTTTAACAACGGTAAATATCCCAGCCAGTTTAACCCGAATAAGTGATTTAACTTTTGCTGATTGTGCTAGTTTAAAAACAATACAAATTCCCGACTCCATTACATACATAGGACGATGGGCATTTGACGGATGTATTTCTTTAAACCATATAACAATTCCAAAAGGTGTTGAATCTATCAGTTCATGGGCTTTTAGAGGCTGTACAAGTTTGGAAGAAATAACGATTCCGGATGGCGTGACAAGTATTGGAGATTATGCATTTCACAATTGTACTAACCTAAAACAAGTTGATTTGTCAAATAATATTACTCAACTTTCTAATGGTCTTTTTGATAATTGTACCATGCTCACCAGCATAATATTACCGCCTAATATTACCCGAATAGGACAATGGGCATTTGACGGATGCAGTAGTTTATCAGATATTTATATTCCCCGCAGCGTTACCAGTATAGGACTATCCGCTTTTTATAAATGTACCAATTTGAAAAATGTTCACTTTGCAGGTACAAAAGAAGAATGGGATAATATTACAAAAGGAGGATATAATCAACCTCTAAATAATGCTATAATACATTGTGACAGCGCTATGCCAATACAATCGAATTCCACCTCTGCAAACGCCCCGATTATAACATCAGCGGAAATGGAGTTTAACGGATCAACGTATAACCTGTTTAAGGATTATGTGAGCATCAATATGGCCAGCAAAGTACAGGCAAGCATTACAGCTGATGTTAATAAAAATGGCTGTGAGGACGTTCATTTATATATTACTCAGGGAGTAGATACGGCACTGGAGCTTCCTATAGGCTCGGATAAAGGTTTTGTGGTAAGAGATTTTCTAAAAGCCGGAAAAGATGTTTATTTGCTTGCCGTAGACAGAAAAACAGGAAAATCAACCTCAAAAAAAATACACTTGAGTATCAGCAACAGCGATGAAAAATTAGAGTTACTTGACCAATATACCGCAGAAATCGGAACTAATATTGAGTTTAAGATTCCCGAAAATGTTCCTGTTTTCTCAGGAATGGAGTTTTCATGGGAACTACTGCCATTCCCGTTTTCGGTAGAATTTGACAGCGAGGATCCTCATAAGCTTCATATTGTTTTCGGCGCAAATATAGAAAATGAGGAAGTGACAAAAGACGGTATAAAACGAAAATATTTTAAGGACTTTGATTTCAAAAAATATAAAGAAGATTTCAAAAAGTCAGTAAGAAAAGGTGACCGCACAATTAAACAAGTTCGTAATGACTATAAAATGCGCAATGATACCAGATTATTCTTTAACGGCAATGTTATTAACAGCAGTGGTGGTAAATGGGGTGGTGATCTTGACCTCACAGGTTATGCCGAGGTATATTATACAGATGGGCAGTTTAAATTTGCAGAGGGGCAATTATGCTTTGATGCAGAATTTAAATATACATACCAGGGGCAATTATTTATATGGGTTGTACCAGTTTATTACGAAATCGGCGGTGGTGTTGGAGCAGGCATAGAAGGCAAACTTGTCAACATTGATCCTGTTAATTTTTATCCAGAGCTTGAAGCGTATATTAATGCAAAGATAATGGCAGAAATAGGTGCCGGAATTGGCGTTGCAAAAGTTGCTACTGTAGGAGCTTCCGGTGAAGGCTCATTAAATATAAAAAATGCCTTAGATAGAGAATATATTAAATCATGGGTTGAGGGCTCTGCCAATTTTAACATAAAATTATTAGGACGATCTGTAGTAAAAAAAGAATTTGCAAAAGGCGAGTTCCTTATTTTTGAAACAGGTAATCCTAACGGTCTACTCGGCTCCGGAGGCGGTGGCGGAGGCGGTGGTGGCGGTGGCGCCTTTTCTCTAGCGTCATCTTCTGATTATAACACCATAGATATAGATAAAGCTTATGAAAACGAAGATCGCAGCTATGCGGAATCACCTGTTGAATGGACGGGCGGAGCAGGTGAAATACAGCTTGCAAGTGTTGAAAAATCAAATGAAACATTGCGTAAACTTGCCGATAATATTTATACTGAGGCAAAACCGTTAATATGTAATATTGACGGTACAAAGGTAATGGTGATGCAGTGGGACAACGCCTCGCGCGCTGATGTTGACCGTTCCATGCTTGTATACTCCACATATGATGAAACAGCCGATGCATGGACTGAACCAAAGGCGATAGATGATGACGGAACAGCAGATTTTTATCCTTGTTTCAAGGATGGTTGGCTTGTATGGCAAAATGAAAAAACGAAGCTCAATGACGATATGACTTTAAGAGAAATCGGAGAATTGGGCGAAATTTGTGTAACACAGTGGAATGAAGACGGTTTTGATGCTCCAATGCAAATCACTAATAATAATACTCTTGATACTCAGCCATGTGTATCAACTGAGAGTCAAACAGTTTCAGTCGTATGGACAACAAATACAGAGAGTGATATATTAGGTATAACCGGACGAAATTCTATAATGAAATCAGAGCTTGACTTTTATGATGTATGGGGTGAGCCTGTAGTAGTCGAATCAGATTTAAATGCAATAATATCTATAGATGCCGGAGCTGCAGAAACAGCTCTTGATATAGCATATGTTATGGATGAGGATAATGATCTGAATACAATCAATGACCGTGATATACGTGTAATTTATCGCACGGGAGAAGAATTGCGATTAACTAATAACAATGTTATTGAAAGTAATCCGGTTTTTATATTTAAAGATCTGTACTATTACAGCGATGGAAACATTGTTTGTTCTCGGGTAGATGAAGCGGATAACTGGTACACTATATTCAGCAAAGCAAAACCGGGACTTACCGATTCATTTTCTGTGACAAGAAATTTCTATACGGATGAGGAAATTCTTCTTTGGTCAAAGGCAGAAAATGACGGTTCCGGCATATACGCTTCGCTTTACCGAAACGGAGAATGGAGTGAGGAAATACAGATTGCTCATATGGAAAACTGTCAGCTAAAATATCCTAATGGCTTTATTGATGATGATGGATTGATATTTGCAGCATTTAACAGCGGCGAACTTGAGGACAATACTGTAACAAAGACAGACTTATATACTATAGAAGTGAATTCCACGTATGATCTTGCGATAACAGAATCTTATGTGGATGAATCAAATTTAAAAATATACGCGACTGTAACAAACGTAGGAGAATTACCTGTTGACTTCTACAGAGTAGGATTAAATTATGGATATATTGTAGAATACAAAGAAATAATAGAAACATTAAAACCGGGGGAATCAAAAGATTTAGAATTTACATATGATCCTGCGCGTATTACTGATTTTCAGGGACGGACAGGATTAACACTTGAAATTCCGGATTATGAAGATTATAACAGTGACGATAACTATGTAATGTTTAAAGTATTGAATCCCGATTTATATGTGGAAGATATTTCATTAAATGCAGATGAAAGTATTTTGTATGCCAATATATCAAATATAGGAAATTCAGATGCAGCGAATGTATCTATCAAATTGCGGGATGGAGGCATTGAAGGCACAACTATTGATGAGGATGTAACAGATATTGGAAAGGATGAAACGTATACAGCTGTTTTTACTATTGATAAAGATAATATGAGATTTTATGATTCTGATAAACAATTATATGTGACAGCGGAATATGAAGGTGAAGAATCATCAAAGGGCAATAATGATAACTATGTATTTATCACAAGTCCGTCCGGCGTGGCTGATTACGAGACGGAAATTTTAAGCTATGATAAGATTTCCGGAAAAAATATGATAAATTCCGTTGCCGTAAATAATACCGATACCGAACTGACTTGCCAGCTTTTTACAGCGGTATATTCCACGAGCGGCATGCTCAAAGGCTGCGGAATGGTAGATGCAGCGATTGCCGCTAACGATGATACAGGAGTTGACATCTCTGTTCCTTGTGAGTTGAAGAGCGGCGATACAATAAAGACTTTCATGTGGAAAAACCAAGAGCCTCTGTGTAATGCGGCGGAAATGGAGATTGAGTAATCGGTAATCATAATTTTAATATACAGAAACGGCATATCGCAATTTAAGCGATATGCCGTTTCTGCACCCTGTCCGACAGCCTGTTATAAAAATTATTGATTATACTGTCTTATGTCATGCCATCGATGCCGGTATTTTTTATGTTTGCCTATGTATTAAACTCTGTAAAGCAGATCCGTATACGTCGGGAACGGCCAATATTCCTCGGAAACGAGGGTTTCAAGCTCATCGGCCGTCGCGCGGAGCTTGGCCATAGCCGGTATTGCCTTATCCCTGTAATATCTCGCGAGCTTTAACGCATCGCCGGCGGGAACGCTGTCGGAAACCTTCTGCAGCGCGGCGATATTCGCGATAAGCGATTCGGTAAGCTTTGAAATTCTTGTGGCAAGAGCTTTTTCCTTCGGCACTTTTATACCAATTGCTTCTTTGGACGAAATGCTGTCCACGAGGAATTTCGCATATTCAAGACATGCTGGGAGTATTTCCTGATTCGCCATCTGGAGCATTGTAAGAACCTCGATGTTAAGCGCCTTATAATAATCCTCAAGAAGAATCTCCGTTCTTGTAACGGTCTCCTCCTTTGTAAATACGCCGTGCTTCTCAAACAGCTTAACTGATTTTGGCTCCGCGAAATAGGGGATAGCGTCGGGAGTAGTCTTAAGATTGGGCAGACCTCTTCTTTCGGCCTCCTTGATCCATTCATCGCTGTAGCCATTGCCGTTAAAGATGATTCTCTTATGCTTCTTGAATACCTTGATCGCAAGGTTCATCGCGTCGTGCGCGATATCCTGCGTGCCGTCAAGCTCATCCGCGAACTGTGAAAGCGATTCCGCGACTATTGTGTTTATAATTATGTTAATGCCGGAAATCGACTGCGATGAGCCGGGCATTCTGAACTCGAACCGGTTTCCGGTAAACGCGAACGGTGAAGTTCTATTTCTGTCGGTCGCATCACGGTTAAGCGTAGGAAGCGAAGCAACACCGGTATCAAGAATACCCATAGCCTCTTCCTTCGTGCGCTTGCCCTCTACAAGCTGATTTACGACATTTTCGAGCTGATCTCCGAGGTACATCGAAACGATCGCCGGAGGCGCTTCGTTCGCACCGAGACGATGGTCGTTGCCGGCGGTCGCCACAGACAGCCTTAAAAGCTCCGCATAATCGTCAACGGCCTTTATAACAGCCGCTAAGAACAGCAGGAACTGTACATTATCCTGCGGGTTCCTGCCCGGCTTTAACAGATTCTCGCCCTCAACCGTTCCCAAAGACCAGTTGTTGTGCTTGCCCGAGCCGTTTATGCCCTCATACGGCTTTTCATTGAGCAGACACCATAATCCATGACGGTTCGCGACCTTCTTCAAAATCTCCATTGTAAGCTGGTTATGATCGGCCGCGACGTTCGATGTCGAGAATACGGGCGCGACCTCATGCTGAGCCGGAGCGACCTCGTTATGCTTTGTTTTTGTAAATACACCCAGCTTCCATAATTCCTCGTCGACCTCTTTCATGAACGAGGAAACGCGTTCCTTGATCTGTCCGAAATAGTGATCCTCAAGCTCCTGACCCTTTGCCGGCATAGCTCCGAACAAGGTCCTGCCGGTAAGCATAAGATCCTTTCGCATTGAATAAAGCTCCTTGTCAACAAGGAAATATTCCTGCTCGGGTCCGACATAAGAAACTACCTTTTTTGTGGTTTTTCCGAACAAAGCGAGTACGCGTTTTGCCTCCTTATCGACCGCCGCCATCGAACGCAGAAGCGGGGTTTTCTTATCCAGCACCTGTCCCGTGTACGATATAAATGATGTCGGGATGCAAAGCGAGCTGTCCTTTATGAAAGCGTACGAGGTCGGATCCCATGCCGTATAACCGCGCGCCTCAAATGTCGCGCGCAGACCGCCCGACGGAAAGCTTGACGCGTCCGGCTCACCCATAACGAGGTTCTTACCGGAGAACTCCATAATTACCGTGCCGTTTTCGTCCGGCTCAATAAATGAATCATGCTTTTCCGCCGTAGTTCCCGTCATCGGCTGAAACCAGTGCGTGTAATGCGTACAGCCGTTTTCAACCGCCCAATCCTTCATCGCGTTGGCAACGACCTCGGCGACGTTAAGGTCGAGAGGGGTGCCCTCCTGGATTGTCTTTAGCAAAGATTTGTAAGTAGCCTTCGGCAGTCTCGCTTCCATTGTCGGAAGATTGAATACCTTTGAACCGAAATACTCTGCAACATTAGCCATTGTGAATACCTCCTAAAAATTTTCCTTATTCGGAAATTATTAACATGTTAAGATAATACTGAAAAAGGCGCATTATATCCTTAGATATAAAACGCCCTTGCTTTATCTCAATCTCATATTTACATAGCGATTTTACCACAACAAAGCGCGCGTGTCAATATGCATAATGTCAAAATTAACGCGGATTAACTTCATTTTAGTTATGCATAATTACGGTTTTATATGATGCAAATCGCGCGTAAAAAGCGCGGCATACTTTACATTATCGAGCCGCAAAAGCGCGGCGGTAAGCCGTTCGAGTCCGGTCGTACAGCCGCCGTAGGGCATTATGCCGTATTTGAGCGCGTCAAAATACGCCGTGTATTGCGCCGGATCGATACCCAGCCGCGCCGCTTTTTCAAGCTGCGCCTTATAATTATATATATTTTTCGAGCCTGACGATATTTTCCAACCGTTTAAATATATGTCAAATCCCGAGAAATCCTCCGCGTAAAACGGACGTTTGTCAGGCGGGAAGCCCGTAACGCATACGAAATCCGAGCCGGATCTTTCCTTTTCCCGAGCGCACAGCCTTTTAATATCCGTGGGGTCAAGGTCAGGCTGATTGTCCTTGCCGAGGATCTTAAGTGCGTCCCCAAACCCATATATGGGAATTTCGTCAGGTATATTGATGTTGCTTCCGAATTTCGCGGCAGCTTTTAAAAAGCTCGTTAACATGCCGATAACGCTATCGATCGTTTTAATATAACCGAGCTGAAAGCTCAGGCTCGTAAATTCGGCCAAATGGCGTGACGAATTATATTTTTTCGCCAAAAACGACGGCGATACGCAATATGTTCTGTCAAGCGACGCCGTTGCCGCGGTCATATAGAGCTGCGGCGAATACGGCAAATACGCTTTTTTTCCATAGTAGTCGATCTCAAACGACGGCTTTTCGGAATATTCCGATATCATCGGCGTTACAATACGTGTAAAATCATTCGCGCGCATTAGATCCTCGAAAGCACCGAGAATTTGCGACTGGATCTTATAAACCGCGCTTATTTGCGGATGACGCAGAGTAAGCGGCTTATTTTCAATCGTTGTCTCAAGGGAATGATTATATCCGGCGTCCGATATGCTTATCGGATATGCCGCCGACGGGGAGGACAAAATTTCAAAATCCTCAAGCCGCAGTTCTATCCCGTTGTCGGCCTTTATTTCGGCGGCCGCGCGGATGTCGGCACGTATAAACATTCCCTCGTCAAGCAATGAAACACTTTTTTCGCACAAGCCGTCCGTGTATACCGTTTTCACAAGCTCACCGCGAAGCGCAAGATAAACAAAGACCATCTTCCTGCTTCGTTTCAGCCTGTGGACGCGCGCGCTGACCCGCGCCGTATCGCCCGGTTTTAAATCGAGCGGCGCATTATCTTTAATATCCATATTGAATCACCCTATCAGCCGTGCGGACGGTAAAAGCTTGAGCCGAGCGGATCCGTGCTTATAAGCTCGTCGTTTGCGTAGACGTAACGCGTAGATTCAACCACGGTGTTATCGCCGGAGGTTGATACGCTGTGCTTTAGCTCAACCCTCCTTGGCGGGTCCCATTCGGTGCCGATAATATCGACGTAAATTGTGCGTCCGTCTGTATGGCTTAAAATTTTGACGGGATAATCGGTACTGTTTTTGAACTGAAAATCCACGCCGCTGTCGGCGACGGTCGCGTCCTGGCCGAGCGGAACATATCCGACACTCATCATATGGCATTCGCGGTGCACAACGTTCAAATCAGCGTACAGTACAGCCGAATACAGCGTTGTACTTACCTGACACGTGCCGCCGCCTATGCCTTGCACCGACTCTCCGTTAACGTATTCGGCAGCGGTATGGAATCCGTTTTCAACCGTTCTTTGTCCGACAGTTCCGTTAAATGAAAACGTATCGCCCGGCGCAATTACCGTACCGTTTATAAGCTCCGACGCGCGGGCGACATTCGCGGCGCGGTTTGAGCTTGAACCGCCGTAGCTTGTCGAGTATGAACCGAGCGTATCGGCAAACAGCTTCTCCTGAAGCTGCTCACGTGTGACCTCGGGATCTGTGGTATAATACGGAATCTTCACCGGTTCTCCGCCCTCGGTAACGTTAAGTATATACGCGCCCGCCTCAGCCTCATCAATGCGGCGTCCGACGACCTCCGGTTCTATTGTTACATCGTTGCCGTTTATTATGTATTTCGCGTCCGACGGCTCGCAGCATACCGCGTTATTAAGCTTTTCAAGCGTCATTTCCCCGGGCGCCGAAGGCGCAAGCGGCACGGAAATACCGGTATATTTATTGCGCGAAAGCGCGTCAAGAACCAGTCCCAGCGCTTCAGTATACGATTCCGGCGCGTTCACGTTATATCCGGTACGCCCGGGATATACGTCGGCCGTTTTATCGGATTTGTTAATACCCACGCCGTGCTCCTTAAATTCCCCGTACAGCTGTAGTCCAAATTCGTTGATTTTCTCTATCAGGCGCTCATCGTCAATATCCGCTGCCGGTTTAATATTATGGCGCTTAAACATACATATAGTATTAATCAGTCCGTCCGCTAAGGCATTGCTGCTCTTGCCGTAATCAAAGGCGCGCCTTGCGGTATTCTCAATATTCGCCGCCATACCGATATCGCTGCCGCGGAATGTAAATTCACTGCCGCCGCATTCGAGCGTGATATCTATGTCGTTCATCATATAATCCGACTTTATTGACGCAAGCGCTTCATCATATGTCATGCCGCCCAGACTTATCCCGTCAAGATACACATTCCTCATAACAGTATCGGACGGCCGCGCCGCGATACCCTTAATATACGCGCCGGCAGCGAATACGGCCGCCGCGCCGAACACAGCAAACACCGCCCGGCGTACTGTTTTGGCGGAACATGTTTTTTTGTGTGATAAATCCGGTCGTCCGAGTGTTTTATCCGTGCTCTCGGCTGCGTTTAAAGCGCCGTCCGATTCCGGCTCTGCCGAAGAGCAATCATCGGCCGTGCCGGCGTTGTTACGGATAAATCTCCTTTTCTTGTCAGACATAACCGCTCTCCTTTTATACAAACCTCTCAAAATCCTTCAGATAGTCGGTATATTCATTCATGAACGCCTTAAAACGTTCACTTTTCATCAGAAGAGTAAATGTACGATACAGATTTTTCACAAACCTGCGGTCATAATCATCCATAAGAAGTCCGCGCGAAAGCGGGCAGACCGATTTTGCGCGCGGGTCAACCGTGATTTCAAGCCTTCCGTTTTTATCAAGCTTCGGTGTAAGCGGAAAGATCCTGCATGAAAGCGGCCGCTGATATCGGTCACATACGCCGTCGCAGAATAAAATCGGAACGCGGTAATTTTTCCCGTTGTATTTATATGTCATATCGGTTTTATCTATCCTCGCCCAATCCGGCTCCAGCAGCTTGTATACCTCATATTCGCCGGGGAATAAAAGCATTCCCGCGCTGTCGCCGCCGCAGCACGCTTTTTTGCAAAGCCTGCCGCAGTCCGTTTTTATGGGCGTAGTCTCGTCGAAAAGTTTATAAAGCTGTAAATATAAGTATGCTGTGTTCATTAAATATCTCCGTTATTATGATATTATTGTCTTTACAGCTAATTCTATCACACTTTTGCCGTTTAAACAATAGGAAACATTTGGGGATACACAAATGTCATATTTTTTTAATAAAATTGTGATACGCATATCGTTTTATGTTACCGAAATATGACATTAGCTTTAAAAGTCGTAGATTTTTTTGACAAACAGTATATATGGTTGTATAATAATAAAAATATGAAAATAAATACTATATATGTACGGCCGGACATCCCCGGGGTGGGGGAGCCCGTTCCGATACTATTGAACGGGAGAAATTTATATGCCAAAATCAAAACCGGATTACGGTAACGACAGCATAACGAGCCTTAAGGGCGCGGACAGGGTCAGAAAACGTCCGGCGGTAATATTCGGCTCGGACGGCCTTGAGGGTTGTGAGCATTCTTTTTTTGAGATACTTTCAAATTCGATCGACGAGGCGCGCGAGGGTTTCGGAAAGGAGATTGAAATAACGCGGTTTAAGGACGGGGCGATCGAGGTGCGCGACTACGGACGCGGCATTCCGCTCGATTACAACGAAGGCGAACAGCGGTATAACTGGGAGCTTGTCTACTGCGAATTATACGCGGGCGGAAAATATAATAACAACAGCGGCGGTATGTACGAGTACAGTCTCGGTTTAAACGGTCTCGGCGCGTGCGCGACTCAGTATTCGAGTGAGTACATGGACGTTACCGTTGTGCGCGATAAGACGCGTTATACGCTTCATTTCGAGAAGGGCGAAAATATAGGCGGACTGAAAAAAGAACCGGTAAGGTCAACAAAAACCGGCTCGATACAAAAATGGAAGCCGGACAGAGATGTTTTTACGGATATCGATATTCCGCTGGAATTTTACAAGGATACTCTTAATAAACAGGCCATGGTAAACGCGGGCATTCGTTTCATCCTCTATAATGAAACGGAAACAGGCATGGAAATGTACGAATATTTCTATGAAAAGGGGATCATAGATTATCTCGACCGGATGGTAGGGGATCAGGGATTTACAACAATAGAAAGCTGGGAAATGGAGCGTGAGGGCCGCGACCGCGAGGACAAGGATAAATATAAGCTTAAAATGCAGATCGCGTTTTGTTTCTCAAACAAAGTTAATCTAATCGAATACTACCACAATTCCAGTTATTTGGAGCACGGCGGCTCGCCGGATAAGGCGGTCAAAAACGCGTTTGTTTACGCGATCGACAGATATCTGAAAAATAACGGAAAATACAATAAAACCGACTCAAAAATTAATTTTACCGATATCGAGGATTGTCTCGCGCTTGTGATAAGTTCATTTTCTACGCAGACAAGCTATGAGAATCAGACAAAAAAGGCGATAAACAACAGGTTTATCCAGGACGCTATGACCGAATTTCTGCGTCAGCAGCTTGAAGCGTATTTTCTTGAAAATAAGACCGACGCGGAAAAGATAGCAAATCAAGTTCTCGTTAATAAACGCAGCCGTGAGAGCGCGGAAAAGGCAAAGATCGACATAAAGAAAAAGCTCACGGGTTCCATGGACGTCACGAACCGCGTTGAGAAATTTGTGGACTGCCGCTCGAAGGATGTAACCAAACGCGAATTGTATATCGTCGAGGGGGATTCGGCGCTCGGCTCGTGCAAGCTTGCAAGAGACGCGTCGTTTCAGGCGATCATGCCGATACGCGGCAAAATATTAAATTGTTTAAAGGCGGATTATCCGCGTATTTTTAAAAGCGATATAATAGTGGATTTGCTGCGTGTGCTCGGCTGCGGCGTGGAGATCAACACGAAGCACAACAATAAGCTTGACAGCTTCAACATAAAAAATCTGCGTTGGGATAAGATAATTATCTGCACGGACGCGGATGTGGACGGCTTCCATATCCGCACGCAGCTGCTTACGATGATTTACCGCCTTGCGCCGACGCTTATAGAGATAGGCAAGGTATATATAGCCGAGTCGCCGCTGTACGAGATAACAGTGACGAAGGGTAAGCGCAGGAATGAAAAGCATTTCGCCTATACCGACGCGGAGCGCGACGAGATTGTGGCAAGGCTCAATCAGTCGGGACTGTCAAAGGACAGGGACGATTATGATATAAAGCGCTCGAAGGGATTGGGCGAGAACCAGCCGGAAATGATGTCGCTCACGACAATGCACCCCGCGACGCGTCGGCTCGTACGCGTGACGCCGGAGGGCGCGGAAAAAACGGCGGCAATGTTCGAGGTGCTCCTCGGTGACGACCCGCAGGGCAGACGCGATTATATAGCGGAAAACGGTAACCGATATATGGAAATGGTGGATTTATCGTAACGGAGAGGATATGTAAATGGCAAGGAAGAAAAAAGACGAGGAACAAATAACGGTGAGCGCGCCGGTCGCGGAGCAGGCGATAACGGATACGCTTGAAAAAAACTTTATGCCCTACGCGATGAGCGTGATTATTTCGCGCGCCATTCCCGAAATCGACGGTTTGAAGCCGGCGCACAGGAAGCTCCTCTATACGATGTACAAAATGGGTCTTCTGGGCGGAAAGCTTACAAAATCCGCGAACGTCGTCGGGCAGACGATGAAATTAAACCCGCACGGCGACGCGTCAATTTATGAAACCATGGTGCGCCTCACGCGAGGCAACGAGTCGCTTCTGCATCCGCTTATCGAGTCTCAGGGCAACTTCGGCAAGCAGTATTCGCGCGATATGGCCTACGCCGCGTCGCGATATACCGAGGTGCGCTTGGAGCCGATCTGCGAGGAACTTTTTCGCGACATAAATAAGAACACCGTTGAATTTGTTGACAGCTACGACGGCGAAATGAAAGAGCCTGTGATGCTGCCGTCCGCGTTCCCGAATATTCTCGTCAATCCCAATCAGGGTATCGCCGTAGGTATGGCAAGCAATATTTGCTCGTTTAATTTAAAAGAGGTCTGTGAGACGGCTATCGCGATAATGCGTAAAAAAAGCTTGACAAGCGATGAAATTCTCGATATAATGCCCGCGCCGGATTTTTCATTAGGCGCGCGGATTGTGTATTCACGCGATGAGATGAAAGGGATTTACGAAACGGGGCGCGGCAGCTTTAAAATGCGCGCGGTGTATAATTACGATAAGAAAAATAACTGCATAGATATAACCGAGATCCCGTATTCAACGACGTGCGAGGCGATTATCGCCAAAATAATGGAGCTTATAAAGGGTAACAAATTGAAAGAAATTACCGACGCGCGCGACGAAACAGGCCTGAACGGATTTAAAATTACAATCGACCTAAAGCGCGGCACAGATCCGGATATGCTCATGGCGAAGCTGTACAAGCTCACTCCGCTCGAGGATTCATTCAGCTGTAACTTTAACGTGCTTATCAAAAACCGTCCGTACGTTATGGGCGTTAAGGAGATCCTGTCGCACTGGATCGATTTTCGCTCCGAATGCGTTAAAAACGGCGTAAGATATGATATAGACAAAAAAAGCGCGCGCCTGCATCTTTTGACAGGTTTAAAAAAAATACTGCTCGATATCGACAAGGCGATCGCGATAATCCGCCATACCGAGCTTGAAGCCGATGTTGTGCCGAACCTTATGGACGGCTTTGATATAGACAGAATACAAGCTGAATATGTCGCGGAGATAAAGCTTCGGAATTTAAACCGTGAGCATATATTAAGCCGCACGGCGGAAATTGAAAAGCTTATAGAGGATTTGGAACAGCTGAACAATATACTTGCCGATGATAAAGAGGTCAAGAAAATCATAACGTCGCAGCTAAGAGATATTATAAAGAAATACGGGCAGGAGCGTAAAACGAAGCTCATAGCAACGGAGCATATTGAGGAGTATGTAGAAACGCGTGAGATTAACGATTATGCGTGCACGGTATTCTTTACACGCGGAAATTATCTAAAAAAGATTCCCGCCGTTTCGCTGCGCTCCTCCACATCGGAGCATCGCTTAAAGGAGGATGACGAAATTGTGCAGACAATAGAGACGTCGAATAACAGCGAATGTCTGTTCTTTACCGATAAATCGACGGTATATAAAATGAAGCTGTACGATATACCGGACGCGAAGGTCAGCACAATGGGCGAATATATGCCCGGCATTTTGGGACTTGAAGCTGAAGAGAAAATAGTGTATACTGTAGTTACGAGTGATTTTAAAGGAATGCTGCTGTTCGCGTTTGAGAACGGCAAAATGGCCAAGGTGGAGCTTGCGGGATATGAAACAAAGACAAACCGCAGAAAGCTCGTGAACGCGTACAGCGATAAAAGTCCGCTTGTTTCCGCGCTGTATCTGGATACGGACCGCGGCATAGTGGCAATGGCCGATTCAAATAAGGTACTGTACGCGGACACGTCAAAAATTCCGCTTAAAACAACAAAGAGCACACAGGGAGTACAGGTTATGACTCTAAGGAAAAAAGGCTCGAAGCTTATATCGGCGGTTCTCGCGGAGGACAGCGGTTTAAGTGATCCGAAAAGATACGCGCCGCGCAGTATTCCGGCCGCGGGTTATGCGCTGAAGGATGGCGACGGACAGATGAGCTTTATTTGATCCGTATATAATTTCAGGGAAGGAATTGAGGAAATAAAGCACCGGGAGGTAATCTTATGTCTATTGAAAAAGACAAAACAGAGGATTTGGAAAATATTTTCCAGAAGAAAGCGGAGGGATTATATCTGCCGTTTTCAAAGGAAACGTTTAAGCGGCACGATGTAAAAAAGGGATTGAGAAATGACGACGGCACGGGAGTTGTCGCGGGACTTACGTCGGTCGGCTCGGTTATAGGATATGAGCTTATCGACGGCAAAAAAACACCGATACCGGGGCAGCTGCGCTATCGCGGCTACAGTCTGTCGGACATCGTGAGAAGCTGCGAAAAGGAAAAACGGTTCGGATTTGAAGAGGTGGCGTATCTGCTCTTGTTCGGACAGCTTCCGGATAAAAACACTCTGAAAAAATTTACAACACTTATCGGCAAGCTCCGTCCGCTTCCTGACGGATTTGTTGAGGATATGATATTAAAAGCGCCGAGTGAAAACATTATGAATAAGCTTGCGCGTTCGGTGCTCGCGTCGTATTCATACGACTCCAATCCCGACGAGACAACGGCCGGAAATATTTTAAGGCAGTCTATTGAGCTCGCGGCACGGCTGCCGGTTATGACGGCGTACGGCTATCAGGCAAAGAAGCATTATTACGACGGCGGGAGCCTGATCCTGCATACGCCGCAGGAGGATCTATCCACGGCCGAGAATCTGCTGTATATGATACGCTCCGACAACCGCTACACGCGCGAGGAAGCGGAGATGCTTGACGTAATGCTGATGATCCATGCCGAGCACGGCGGCGGCAATAATTCCGCGTTCACGGCGCGCGTCGTATCGTCGTCGGGAACCGATACATATTCGGCAATAGCGGCGGCCATAGGCTCCTTGAAGGGCCCCAAACACGGCGGCGCGAACGCGAAGGTTATGGCAATGATGAACAACATTGAGGAAAACGTATCCGACTGGGAGGATAAGGATGAGGTTGAGGCGTATCTGAAAAAAATCCTGCGCCGCGAGGCGTTCGACGGCTCCGGACTCATCTACGGTATGGGTCACGCGATTTACACCATGTCCGACCCGCGCGCGGTATTGCTGAAGGAACGTGCCGAAAAGCTGATCGCGAAAAAGACGAAATTCCGTAAGGAATACAGGCTTTATAATCTTATTGAGGAGCTTACTCCGCGTGTGTTTGCCGATATTAAGGGCTCGGATAAGCCGATGTGCGCCAATGTAGATATGTATTCCGGCTTTGTTTACAAAATGCTCGGCATACCGGAGGAAATGTACACGCCGCTGTTCGCGATTTCGCGTGTGATCGGCTGGAGCGCGCACAGACTTGAGGAGGTCCTGGGATGCTCGCGTATTATACGGCCGGCCTACAAGTCCATTGTTACAAATAAAAATTATATTTGTCTGAAGGAAAGATAATATGGATAAGGTGAACATTTTAGGTGTAAACGTAGATACTGTCACGATTGACGAAGCGGCCGACGCGATAATCGGGTTCTTCGATGAAAACAAGCTGCACAGCGTGTTTACGCCCAATTCAGAGATAATCATGGCGGCGTACCGTGACAAGGGATTCGCGGATATTTTAAACCGCTCCGAGCTTCTGACCGCCGACGGCATAGGCGTTGTCTACGCGTCTAAAATACTTAATAAACCTTTGCGCGAGCGTGCGGCGGGTTATGACATCGCATGCCGCGTACTTGAAAAAATAGACGGGACCGAGCACAAGCTGTTCTTGTTCGGGGGCAAACCCGGCGTTGCGGAAACGGCGCGGGATAATCTTATAAGAATGTATCCCAGACTCAACATTGCCGGATGCCGACACGGATATTTCGCGCCCGAGGACGACGCGCAAATTGTCGATGAGATCAACGCTTCGGGCGCGGATATCATTTTCGTATGCCTCGGCGCGCCGAAGCAGGAAAAATGGATCGACGAGCACCGCGGCAAACTCGGCGTCCGTGTCGCGATGGGCATAGGCGGAAGCCTTGACGTATTTGCCGGCACAGCCGAACGCGCACCGGATTTCTTTTGCAATCACGGGCTTGAATGGCTGTACCGTCTGTATAAAGAACCAAAGCGTATCGGCAGAATGATGGATTTGCCGAAGTTCGCGATAACGGTGTTTTTGAAAGGAAAACGATATAAGTAATGGGAAAATTAATTGTCATAGACGGTGTGGACTCAAGCGGAAAGCAGACGCAGACGGATATGCTTGTAAAGCGGCTCATATCCGCAGGACGCCGCGTCAGGAAGGTATCGTTCCCGGCGTATGAAAGCCCGTCGTCGGCGCTTGTGAAAATGTATCTTGCGGGCGAGTTTGGGAAAAATCCCGACGATGTAAACGCGTATACCGCGTCCGCGCTGTACGCGCTTGACCGCTTCGCCACATACCGTACCGATTGGAGCAGGGATTATGCCGAGGGCACGATCATCGTCGCGGACAGATATGTGACATCAAACATGATTCACCAGGCGGGAAAAATCACAGACACGTCAGAAAAGGAAAAATGTCTTGATTGGATTTACGATTTTGAATATGTAAAATGCGGTCTGCCGTTGCCCGACGCGACAATTTTCCTTGATATGCCGGTGGAATACGCCGTGAAGCTTATGGAGGACCGCGCGAATAAAATAGACGGCGGCGCGGCAAAGGACATTCACGAAAGTGATACGGAATATTTGCGCAGAAGCTATAACAGCGCCGTGTTCGTCGCGCGCAGATACGAATGGACGCGCATCGCTTGCGTGGCCGACAAACAAATTAAAACGCCCGAGGAAATCCATGACGAGGTTTACCGCGCGGTAATTGAAAAGATTGGGGACTGAATATGAAGAGACTTATTATGCTTGCGGCGGTATTCGCCGCTCTTTTCGCGCAAACCGCGCTTACGGCGCGTGCGGATGATATCAGTGTTGTGATAAACGGCACAGAACTTAGGACGGAAAACGAGCCGGTGATCATTAACGACAGAACGCTTGTACCGATGCGTGCCGTATTTGAGGCGCTTGGCGCTCAGGTTACATGGGACGGCGATAACCGCCGTGTATACGCGTCAAAAAACAACGAAGTGATAAAGCTTGACATAGACTCTAACGTTATGGAAACAGGCATCATAAACAGCGGACAGCTTATGGTGTTTTCGTCGTCCACAGAGCTTGATGTCAGCGCGCAGCTTGTCGGAGATTTTACATATGTTCCGGTCAGGGCGGTCGCGGAGGCGCTTAAATCCGATGTGGCGTGGGACGCGGCGGCAAGGCGTGTTACGATCACCGATCTGCCGGAGGGGGACAGCGCGTTCTTTTACGCGAGTGCGGACGATTATAATAAGCTTTACCGTGTAGATTCTAACGGAGTAAACCGCAGTAAGCTTTCGGATTTATCCGTTAAAGAGGTATACTGCGACGGCGGATACGTGTATTATGTGACAGACAGCGGGTATTTGTACCGCCAGGCGGAGAACGGCGGCGCGGAGGAACAGCTTACGGATTATGATACGGAGTTTATCAGCGCGGAAGACGATAGGGTGTTCTGGCTGAAAAAAACCGCCGAGCATAAGGGTGAGCTGTACGAATACGGCGGCAGGGATCTCGGTTATGCCGAATATCCGCAGCGGCACCGGAATTATCTGTACTATAACCGCGCCGATGATACGCGCATGTACGCGCTCAATATCGACACCTACGCATCATCCGCGGTTGAAATGCCGGGCGGCCTGACACTTTCATCGTTTAACTGTGTGTTTTACGGCGATTATATACTTGTCGAAAACGGTTACGGCTATCATAACATATACCGCTTTAACGCGGACGGAACGAACATGCAGTATATCAACAACAGCAGCTCTTTCATTTGCCGAAATCAGGAAGAGGACGCGCGGGTGCTTTATGTCAACGGCGATAACGGTCAGGATATATGGTACGTCTGGATAGACGGCAGTTATAACGGCATTCTTGTCGATATGCCGGCCGACTGCGCGTATGCGGATGTGCTGTGCCAGAACGGTAACCGTGTATATTATAAAAATATGTACCGGCCCGAGATATACCGCACCGATTTTACCGGACAGGAGTCTATTTACGTCGGCAGCGGCGATATGGCAAAGACATGCGGCGACACGCTCATTATATCCGATAGCTGCCTGCGTCAGAGCGCGCTCGACGGTTCGGGTGCGGCTGTAATATACGGCCGCGCCGTAAGCGATTATATCGCGCGTGACAACGGCGCGTACGCTATAGATTCCGGCTTTGGAAATATTATAAAGGCCGGCTTTGGCAAAAACGCGTCGTTTGTGACAAATGACGCGGTTACGGCGTGGGCGGACAACATAGGATAAAGAGGTGTAGGAAATGCTTGCAAATATACTGACCGTCGCGCGGCAGGTTTTGATATTGTTTATACTTATCGGCGTCGGTTTTGTGACAAACAGAGCTAAAATATTCAACAAGGACGCGGTAAAGCGGCTTACGGATTTCATGCTCTACGTCGTCACCCCGGCTGTTATAATTAATTCGTTCAACCGTGAGCTCAATATGGAAATGCTTAAGGGATTGGGCATAGTATTTGCCGCGGCGCTGGTGTTACATATCATAAACGCGCTTTTTTCGGTTTTTATCATACATGACAGGGATAAAAGCCGCGAAAGCGTAATGAGAATGGCGATGATTTTCTCCAATTGCGGATATATGTCATTCCCGCTCCAAGAGGCTATTTTAGGCAGTGACGGCGTATTCTACGGCGCGGCGTATGTGGCCGTGTTCAATATCGTTGTGTGGACGTACGGCGAATACGTGATGAATAAGGACTATAAATTTTCGCCGCGCAAAATACTTTTAAACCCCGGAATAATCGGAACGGCAATCGGACTGGTTATTTTTTTCACGATCGCGCCGTTAACCGAGGTCATATCCGCGCCGATAAGCTATCTGGCGGATTTAAATACGCCTGTGGCAATGGTTATAATCGGTTATCACCTGGCTGACGCGAGGTTTAAAATACGCGGTATGAACGAAATCTTGTCCATAGCGTTCCGTCTGCTGCTGTCTCCTATCATAATGATTGCCGGACTGCTTCTGTGCGGGGTGCACGGCGATGTGCTGATCGTCTGCGCAATTGCCGCGTCGGCGCCGGTTGCTGCCGTTGTTACGATGTTCGCCAATAAATTCGACGCCGATACTCCGCTCTCCGCAACGCTTGTATCGGTAAGCACCTTGCTCTCAATTATAACCATGCCGATCATAGTAGGAATAGCGCAAGGACTTTAAAATAAATCAAGAAAACAGATTAAATTTAACACTTGAAATAATAAAATTATATGTTAAAATAACCTTACGAAAATTGAATATCACGTTTATAATGCAATGAAGGGGATCAGTAGCGAGGCTTTGCGAAATCAGAGAATCCGCGGTTGGTGAAAGCGGGTCAGAGAAAAATCGTGAACTCGCCCCGGAGCAGCCGCCCGAAGGCGGAAAACGGAAAAATGATATTGTCCAAAAGACATATCCGGCGGACCCGTTCAAAAGACGCGTCCGCGGCGGAAACCGGTTCAAAAGATCGGTCATGAAGAAAAGTCCAAAAGGCTAAGACGTTTTCCATGCTGTGTAGGCGCGGACGGGAGCCGGCCGTAAAGTCGGCAGGATATGATATGTATCCGACGAGGTGCGCGGCACTTGGCCGCGAAATAGAGTGGTACCGCATGAATTTTATTTGTGTCTCTATGTGTAGTTTACGCATAGGGATTTTTATTTTGTGGGAGGAATTAACATGAGTAAATACGGGATTCAATATTTTATGCCGCCTGACGCGACATACGACTGGGTAAAAAAGGATCATATAGAAAAAGCGCCTATTTGGTGCAGTGTTGATTTGCGCGACGGCAATCAGGCGCTTATCGAGCCGATGAGCTTGGCGGAGAAGCTGGAGTTTTTCGAGATGCTCGTTAAAATCGGCGTAAAGGAAATCGAGGTCGGGTTCCCGGCCGCGTCGGAAACGGAGTATGAATTTATCCGCGCGCTTATTGAGCGGGATATGATACCGGACGACGTAACAATACAGGTGCTCACGCAGGCGAGGGAGCATATAATCAAAAAGACGTTCGAGGCGGTAAATGGTGCGCCGCGCGCGGTGGTGCACCTGTATAATTCCACATCTGTGGCACAGCGCGAGCAGGTGTTTAAGAGGGATAAGGACGAGATTAAGCAAATCGCGGTGGACGGCGCTCTGCTGCTTAAAAGGCTCGCGGACGAAACGGACGGCAATTTTTCGTTCCAGTACAGTCCCGAAAGCTTCCCGGGCACGGAGGTCGAATACGCGGTCGAGGTCTGCAACGCTGTGCTTGACGTGTGGAAACCGACGGAAGGGAATAAGGCGATAATAAATATACCGACCACCGTGCAGCTTGCGATGCCGCACGTATTTGCGACGCAGATCGAATACATCCATAAGCACCTGAAATACAGAAACGCCGTAACTCTTTGCGTGCATCCGCATAACGACCGCGGCAGCGGCATATCCGACGCGGAGCTGGCGGTTCTGGCGGGCGCGGACAGGATAGAGGGCACGCTTTTCGGCAACGGTGAACGCACCGGTAACGTCGATATGATCACGCTCGCGATGACCCGGGACTGGACTTCTCAAATATAATGAAGATCCGTGAAACGTATGAACGGCTCACGGGAATGCGTGTTCATGAGCGCACTCCGTATGCGGGTGATTTGGTATTCACCGCGTTTTCCGGATCGCATCAGGACGCTATCGCCAAAGGCTTAGCGTGGTGGGAGGAAGGGAAGAGCGGCGGCAGGTGGACAGTGCCGTATCTGCCCATAGACCCGCGTGATGTGGGACGCAAATACGACAGCGACGTTATACGCATAAACAGCCAATCCGGAAAGGGCGGCGTTGCGTATATACTGAAGCAGAATTACGGCTTCTCGCTGCCGAATAAGATGAAGGCGGACGTGGGATACACGGTTAAGGACGTGTCCGATAAGGAGCATATGGAATTAAGCCCGAAGCTTGTATATCAGGTGTTCGAGGATAACTATATCCATAATCCCGCTGTATTTTCAATTCCCGAGTGCCATTTCAAGCAGCATAACGGCATAACCGCGACTGTTACGATTGAATACAGCGGAGAGCAGCGTGTTATCGAGGTAAACGGTAACGGCAGATTGGACGCGGTTAGCAATGCGATAAAGCAGTGCTTCGGCATATCGTACGAGCTGTCCGAGTACGAGGAGCATTCCCTTACGCGCGGCTCGTCTTCAAAAGCGGTAGCTTACGTCGGAATAACGTATAACGGTGAGATGTTCTGGGGCGTCGGCATAGACGAGGATATAATAAAGGCGTCCATAGCGGCGCTTGTCGCGGCGGCCAACAAGCTCGCGTGCATAAGAAAAACGGATGCGGCGCGTGCTCAGCGCACGATTGATATAATGAACTATATGCAGAACAATTACGACAATGTCACGCTTGACTCGCTGTCAAAGGTATTTTTCCTTTCTCCTCAGTATTTATCCAAATACATCAAGGAGCACACCGGGATGACCTTTCAGGAAAACGTAAAGGCGATAAGAATGAAAAAGGCGCGTACAATGCTCAAGCACGGAAATCTATCGGTAGAGAAGGTAGCCGAATCCGTAGGCTATCCGAATGTCGAGCATTTTAACCGGTTATTTAAAAAAATGTATAATATGACTCCTAAAGCGTTCCGGGAGGGTTTATAATTTGTGCAAAATAATTTAAAAATTTTATCGGTTAGCGTTGAAAAATCGGTATAAGTTGTGGTATAATTATAATATATGTATGGATTATGTTCTCCAAAGGAGTCAAAATACAATGAAAAGATTGATTGCACTTACGTGTTCGCTTATGATTTTCGCACTGACAGCTTTAACGCAAACGCGTATTATCACAGTGCGGGCACAATATACCGAAAGTGAATTAACTGCCGCCATAACATCGGCGTCCGACTGGATGCGCCAAAACGGCGACCCGCTTTCAGCGATAGGGGAGAAGGCGTCGGACGTCGCGGTAACGGCATTTAAACGCGCGGGTCTGGATTATGATTACGACGCGTATCTTAACGGCTTGGATACCGTGGCGCAAAATTACAATGAAACATCCGATGCGGCGGCAATGCAGCTGAGTCTCATGGCGGTAGACGCATTGGGCGGCGATCCCGGTTATTTCGGCGGACGTGATTTCGCCGGTGATTCCACGTATTGGCGTCCGCTGAACAGCGCGGCGGAATACATCGGCGCGCTTACCGCGCTGGATGCCGGACAGATCGAAATACCTATTGACGCTCCCGTTGACCGCGACGACTATGTCGCGACAGTTCTGGCATATCAGCTCCCGGACGGTTCATTCGGTGATATTAAAACGACTGCCGACGCAGTTACCGCGCTTGCGGGTGATTATAATGATGTAGGGCACGTCGTTACATATCCCGATGACAGAGGGCAGACGCAGGTAACCGGCACGGAAGCGATAAGCAAGGCGTTGTTATACCTTTCGTCGCGTCAGAATGATGACGGTGATTTTGATTGCCTTACCGATACAGCGGCAGTATCCATGGCGATGGACGCAATGGGTATAGGCCAAGCGGATACAAGGTTCGTCAAGAATAATAACACGGTTATGGATGGATTGCTTAAGTTCCGTAAGGATAACGGCGGTTTTTCCGAAGATTATAACGATGCCGACGCGAACGCAACCGCGTACGCGTTAAGCGCGATGGTTTCCAACGCGCGCGCGTTACAGAACAAAGCCGAATATTATGATTTCGGCAGTGATGATACTATAACGGTAAGCAACAATACTCAAAACCAGAGCAGCACATCTTCCGGTTCGACATCATCAGGCTCAACGTCGTCCGGTTCGACTTCATCAGGCTCAACGTCGTCCGGTTCGACTTCATCGGGTTCAACTTCGTCGGGTTCGACTTCATCAGGTACAATATCTTCCGGTTCGACATCATCAGGCACAACATCGTCGGGTTCGACTTCATCGGGATCTACATCATCGTCCGGAAGTTCATTGTTCGGCGGTTCATTGTCGCGTACAACGCCGCGGCCAAGCGCAACTACGCGGCCTAATACAAGCGCGACCACACGACCGAGGATAAGCTCTACAACACGCCCATATCCGACTATCGCGCCGAGCTCATCTTCAAGTCCGACACCTCGTCCGACGCCTTCGCCATCACCGCTTCCGACACAAGAACCTAATTTGGTAGGCCCGGTTAGGATAGTCGGACCTATGCCTTCGTTCTCTCCGGAGCCGGAAATAGATTATGACGCGGAGACGATCAGCTATAATGATGGAGACGATAACGGAATAGAGGCCGCGGCGATAATAATGGGCGTCCTGACTTTGGCAGTATTAGTATTGGTTATTATGGCGAAAAATAAGCTGTGGGTATTTAAGATGAAGCCGGAGAAAAAGGAATATTATAAGGCAAAGATACACAGACGTACCGAAATACATCGCAGATATGAAGACCGCCGCAAAACAGAGAAGCGCGGGAAATATTCCGAACGCAGGAAATATAAGGCCGGACACCGTTAAATAACGCGGCCTGCGGCATAAGTGATATTAGGTAAAATATGGAAATTTGGTTTAAAGGGCATCCTATGGTTTCAGCCATAAGATGCTCTTTTTGATTCGAAAAAATGATAAATCCCCAAAAAAACTCCATAAACCGAAACAGCTTCAACAGTATATATAACCATAATGAACGTTTATAAAATGACAACCAAGACAAAGATAATCGCTGATTTTTACACTATGAATAGTTTACATTAATTTGAGATGTTCGGATTTAAAATCTCCATGGGTTGTTCAAGGAATTTTGCAGAGGCGTTCATACAGATACATAAGTATATTTTGTTCCTGCGCACGGCGAATATTGGCATTGGCGTATGATGAGAAAATCTGATTTCGCCGTCCGACATGATAATCGACGCTTGTATATCGCCGCTATGAAAAAATATATGGATAATGCCATTATTAAACCACGTAATTAAATTTACTTGTATACTGACATGAAAACCGCGGAATGATATGCATTAAAGATCAACGATTTCTTAAATCTTCAATACCAATACGGCCAATACAAAAGCATATAAAAACATATGAAATGGGTCCATTTGCAATAATAATGCTCCTCACTCTTAATCTAACCATAATAAATGGTGATTTATTATGGTTAGATTAATTTAGCGATTTATCCCCTTTTGATAAGTGCATAACTTCGATTATCCGTCACCAATATTTATGTTTCTACTTGTCAAAATCCGCAATATATGGTATAATTATTATAAATACATATATACCGGGGTGTTAATATGATAACTATAATAGCAAAATTTGACGTAAAGCCGTCATGCACGGAGGAATTTATCCGCCGCGCGACAGACGTAACGCGCGAAACGCGTAAGGAAAAGGGCTGTCTTTCCTATAAAATACTGACCGCGCGCAGAGACAAAACAAAGTTTACATTTATTGAGGAATGGTTAAACGATGCCGCGATTGACGAACACAACAATTCAAAGCATTTTATGCGGTTTGTGGATGATATTGCTCCGCTTTTAAACGATGAGATTAAAATTGAGCAATTTGAAAAGATACCGTCAGTATTCTTTTAAAGCGGGAGATGACTTCAGTTGAACAGACCATACCTATATTATAAGCAGCTTATCGACAGCAATATTGAATCAGCGCGGACAAGCGCGGCCCGTATGCAGGAATACATCAAAAATTCCGAAGCGGTTTACACAATAGCGCCGGGCAGGCAAATGGTACTTTATTCGCTGTATATTCCGCAGATTTTTACACATGAAGCGGCGGAATATTTTAAAAAAATATGCGATACGGCATATAAAATACTGGAAAAGGTGATTACGGAGTATGAGCGCAGCGCGGATTACCGCGCGCTGTTCGGATTTGATAAGCGCCTTGAGGCGCTTATACTGCGTCCGGCGCGGTATGCGTCAAAGCTTCCGATCGCGCGGATTGACATATTCTTCAATCCCGATGATTTCTCGTTTAAATTCTGCGAGTTTAACGCCGATGGTTCAAGCGCGATGGACGAAGACAGGATTTTGAATCTTGCCGTCAGTGAAACGGATACATTCAAAAAATTTGCCGAAAAATACAGCGTTAGAACATATGAGCTGTTTGATTCGTGGGTAGACGAATTTATGAGCATCTACCGCACAATTGAAAATCCTAAAGAATATCCGAATATCGCGATCGTCGATTTCATAAAATTCGGGCCGTCCTATGAATTCAAGCGCTTTGAAAAGCATTTTAAAGCGCGCGGTCTAAACTGCGAGATCTGCGATATACGCGATTTGACATATGACGGAAAAAATCTGATTTCGCCGTCCGGCATGATAATCGACGCTGTATACCGCCGCGCGGTTACGTGCGATATCATGGCGGACTACGACAGCATACAGCCGTTTATAAACGCTGTGAAGGACGAGAACGTTGTTTTGATAGGCGATTTTAAAACGCAGGTTATACATAATAAGCTTGTGTTTTCAATACTGCGCCACGATATGACAAAGAAAATCCTCACAGACGCGGAAAACAAATTTATTGAAGAACACATACCGTTTACGGCCGTCTTGACCGCCGAGGCGGTAAAGTCGCATAACGTTTTGGCCGAAAAGGATAAATGGGTTATAAAGCCGCAGGATTCGTACGCGTCCAAAGGCTTTCATGCCGGCGTGGAGTGTGAAACAGATGAGGAATGGGCAAAGACTGTATCGGAAAATATCGGTAACGGGTATATTCTGCAGGAATATGTAAAGCCGTACGAGACGGAAAATATTGATTTTTTGCATAATCCGCTCGCCGCATATCTAAATTATTCCTCCATAACCGGATTATTCGTATATAACGGCAAATTCTCCGGTATATATTCCCGCATTGCGAAAACGAGTATAATTTCTACTCAATACAGCGAAATGTCGCTGCCGAGCATTGTTGCGCGGTAATAGCATATCCTCGCGGCGTTACCTAAAGCTTGCCACTCCCCCTTCTCCCCTACTATTATTCAAATTGTACAAACAAAGGGGCTGTAAAAAAGTGAAGTGAACCCCAAAGTTTAGACAAGAATTCATATTAACATGTTTGGGATTCACTTCATTTCTTGAAATCCTTTTCACGTTTGGGACTTTTTTGACAGCTCTTTTTTTATGCTTTAGCCTTTTCTTTCTTTAGAATAGGCTGTTTTGTATCCTCTATCGTAACGCTATTAAAATACTCTTCCTTCTTCAAATTTTCAAACGCGACCGCCATCATCAGCTTAATACGGTTCAGCTGATTTACCTCGCTCGCGCCGGGATCGTAATCGACCGCGACGATATTCGACTGCGGGAACTGCCGCCGTAATTCCTTAATCATGCCCTTGCCGGTAACGTGGTTCGGGAGACACGCGAACGGCTGCACGCAGACGATATTTGGCGCGCCGTTATGTATCAGCTCGACCATCTCGCCGGTCAAAAACCAACCCTCGCCCGTGCAGTGCCCGAGCTGTAATATCCCCTTCGCGCCCTCGGCAATGTCCTTGATACGCCCCGGAGCACAATGCACGAATTTCGGCATTGCCTTCATTTTTTTGCTCATATGACTTCTAAACGCCTCAATCGCGGTTATGCCGAAATTGCAAAGCGCCGCCGTAGACGACTTCGCGCCCAAGTTATCGCGCTTGAAGTTGATGTTGTAAAGGCAATACAGCATGAAATCCGTAAGCGGCGGCATAACCGCTTCGCCGCCCTCCGACTCGATCACCTCAACAATATTATTGTTCGCGTCCGGGTGGAATTTTACAAGTATCTCCCCCACAACTCCCACGCGCGGCTTTTTTACCGATTCGTCGAGTGGTATACTATCGAAGTCATCCAGTATTTCATCTATGATTTTTTTCAGCTTCAGCTTTTTACGGTTCTTGTGAAGCAGGTCGTTATACAGCCGCTTCAACCATTTATCGCGCAGCCTGTTTGTTTCGCCCTTATTAATCTCATACGGACGTGTGCGCATGGTGACAGCCATTAATAAATCGCCCCACAATGCGGCCTTTAACAATCCGTCCACAAGCGGAAGCGTCAGCTTAAAGCCGGGATTATCCTCCAATCCGACGAGGTTTAAAGAGATCACCGGAACCTGTGAAAATCCCGCCTCTTTAAGCGCCTTTCTCAAAAACGCTATGTAATTCGTCGCGCGGCATCCTCCGCCTGTCTGTGTAATTATAACCGACGTATTGTTTGGGTCGCAGCGCCCGGAAGTAAACGCGTTCACGAGCTGACCCGTCACCATGATCGACGGATAGCACGCATCGTTATTGACACTCTTTAATCCCGCCTCGACGTCCTCGGGCGTCGCGTGCTCCAAAACCATCATGTTATAGCCGTGCGCGCGGAATACCGCCTCGAACATGCCGAAATGGATCGGACTCATCTGCGGGCAAATAATCGTGTGATTTTTCCTATCCTCCTCCGTAAATTTGACCTTGTTGACGGTGTAGTCCTCGACCTTATGCGGCTCAAAATCGTTGTCGTCACGCTCTTGAATTGCGGCGCGTAACGAGCGCACACGTATGCGCGCCGTGCCCAGGTTTGAAACCTCGTCGATTTTAAGTGTCGTATAAATCTTTTCATAAGCCTGTAAAATCTCCTGTACCTGATCTGTAGTTACCGCGTCAAGGCCGCAGCCGAACGAGTTAAGCTGAATCAGCTCAAGGTGCTTATTCTTTACCACCTGCGCCGCCGATTCGTACAGGCGCGTATGATACGCCCATTGATCAACCACGCGTATATCGCGCTTCAAATGCCCAAGATGCGCGACGCTGTCCTCTGTTAATACCGCGAACCCGAGCGAGTTAATCATATCGGGTATGCCGTGGTTGATTTCAGGGTCGATATGATACGGACGTCCGGCAAGAACTATTCCGCGCTTATCGTGCTCCTCCAGCCATTTTATCGTGTTCTCGCCGCTTTTTCGTATGTCGTTCTTGAAATGCTGTAATTCATCAAACGCTTTATCCGCCGCCGCGTTTATCCGCTGCTTCGTAAATCCGTAATCCGCGAGCGTCTTATACATCTGCCGCTTAAACGACGGCTTATCCGCGAGATTTATAAACGGATACATGTACCGTATCCCCTCTGAGCGCAGGATATCCATATTGTTATATATGACCTCCGGGTACGATGTAACCATTGGGCAGTTAAAGTGATTGCCCGCGGAGGAATATTCGATCTGCTCATACGGTATGCACGGGTAGAAAATAGTAGTTATTCCCTTGTCGATCAAGTCCTGTATGTGCCCGTGAACGAGCTTTGCCGGATAGCACGCGCTCTCCGACGGGATCGATTCGATGCCCTTTTCGTAGAGCTTATGCGAGCTTCGCGATGACAATTTTACCGAGAATCCAAGCTCCGTAAAGAACGTATGCCACAGCGGGTAATTTTCATACATATTCAGTACACGCGGCAGACCTATTACGCCCATCGGCGCGTTTTCCGGCTTTAGCGATTCGTAGCCGAACACGCGCTTATATTTATAGTCAAATAAATTCGGCAGCTCGTTTGTTTTTTTCTCCATGCCCGCGCCGCGTTCACAGCGGTTGCCTGATATGAAATGTCCGCCGTCGCCGAATGATGTTATCGTGAGCTGGCAGTGGTTATTGCATTTTTGGCAGCGGGTCAATTCGGTTTTAAACGTAAACTCGTCAAGCTCGTCGGCCGTCAGAATATCGCAGTCGCCGCCGTCCCAGCGTTCCTTGGCGATTATCGCCGCTCCGTAAGCGCCCATAAGTCCCGCGATATCGGGCCGGATAACGTTCTTTTCAACGAGCAGTTCGAAGCAGCGCAGTATCGCGTTATTATTGAATGTACCGCCTTGGACAACAATATTTTCGCCCATAAGCGCCGGGTCGCGCAATTTTATTACCTTGTAAAGGGCGTTTCTCACAACCGAATATGAAAGTCCCGCGCTTATATCGCCGACCGTCGCGCCCTCCTTCTGCGCCTGCTTAACGCGCGAGTTCATGAATACCGTGCAGCGTGTACCCAAGTCCACCGGTCTGTCGGCTTTTAAGGCCTCCTGCGAAAATGAAACCGTGTCAAGGCCCAGCGATTCCGCAAACGTCTGAATAAACGAGCCGCAGCCGGAGGAGCAGGCCTCGTTAAGCATTATCGAGTCGATAACGCCGTTTTTGATTTTCATGCATTTCATGTCCTGACCGCCGATATCGATTATAAAATCGACTCCGGGTGAAAAATGGTTCGCCGCCTTATAGTGCGCGATCGTCTCGATCTCACCTTCATTTATGCGAAACGCCGTTTTAAGCAGCAATTCACCGTAGCCCGTCGTACAGGCATTGGCGATAAACGCGTCCTTGGGGAGCTTCGCGTATAAATCGCGAAGAATATCTATGCCGCGTTTAATGGGGCTGCCCTCATTCTTACCGTAGTAATCGTATATTATCTCCGAATTTTGGTTTATGACCGCGCATTTAATTGTGGTAGAACCAACGTCAAGGCCTAAAAATACCGGCCCTTTTACCGTTGAAATATCGACTCTTTGCGCCTTGTCCTTGTCATGGCGCTCGAAAAATTCCGATTTTTCATCCTCGGTTTCAAAAAGCTTTCTCATACGTGTGATTTCCGTATCCGCGGATTTCGCGTTTTTGAGTTTATTTATTAAATCATCTATGTAAACCTCTGTATTATCATACATGAGCGCCGCGCCTATCGCTACGAAAAGCTGCGCGTTATCGGGAATGGTAAAGGATTTGGCGTTGTCCTTTAACGTTTCCTCGAACTGCCGCCTAAGCTGCGGTAAAAAGTGCAGCGGGCCGCCCAAAAATACTATGTTTCCCTTGATCGGCCGTCCCTGCGCGAGACCCGATATCGTTTGTGTCACTACCGCCTGCAAAATCGACGCGGCCACATCCTCTCTTGCCGCGCCTTCGTTTAAAAGCGGCTGCACATCGGATTTGGCGAATACGCCGCAGCGCGCCGCGATAGGATAAATCACCTTATGCTTTTGAGCGAGTGAATTAAGACCGTCCGCGTCTGTTTTTAAAAGCATGGACATCTGGTCGATAAACGAACCCGTACCTCCCGCGCATGTTCCGTTCATGCGCTGCTCCAATCCGCCGGTCAGGTACAGTATTTTCGCGTCCTCACCGCCCAATTCTATTACTACGTCTGTTTTTGGTAAAAAGGTTTTTATAGCTTCCTTATTCGCTATTACCTCCTGCACGAACGGCAAGGATAGCATTTTGGACAATAAAAGACCGCCCGAGCCGGTTATAACAACCGAAAAAGGCTGATTCCTTACGATGTCACGTACCTCGCCGAAAAGCTCCGCCACCGTTTGCTTTATATCCGAAAAGTGCCGTCTGTATTCGCTGTATAATATATTTCTGCCGCCGTCCATAACCACGATTTTGACCGTGGTCGAACCGACGTCGATTCCCATATGTAGACGACTCATAATGTAACCCCCTTACAATCAGAGCTCGCACGGTATAAAATATACCATTATATATTAATTATATCACAAATCATCTTGATATTCAAGTATAAAAAAACGGTGAACCACAACCTACAAAAAACGGTAAACGGCAATCGTCTTTTAGTTTCGTTATACATGTTCTGCCCTCACACATATAAATCCTTTTCCGTTTAAAACACGGGTTTACACAGCTGCTTTTACGCAATACGTAGCACCCCATTTATAAAGTATCTCAATATTTGAAAAACCCGCGCCGCCGAGCACCGTTATTTCATGCTCAACGGTCAGCGGCGTATCGTAATGATAAAATTCACAGTCGTCTGTTCCCTGCTCTTTTTTCAAAACGCGTAAATTTTCAAAATACATCCGCTCCGCCTCTTCGCTCTCCGCAAAATAATCCGTAAGGATAAAATATCCGCCGCGCTTGATCGCCTTGCGTAATTTCGTGTAAAGCGGCAATTTTTCCTCGGCGGTAAAATGATGCAGGGATTCCACCGAAACAGCCGCGTCAAAGCGGCGCTCTCCGAACGGAACATCAAAATACGAGCCGCAAATTAAATTCAAATTATTATCCGGGAATTTTTCCTTAAATCTGCCAAGCATTTCCGCGGATAAATCAATACCCGTAATTCGAGCATCGGGATGGGCGGCGATGTATTGTTCCAACTCAAGTCCCGTTCCGCAGCCTAAATCAAGGATGCTGCACTCATTACCCGCCGGCAGCTTAGACGCGGTAAATCCGTAAAACTCCGCCGCGCCTTCGATCTCGGTCAGCATATGCTCATCATAACCGTCAAGTCTGGCCTTAAAGAAATCGCTCATTTTTTCTAACATGATCTTCTCCGTTAAAATCGTGTTTTTATATTATATTTTATATTATATTTTATATTTTATATTATATCAGCACAACCGCTTTATCATATTATTTTTTGCCGCAAAAAATCCCGTTATCATATACACGGCCGTTTTGCCGTTTTTTCGGCTTTGATCACTCTGTACGCGGCCGCCTTATACAAACGGTTCTTAACAGCCAGCGCACAGCCGTCGTTTTCGCGGAACTCCGCGAAAACGATTTCTGTTCCGAGGCGGTCAAATTCACGGAGCGCGGCGAACAGATTTCTCGCGTACTCGGAGTTTTCATACCCGCCGTTTATCATAACCGCGTCATCGTATACCGCGCCGTACATAATAAGCACGCCGCATTTTTTGCCCTTATTTTCTGCGAGCAGCTCCTTGATTTTTGCCTGCACCGCGTCCTTTTCGCCCTCGACCACCGTGACCTGAGCCTCGGGCGCGTAATGCTTATATTTCATTCCCGGGCTTATGGGTTTCTCGTCCGGCGCAAGCGATGATAAAACATTTTTGTCGAGCCGTATATCCGGTACGACAGCCTTTAGCATATCATATGTCACGCCGCCGGGACGAAGCAGTACAGGCGTGCCGCGCGTCGTATCCACTATCGTGGATTCCACGCCGACCTCGCATTGTCCGCCGTCTATCACGGCGTCTATGCGCCCGTTCATATCCTCCAAAACGTCGCGCGCCGTTGTCGGACTTGGTTTCCCCGAAATATTCGCGCTCGGCGCGGCTATCGGCACTCCCGCCGCCTTGATCAGCGCCCGTGCCGTCTCATGCGACGGATAACGTACCGCAACGGTCGGCAGTCCCGCGGTAACTCCGTCGCTTATACGATCCCGCTTACGCAGAATAAGCGTCAGCGGCCCGGGCATAAACGCATCTATAAGCCGCCTCGCGTCGTCGGAAATATCCTCCGCCACGTCGTTTATCTGCTCCTTGGAGCATACGTGGACGATAAGCGGATTATCGGAGGGCCTGCCCTTCGCGGCGTAAATTTTCGCCGCCGCGTCCGCGTCGTATGCGGACGCGCCCAGTCCGTAAACTGTTTCCGTGGGGAACGCGGCAAGGCCGCCGCGCCGTATTATCTCCCCCGCTTCCGCAATATTGTCAATGGTTAAAAGCTTTGTTTCCACACTATTCCCCTCCCGCGGTCGTCCGGCGTATCACTGCCCGTACGCCTTTCGCGTTGCTCACGCTCGTATGGAGTACAAATCCGTCGTTATTTACGAAACGCTCCATTGTAGTGTTGTTGCCGTATGGGCACAGCACCCAATACGGTTTATGACCGCTCATATTTTCAAGCATATCAAGCGTCGGTATATATACGTAATCCTCAACATAGTAATGATACGCTGTTTTTTCGAGATCATCCGCATTTTCGCGCGTAAAGTTCCAGTAATGGACATGATCTCCCGCAACCGCCACCGATTTGCGTTCCTGCGGCAATATTGCCGCGTTGGTGGTTTTCATAAGCCGGGCGCGCTCATCCTCGGTGAAATCCTTAAGGAACTCCGTGTTAAGCCATATTCTTAAATCGCTCTCCGTCCATGAATTATCCGACGCGTCAAACGGCATATCCGCTATGGGTTTTTTGGTTACCAATATCTCGGTACCGTCGTTCAGACTCTCATATACCTCCCATACTATCGGCTCGCCTTCGTATGTTCCGAATACCGTCTTTGGTTTTGGCGCGGCATAATTACAGCAAAAGGTCATTATAACCACCGCCGTAAGCGACAGTATTAAATTTCTTATTTTCATGTTAATGATCGTCAGAATACACACAGCGATAAGAATATCTATGCATGTGGTAAACAGAAACATATGCTTCGCTATATCCGCCTGTCCGTTGCCGATAATCGGGATCACAAGGTTTATCCATAAACCCAGCACAAGCACGTTAAAGCTGCCCATCATATAAATATTACGCTTAGGCTCGCTTTTAAACCGTTTGTAATAGAATATGTCAATAATAACCGTATACGCGGTTATCAATATAAAGCCGATATACACTATAATAGGCGCAAACGGGAATTTTACCGAGGCTCTGAGCCTGCTCCACATACTCCACCGGTTCGTCATCTCCATAGGCACAGTCATCGAATTGCCGGAATTGGGCGGACGTATATACGCGGAATTTGAAATTGCCGTGCTCAGATTCTTAAACAGCCGCACCGGGTGAAACACATAAAATATTACAAGATCCGTCTTTGAGACCTTGTCGTAAAAATCCTTCTCGAACTGCTCCGTGGTTATATCTATAGGATATTCGCCCTCATCCATGTATGCGGTTGTATTCGCAAGCGGCGCGTACTTTTCGTCTACGCCGAGGAATTTCAGATCCTTCTCTACTCGGCCGCTTTCCTTGACTATGCCGTAGAATACCGACTGATACGTCGTGTCGCGCTGCATCCAGTCGGGCACACTTGAATAAAGCTGTATTATTGAGAATATGGCTACCAAAAACGCGGCTATTACGCCAATCTTAAACAGCTTGTCGCGTCTGAGCACGAGCAGCGTAAGCGACAAGACGCAGACCATAACAGAATACGGGATATTGGCAAGCTTTGAGCCGGCAAAAAAATACAGTGCGATAAAGAAGCATATCACCTTCGGGATACTCGGCCTGCGGTATATAAGCAATCCCGACGCGATCAAAAGCATAAGCGACGTATATTGCAGCGGTTCGCCGTAAAATGAATTGAAATAAAGAATATATCCCGCGTCGCAGAACATGAAAACGAATATTACAAATACCGCTACCCTCGTTTTTATTCCGCTGTCGGCAAAAAACGTAAAAATTCCCCACGCGGCGACGGACAGCATAATAATATACAAAAGCGCGAGCCAGACAATGGAATACGCGTTTTCGCTCCTGCCCGCAATTATATTTGAAATATAATTTAGTGTTTTTGAAATCTTTATAAGCAAAAACTGCGGAGAGGAATAAATTTCCTTTTCATTGCTCGTATCCCACAGGCTTGCGAGCTTTTCGGAAAACGTATCGCCATCCGTTTTCATGCGATAGTCCTCCTTAAACAGGTACGCCGCGTTTGTATCATTACGATATTCGAGATTATTTACCAGAAGAACACGTCTGAAATCGCCGTTGTCCGACAAGCCTACGTCTTCCCCCGCAAAAAGCACAATAAAACAAAGCACGAAAACTATTGCCGCGCCCAAAATAGGAAATATTCTGCTTTGCGTGTCAGGCGATAACCGCCTTATATTGATTCGTTCTCTTATGTCCATAGCTTCCTCTTATGAAAAAGGGCGGAAATTCCGCCCAAATCAGTATATTAACCGCGTCCTCTGCGGCTGTAGCCGCCCGAACGCTTCGATTCCGCGCTGCGGCGGAGTGTCTGCATTTTCTCGTCGCTTATCTGTTTAAACCTTGACAGCTTATCCTCAAACGACATCTGAGCGTCGTTATTTGCCGACCAGTCGAAATTGTCGGGGCGCGTGCTTTCGCTATGCCTTGCGCGGCGGGTCCTCTTCCCCTTCGGGCCGCGGCTTACCGCACGTCTCATTGACAGGCTGATTTTGCCGCTGTCATCGATGCTTAGAACCTTGACCTTGACCTTATCACCCTTTTTGACATGATTGTTTATATCCTCGACATACTCTTCCGAAATTTCAGAAATATGTATAAGTCCGGTTCTCTTGCCGCCCAGATCCACAAATGCTCCGAACGGCATTATTCCCGTTACCGTTCCTTCAATAATATCTCCGACCGATACCATTTTTTCCCTCTTTTCCGTTATCGCTCCTGCGAAACGTCAATAAATATTTTTGAGTTGCTTTTTATAAGACCAAGCTTTTCCTCCGCAACCTTTTCAATATATTCATCGCTGCCTATACGTGTCATGAGCGCGTCCGTTTCACGCTGACGCGTCTTTTCATACTCTATGCTCTCACGAACCGAGACTATATTAAGCTTGTTTTCTTTTATCTGCGGTATCTGCATAACTCCCTTAAATATCATTAACGCGCACGCGGCAATAACAACCCATGTAAAAATGGATTTTTTATGCGTTACCGCGAAATGCACGATTTTTTCCTTCCAGCCAGCCATAAAAATCTCCATAGCCTTTCCTCCCGCAAGTATAAGAACCTCCGACGCCTTTGCCGCGGGAAAGCAATATCCGCTTAACGTAAACCGTTACATCAAGCACCGCCGTTCTTCCTTTTCAAATGCCTTGCCATACCCTTAACAGGCGCTGTTATTATTTTATACAAAAATGAGCGCACTGTCAAGAGGATTTTATGAATCCTCTTGATTATTTTAACACATATCACGCTGATTGTCAAAAAAAATTTATAAACATACGCGCTTACCGTAAGAAAATACGCTGCCGCGCCTATGATAAAACCCGCGAACTCGTATCCGCGCAGTTCTCCGGTATTAAGCTGCCAAAGGCTGTATATGACCGCCGCGCATACGATTGCCCAGTAAACGATGTCGGAAATAATTACAATAACGTCATGTCTCCTGAGAACGTAATGTGCGCCGCGAAACGCGTCAAACAGCGCCGAGCAGAACGTTCCGCATACGCACATTCCCAAAAGGACCCATACCTCGCGCGTCATTTTAGCAGACTATCCCAAAATCCGGTCTTCTGCTTCGTCTGATACTGTATCGAGTTTATGCTTCCGTTTATTTCCACATCACCGTCGTTTGTGTTGAGCCTGCTTATCGTAAGCCCCTCGCCCTTTACTGTCATAGCGCCCATATTGGTTTTAAGCTTAACCGCGCTGTCTGAAAATTCACTAACGTCCGTCACGCCCGTCAGCGTCATCTTTGCTCTGTCATGAAGCTCCATGCTGTGTCCGGCGTTTGATACAGACCCCGCGAATTCCGCGCCCTTGACGATTGCCATATTTATCACACCCTTCATGCTATAAATATGCCTGTTTTATTCAGTTTATTACCTCGTAAAGCGCGGCCGCGTCATTTTTTAAAACGTGCTCGGCTATTGCCGTTATACGTACCTTTAATACGCGCTCGCCCATTTTTATCTCCATGACGTCACCTTCCTTAACATCGTATGACGCCTTTACAATTTTACCGTTTACCGATATTCTGCCCTGCGTGCACGCCTCATTCGCAACGCTTCTGCGCTTTATAAGCCTTGACACCTTTAAATATTTATCTATTCTCATATATACCTCATGTAAAAGAGGCTGTCCGAGAGACAGCCTCTTTTTAATTTGCGGAAATTATTTATTTACTGTATCCTTTAATGCCTTTCCTGCTTTGAATGCCGGAACCTTAGATGCCGCGATCGTGATCTCTTCACCCGTTCTGGGGTTCTTGCCCGTTCTCGCAGCTCTCGCTCTTGTTTCAAAAGTACCGAAACCTACAAGCTGAACCTTATCCCCTGACTTAAGCGCATCCGTAATAATGCCTGTTACAGCATTTACCGCAGCCTCGGCGTCCTTCTTCGTTAAATCAGCCTCTTTGGCTACCGCCGCAATCAACTCTGATTTGTTCATTGTTTTAATCCTCCTAAAAATAAATTAAATCTCTTCTTAAGATTTCTTACAGTAAAATATTTTAATACAAAACCCGTGTTATGTCAATACTTTTTACGGCATTTAACGCTATATTTTCGCATTTTTAACATTTTTCATGCCATTTTCACGATATTCCACAGCTTATCAAGCTCTTCATCATTCATTTTTGCCATATCCGCGCCCGATTTTCTGGATATATCTTCCATCTTTTCAAATCGTGAGATAAACTTATCCGTCGCCTTGTTCATAGCAATTTCCGGCTGAAGCGACAGCTTCCTCCCAAGATTTACCACGGAAAACAGCAGATCGCCGTACTCCTCTTCAATTCTTTCCGCATTCCCGGATTCAATCGCGCCGCGAAGTTCATCTGTTTCTTCCGTAAGCTTATCGAGTACCGGTTCGCTTTCACGCCAGTCAAACCCCACGCCGGATGCTTTTTTCTGCACCTTTGCCGCCCGCATAAGCGCCGGCAGATATCCGGGTACGTCTTTGAGCATCGCGGTATAGCTGTCGAGATTTTTCTCCTTCTTCTTATTCGTCTCCCATGTCGCATATGCTTCTTCGGCATTTCCCGCGTGATCCGAGCCAAACACATGCGTGTGGCGTGTTATAAGCTTTGTACATATTTCGTTGACTATATCATTATAGTCAAACGCGCCTCGCTCCTGCGCCATCACCGCGTGAAACGCCACCTGCAGAAGCACATCGCCAAGCTCGTTCGCAAACGCGCGGTCATCGCCGGAATCGAGCGCGTCTATCGCCTCATAGCATTCCTCTATCATGTTATGCTTTATCGTCTCGTGCGTCTGCACCTTGTCCCACGGGCAGCCGTCAGGCTCACGCAGACGACGTATTATAGCGAGTAAATCCTCTGTTGTGTATTGCTTATCCATAATCATTACCTCTTTATTTTAACCATATTTTAAATTCTATACTACATTTTACCACATTTTTATTCTTTTTACAAGTCTGCATTTTAATCGGGATGCGGACAACCGAGTTGAGCCGGGTCTTTATATGCTTATCACATCAAATCAACCTTTCCTCATGCCGCAAAACATATAGCTCATATCCTTGCCTTTTGTCATAAAATGTGCTTTAAACAGCACGAAATGTTATGGACACGGAATAAAAAATGTGGTAAAATATACATATAAAAAAATGGAAGGAGATCATTATGGACATTAATTATTTACTTATGCTGCAGAATTTCCGCGAGGCGACGGGCGGATTTCTCGACACATTTATGGAGCTTATAACAAAACTCGGTGAAACGTCGGTCATTGTATTTTTTATAGGATTGGTGTATTGGGGTGTTAATAAGAAACAGGGTATATTTCTTATGTTTTCGCTTTATACCAACAGAATAGTAAACGGCTTTATAAAAATAACGGCCTGCGCTTACCGCCCGTGGATACGCGACGCACGCATAACGCCCGTGCCGGAGGCTCAGGCTGACGCGACGGGATATTCGTTCCCAAGCGGACATACAGCAAACGCGGTAAGCGTATGGGGCGGACTTTCGGTTAATACAAAAGACGGTGTGAAGTTACCGAAGTGGTTTAGTATAGTGCTTATCATACTTCTTCTGCTGATAGGCTTTTCGAGAAACTACCTCGGAGTGCACACGCCGCAGGACGTTATCGTCGCGTTTATTATAGGCGGCGCGGTGCTGTTTTTAATGGCGAAGCTCATGCCGATCATTGACGAGCGCCCGAATATGGATCTATGGGTAATGCTCGGCGGTGTGGCGCTTTGCGCGCTGCTGATACTGTACGCCGCGCTAAAGCCTTATCCGGTCGATTACGCGGCTGACGGCTCGGTAATAGTCGAAGGCTCGAAAATGGCAGTAGATTCATTTAAAAACGCCGGAATGGGAATAGGATTCTTCGTGGGTTGGTTCATTGAAAGACGGTTTATAAAATTCTCGACGGACAAAAGCAATACCGATAATATTATAAGACTCATATTCTGTGTGTTTACATATACGCTGCTCGATAATTTTTCCGGAAACGCGGCAAGCGCGATAGCGGGCGCCGGATTGGGAGAGGGCTTCGCGAAAGCGCTTATGCAGTTCGTATGCGTGTTCTATTTCGTAGCCGGAGCGCCAGCGATTTCGGAGCTGATTTTAAAACTCGTACCAAAAAAGAACGGCCGATGATTAAAGCGCCGCGCGGCAAATTCCTTGAATGATTTAAAAAAAAACAGACCAGCATTGATATGAGGTCTGTTTTTTATATTCATCAGTTCGTTTCAACGGATTCGTCGCTGACGGGGAAATCGAAATATGTATCGGTAAACGGTTCATCAGCAAGCGTGAAATGCCACCATTCCGTATCGAGCGGCTTAAATCCGTTGTCGACCATTATATCTCTCAGTATGTTTCTGTTCTGTATTTCCTCCGCCGTAAGTTCGCCGGTGTAATCGGGATGGGAAAGCTCGCCGAAATAATCGAATGTGCCGCCCATGTCAAGCTCTTTACCCGTGTCCATATCAAACAGCGTCAAGTCGACCGTGCTGCCACGGCTGTGACCGGATTTGTCGGCGATGTAGCCTTGGTCAAATAACACCGACTTATCAAGCTCGGGATAGAAATATTTTTTCATTCTCGTATCGTCAATATCCTCCGCCCATTCGATAAAATTGTTTACGGCGGTCTGGGGCCGGTACGCGTCATAAATTTTGAGCATATACCCCTTGCTCTCTGCTTCGCTTGCCGCGTTTTTCAGCGCGGCCGCGGCCTCCTTTGTCAAAAGCGCGCACGGCTCTTCATACCCGTCGATTCTGTCACCGACAAAATTGTATGTAGAATAGTACCTTATTTCAAGTATCACGTCGGGGATCTCCTCAGCAAGGGAAACAAAATCCGACGCGTCGGTCGATACCATGCTTTCAGCTTGAACGCCGCCGGAAGAAGCGGGATCGGTGCTTGACGCGGCGCATGAGGACAACACTGCCGCCGCTGCCGATAAAACTGCAATATTAATCATTTTTTTAAACATATCAACATCTCCTTGTTATACCTAAATCCGGTCGTTTGAATTACGGGATCGGCGCTTGACGCGGCGGACGAAATAATCGCCGCCGCAAACGCCGCTATAAACGGTTTTCGGTTAACTATCTTTTTACCGGCAAAATGTATTTAGTTTATCGAAACCGCACTTATCATCGTCGCAAATTCCGCCCGGGTAAGATTTGCCCGCGGATCAAATTCGCCGTTGTCGCGCCCGTTCATAACGCCCTTCATCGTGCAGAACATTACGCCGTCCATAGCCCAGTCGGAAATATCCGCGAGATCGGTATAATCAAGCCGTATCG
>CANQYQ010000005.1 GCA_947628155.1 uncultured Clostridia bacterium
ACGGCTTATTTATGCGATTTTTGAGCGCCTTTATAATGGTACGTTTACCCTTCAATCGGCTTCATTGTCGGGAACAGGAGTACGTCGCGGATGGCGGGGGAATCGGTCAGGAGCATGCACATGCGGTCGATACCAAAGCCGATGCCGCCGGTCGGGGGCATACCAATCTCCAGCGCGCGCATGAAATCCTCATCCGTCGTATTCGCTTCCTCATCGCCCTGCGAAAGCAGCTCCTCCTGAGCTTTAAATCGCTCGCGCTGGTCAATGGGGTCGTTCAGCTCCGAATACGCGTTTGCCATTTCCCATCCGTTCATGAAAAACTCGAACCGTTCCACATACTCCGGATTATCCGGCTTTTTCTTCGTGAGCGGCGAGATCTCAATCGGATGATCCATCACAAATGTCGGCTGGATCATATGCTCCTCCGCGAACTGCTCAAAGAACAGATTCAATATATCACCCTTTTTATGGCGCGCCTCGTATTCCACATGATGTGCGTCCGCCGCGGCACGCGCGTCTTCAAGCGTGTGGATCTCATCAAAATCCACGCCCGCGTATTTCTTCACCGCGTCAACCATTGTAATCCGCTCAAACGGCTTACCCAAATCCATTTCAACACCGTTATAGACAATTTTAGTTGTACCAAGCACGGTTTGCGCAACATGGCGATAGAGGTTCTCCGTCAAATCCATCATACCGTGATAATCCGTATACGCCTGGTACAGCTCCATAAGCGTAAATTCGGGATTATGGCGCGTATCAAGACCCTCATTCCTGAACACGCGGCCTATCTCGTAAACCTTGTCGAATCCACCGACGATAAGACGCTTTAAATATAATTCCAGCGAAATGCGGAGCTTGAAGCCCTCGTCGAGTGCGTTAAAATGCGTCTCGAACGGCCGCGCCGCCGCACCGCCAGCGTTTGACACAAGCATGGGCGTTTCAACCTCCAAAAATCCACGCTCGTTTAAATACGCGCGAATCGCCGCAATAATCCTCGAGCGGTTCATAAACGTCTTTTTCACATCCGCGTTCATTATGAGGTCGATATAGCGCTGGCGGTAGCGCAAATCCGTATCGGTCATGCCGTGGAATTTTTCCGGCAGCGGCAAAAGCGATTTTGATAAAAGCGTCAGCGAATCGACGCGAATTGAAATCTCGCCCGTCTGCGTTGTGAATACCTCGCCCGACGCGCCGATTATATCGCCGATATCAAGCTTCTTGAATCGGTCATATTCCTCTTCCCCCAAAAGATCGCGCTTCACGAAAATCTGTATCTGCCCGCCTATATCCGCGATATGGCAAAATCCGACCTTGCCCATGCCGCGCTTAGACATAATTCGTCCCGCGACTGTTACTCTCTGACCGTCGAGCGGCGATATTTCAGCGATAACTTTTTTCGTTTCGCCGCGCATCGTTACCTCGCGTTCCTCTGTCGCGCAGTTTTCGGTTATGTCCGATGATAGATGCGTTCTGTCGAATTTTGTAATCTTAAACGGGTCGCGCCCATCGTTTTGCAGTTCCTTTAACTTGTCCCGTCTCACCTGTAAAAGCTGTGACAGCTCTTGTTCCTGAGCCATATTTATATTCCTCCGATTTATAAATTCATATTATCCTGTTGATTATACACCATAGCGGGAAATTTTACAACAATTTTTTCAAAAATTTTTAAAGCCCGGCCATATGATTAAGAGGCCCGCTTCCATGACCTAAGTTTAACCCGGCCGATATCGCGCGGATAATGTATTTTTTCGCGTCCGCGGCCGCCGCTTCAATGCTTTTCCCGGCCGCCAAATTACACGCTATCGCCGACGATAACGTACAGCCTGTACCGTGGGTATTGGGATTGTCTATGCGCGGCGCGCCGAACCATATTTCCCGCCCGTCTTTATACAGTAAATCGTCGGCGGTATCCGCAAGGTGTCCGCCCTTTATAAGCACCGCGCCCGCTGTCGCCGCCGCGATTATCCTTGCCGCCGAAATCATATCGCCGCGAGACATGATTTCCATACCGGACAGCGTTTGAGCCTCCGGTATATTCGGCGTTATTACCGAAGCGAGCGGGAACAACCGTTCAACAAGCGCCCTGACACTGCCGTCCTTCATAAGATCAGAGCCGCTTGTCGCGGTCATAACGGGATCGATGACAATATTTTTCGCGTCGTATTCGGTAAGCTTATCGGCAATAGCGTTGATTGTTTCCGCGTTTGATACCATACCGATCTTTACCGCGTCGGGACGGATATCGGAAAATATACAGTCGAGCTGCAGCGCCGTAAATTTCGCGCCCGCGTCTAAAATTCCGTAAACACCCGTGGTATTCTGCGCCGTTAGCGCGGTCACTGCGCTCATCGCGTACATTTTATGCGCCGTTATCGTTTTGATGTCCGCCTGTACTCCCGCGCCGCCGGACGAGTCTGAGCCGGCTATCGTCAAAATTTTATACATGACAATTCTCCCTTCGGTTTATACCGATATAATACCATAAATATACACGGTTTGCAATGCGGAATATTTACAAATCCCGCGTAATATGGTACAATATTAACAAAACATGCGGTGGAGGGGATACTGTGAAGCTGTTGATTACGGGCGGCGCGGGCTTTATAGGCGCGAACATGGCGAGGCACGAGCTTTTTGCGCACCCTGAGGACGATATAATTATATTTGATAAGCTGACATATGCGGGCAGGATGGAAAATCTCGCGGAAATAGCCGATAAAATAAAATTTATAAAGGGAGACATAGCCGACAAAGACACGGTATTCGCGCTGTTTGCGGCGGAAAAGCCGGATATCGTTATGAATTTCGCGGCGGAATCGCATGTTGACCGCTCAATTGATAATCCCGGCATATTCCTGCGCACAAATATACTCGGCGTGCAGACGCTCATGGACGCGTGCCTCGCGTACGGTGCGCGGCGGTTCTGTCAGATCTCGACGGATGAGGTTTACGGAGAACTTCCGCTTGACAGACCGGATCTGAAATTTACCGAAAGTTCGCCGCCCGCGCCGTCAAGTCCGTACAGCGCGTCCAAGGCGGCTGCGGATCTGCTGGTACTCTCGTACAAACGCACGTACGGACTTGACGCCGTAATATCACGCTGTTCAAATAACTACGGGCCGTATCAATTCCCCGAAAAGCTGATACCGCTGATGGTACAGCGCGCGGCGAATAACCTTTCGCTGCCCGTTTACGGCACCGGTAAAAATGTTCGCGATTGGATCTTTGTCGGCGACCATTGCCGCGCGGTCGATATTATCGCGCGACGCGGCGGAGCGGGAGAAATCTACAATATCGGCGGCGGGAATGAAATTGCGAATATCGACATTGTACGGCGAATATTGGACATACTTAAAAAGCCGTACAGCTTGATAGAATACGTCGCGGACCGCAAGGGGCACGATTTGCGCTATGCTGTCGATCATTCGAAGCTCACCCGTGAGCTGGGTTGGAGACCGGAGGCGGATTTTGACAGCGAATTTGAGCGTACGGTAATGAGCTTTGTCTGAGGGAACAGCGTCTCGGAGGCGGCATTGCTCGGAAAAGTTAACAATTCGTTCATTTGACACCGGTGCTTCGCTGTGGTAAAATAGATATAAAGATGTATAATAGGGAGGTCGGTTATGTGAAAAGAGATTATTCCGAGATAACGCCCGAGATTTACGAGTTGGCGGAATTGTGTGAACGCGACGGACAAATTGACAAGGATTTATATACAAAATACAAGGTAAACCGAGGTTTGCGGGATTTGTCCGGAAACGGCGTACTTACGGGACTGACGGAAATTTCGGAAATACACGCCAAGGAAAAGATAAACGGCGAGGATGTGCCGTGCGCGGGTGAACTGTACTATCGCGGATACGACATAAATGAGCTTATAAAGGGTACGATCCGAGGCAAACGATACGGATTCGAGGAAATAACATATTTGCTGCTGTTCGGTGAACTGCCGAACAATGAGGAGCTGAGCCGTTTTAACGGACTGCTGTCAAGCTACAGGAGCTTGCCTAATTCATTTGTGCGCGACATCATCATGAAAGCGCCGAGTGACGATATAATGAATTCGCTTGCGCGTTCTGTGCTCACGCTGTACTCGTACGACAATAATGCAAATGACATAAGTCTGCCAAACGTTCTGCGGCAGTGCATACAGCTTATCGCGCTGTTTCCGCAGCTTGCGATATACGGATATCAGGCGTACAATTATTATATCAAGGATTCTAACAGCTTTTTCTTCCACAATCCCGACCCGAATATTTCAACGGCCGAGAATATATTGTACATGCTGCGTCCGAACATGAAATATACGCCGCTCGAGGCGCGTATACTCGATATGGCGCTGATGATTCACGCCGAGCACGGCGGCGGCAATAATTCCGCGTTTACCACGCATGTCGTAACGTCTTCCGGGACAGATACATATTCGGCAATCGCGGCAGCGCTTGGCTCGCTGAAGGGCCCGAAGCACGGCGGCGCGAATTTGAAGGTCTGTGATATGTTCAGACATATCAAGAGTGAGGTCAAGGACTGGAATGATGACGAGGAAATAAGCGCGTATTTAAACCGCATAGTCGGAAAGGACGCGTACGATAAAACCGGACTTATTTACGGTATCGGACACGCGATCTACTCCGTTTCCGATCCGAGAGCGCAGATTTTCAAAACCTTTGTAGAGAAGCTGGCCGAAGAAAAGGGCCTGTCTGATGAGTACAGGTTGTATGAGACGGTTGAACGTCTCGCGCCGGAGATAATAGGGAAAAAGAGGAAAATGTATAAGGGTGTAAGTGCGAATGTTGATTTTTACAGCGGATTCGTATATCAAATGCTTGGCATACCGGAGGAAATGTTTACGCCGATATTCGCGATAGCGCGCATATCGGGGTGGAGCGCGCACCGGCTTGAGGAGCTTATAAACGGCAATAAGATCATACGTCCCGCGTATAAGGCCGTGCAGCCGCGCCGCGTATACACACCGTTGAACGAACGTTAAAAAGGGGCCGAAGCCCCTTTTTTAATGCCGTGACCGCGGCATGACATGTCACCCGTTACCAAATATCACTGTTACCAGAACAGCATATCAAAGCCCTTGAGCTTATAAATGGCCTCGGTAAAGAAATAATCGCCGTAAATTATCGAAATGTGCCGCCCCTTTTCATCGTCATAACGTTCCGTACCCATAAGCAGTATCGCCTGATTATCATCCGACCAGTCGCAGAAATTTTCTTCCATCGCCTTTAAAATATTCAGCGCGGCATCAAGATAATTACTGTCGCCCGTAATTTTATACAGCTCTATAAAGCCGCATGACGCGATTGCCCCGGCGGTCGAATCGTAGTACACCGGCTCGGCGGGTGCGCAAAAATCGACGCGCGGCAGCCAATCGTCCTTTACGCGGCTGATGAAATAATCGGCGCATTTTTTCGCTGTATCGAGATATTCCTTTTTTCCGGTATGGATATAGCTCAGCGTATAGCCGTAAACCGCCCATGACTGACCTCGCGACCACGACGAGCCGACCGCGTATCCCTGGCCGCCGAAGCTTTCTATCGGCTCGCCGGTTTTTGCGTCGAGGTTCACAATATGGTTTGACGACCCGTCCGGGCGTATATGCGTGCGCATAACGGTGTCCGCGTGATTCATCGCCATATACTTAAAGCGCGGGTCGTTAAATTCCTCCGACGCCCAGTAGAGCAGGTTGATATTCATCATGCAGTCGATTATGACCCAGCCGACCTTGTCCTCGTTCCACGCGCGTATGTATTTGCCCTCGCAGTTATAGCGCGACGCCAAAATATCGGCCGCGACAGCCGTTCTGACCTTTGACTTGTGAGAGCCGAACAGGCGGTAATTTACGCCGCTCGAAATATGCCACATGAATCCGACGTCATGATGCAGACGGTCGTAATCGGCAAACGCTTCGTCAAGAATTTCCTCCGCATCCTCCGCCGCCGAACGGTATAATTCATTTTTCGTACCGATGTACATAAGCCACATCAGCCCGGGCCAAAATCCATTCGTCCACCATGTTACGTCAAGCTCGCGCATATCGCAGTAAACTCCCTCCGTCATGCCGTCAAATTTTTTCGCGCTTGTCGTGTACGGTATTTTCCCGCGCTGCGTCGGCGCGGTTTTTTTGAGCTTATTGTCTATTTTCTCCCAAACGCCGTCAACCCAGCGCTTGTCCTCCTTAGTTAATTCCATAGCTCCTCCCTCCCTTGGTATAAGGATACCATACGCGCCGTATTTATGCAAGCACAAATTTAGCCGTATATGGTCAAATATGCCGACGCCTGATAAAAAAAACATACCGCGTGGATTTTGCAGTATGTCTTTTTATATAATTTTAGCTTTATAAAATTTTTATTTCCATATCATATAGTCGGCATTGTTTATTTTCTGCAATTCTTCTCCGAGATAATCCTTCATATCCTTTCTTGTAAATAATTCCCGCATACTCTCATATGCCTTTTTCTTTACGACCTTTTGCAAATTAAACATATGCATATAATCTGTGATCCTGCTATAATCCCGATTTACAATTTCATTTCTTACTGTGTCATACGCGCTGTCAAGAGGCCCATTAATACAATAAATAGTTTGGAACGTCTTTACGGCATCACCTTTTTTTGCCGCTCCGGACAACCCGTTTACAGTATCCTTAGCAAACGTAACAAACCCGAAAGCTCCGCCTGTTACGGTGTTCATAATTTTCCCGCCTCCGATTGCTGCCGCCGACTCCGCAAGATTATGCGCGGACATTAGCCATTTAGAAGAATATTCGTCTTCTATGGAATCGAGTACATCATATAGAGTATCGTCTGTTATATCAGCCTCCTTGAGACTGCTTCTCATTGATTCTATGTAACCAATTCCGTTAGTGTAATCAGATAACATGGTGCATATTACATCATTGCCAAGCTTCGCTAAATCTAAAACATTCCCGGATACACGAGCGGCCTCATTTAACTTGTATAATGCGGAAGCAGTCCCAACAGATAAATTCCCGAAGCGTTCCGTATCGGATAAATCAATAAATTTGCCTGGTTGACTAGCTAATGATTTAACATAATTTGCAACCTTGATTTCCCCGGATAAATCAACAGCGCTGACCTCGGGAAGCTCAGCGAATATTTCAAGCAGCATATTCTTTATCATATACTCGTCATTATCCATGCCGGAGAATAAATTTTTAACAGATAACCACGTATCGTTCCAGGAAATAGCCGCAGCGTCAATATACGGATTTCTTCTTTCAAATTCTTCATTTATGTTGTCAGAATAACTACTAAAATTGCTTGCTTCAAAAATAACACTATACATTGCATTCAGTTTTGCAACATCAACATCTGTGATTATTTGTTTTGGTTTGTCAGTATATTCGATAGATACAACATATGCATCCCCGTCCCACGATACTTCCGCACCTAAGCATTCCGCAACCGCGCGAAGCGGAACGAGGGTCCTATCCCCGATTATTTGAGGCGGAACATCAGACGAAACATATTCCCAAGTATCCATGGGAAGCTCTCTGATAACATTGATAGTGTTTTTATTAATATCCAATTTCAGTATGCGATCAGGATGCTGGATCAATGCGGACTGCAGCCTATCACACCACGTAACTTTATCACCCATAGCCTCCGCAATGGCACGAATCGGTACCATAACTCTATCATTGATCATAACCGGCGGTTGGTCAAACGATATTTCAGAGCCATTTAATTCAACTTTAATTGTTCTGCTTATAGGTACTTCTTCATGTGTATTTGATATGTATTCATATTCCGTGTCAGGATCAAAAAAAACTTTTTCTCCGTCAGGCAGATGTGATAAAGCATCATTGAAACGCTTATCAACATATACCCAATTTGAATCTCCACTTTCATGATGAAAAGTTAAAATATTGTTGTTCAATGAATATCTTTGCCCTTGCGCATATATATTCCCGGCAGAATCATACTCTATATAAGTACCATCTTTATTAAACTGATACTTTTTATAATCTCCGCAGTCGTAATACCAATAATATCTCGTTAAATAATCAATGTCAATATCTTCCGTTTTTATATCTGATCCAAATTCACCTGTTGTTTCATCGTAAAAATACTCCACTCCCGAATAGTCCGTTATATTATAAGCATAATAATGGCCTGTTTCAGCATGAAAATTTGTCACCTTTTCAGATATTGCCGGGAAATAAGCTTCTCCGTTTCTGCAGCCGCAAATCAGAGAAACGACCCGCCTGTCTTGCTCTTGATTGCATACTAAAAATATTTGATCGCCGGCATAGACCAGTTCCGGTTCAAGCAACTCATCTCGACAATATAGTCCTTCTTTAACAAGCTTATATGTACCATCCGAATTGATAAACCACAATTTACCGTTTTCTATGCCTTCTTCCCAAATACCTGATATTGCATAACCCTCTTGCCGGCCGTCTCCATCATAATCATAAGCATAACAAAATCTACAATTGATTACATTGTTGTTTAGATCCGTATATCCTTGTTCTACCAAGCTTGTATTATTAAAAGCGTCCTTTGTTGCTTTTTGGGGGTTATCGTACGCAAAAATATGCGTGTTACAAAGAAAACAGCATATTAAAGATAATATAGAAAACCTTAAAATTCTTTTCTTCATTGTGAAAATCCTCCTTGGTTAAGTGGAAATATTAAAAAAATCATAGCCGCATTACACAGCTAAAAAACATTATCTTGATTTAATGCTGCCGCGCACATCATACACAAATAAAAATCAGCCAAGTATGATTGTAAAAGCGTGCGCCTTTAACAAAAGCACAGGCTTAAGTTGATTTCTATTCAAAATGTACTTTGCATATATAATATATCATATACAGCATAATTTGTAAAGATGCGAAATTGGTATTTTCCCCGATTTTTGTAATCCTTGACTTATACATAAATCAAATAAATCCATTCCAAAAACCGGTTTTCCTTGATTGTATTCCATACCTCCGTCATGTTTATAATGTCATCGGGTCGATGCTTATTTTCATAATAGCACTCGACAGCGCTATAATCGCAAATAATATTCCGAGAAGCGCCGTTTTTGACACTTCAATGTGCAGCTTGCGTGATACTCGTATACTTTTGATTCCACAGCACAATGCCGCAATCCCAAGAATCAACTCAATAAAACCGATTCCTCGGTACATACCTGTCAAGCCGTATATAATTATCGAACTAAATGCAATAATTAAACTGAAATTTGCATACTGTTCGACGCTTTTGTCTGTTCTTACAACCTTGTTTTTGCTCTTTACCTTCGGCCGGCTGACGGCCCGATTGGTAATTGATTCAAGCTTATGCGCACACGCCGGGCACAAACCGTCCGTCAATTCGTCTGACGGGAAAGCTCCCGCACACATTCGGCACACCGCATGCCCCGGCTGTATTTGCGCCGTCTGCGTTTGCACCGTCTGCGTTTGCACCGTCTGCGTTTGATTTGTTGTTTTGTGTATATCTGTCGAGGTGTTGTCCTTTTGCTCGGTCTGTAAAGGCGTATCTGAATCAGTTTTATTGTTTGATTCACTCGGCTGATCGCAAAAATCCGCAACGGATAAAATAAGCTTCGTTCCATCTGTGATAAATTCGTTTATACCGAGTCCGGCTGCCGATTCCCAAAACGATGAGCCGGGATCTGCAATCTCTTTTATATAAAACACTGTTTCACTGTATTTATGCGTCAGCGCTTGAACTGCCTTCTCGGCCGTCGGCTGCTCCGTGTATACCAGCATATATTTATCTTTATACAAATACGGTGCTTCAGCCTGCTTTTCATAAATCACATATTTTTTCTCATTCGTTGTTTTATAAATAACTTGTCTGCGAATATTACGCATATTTTTTATGCAGAGGTCTCTTTTTTCATCGGATACGTATGTTAAATATCTATCCGTGTTGCAGTAAATAACAGCTAATTCGCTGCAGGAAAGATCGTTGAGCTCTTCGGCTCTGAGCTCCATACCGTTGTCGGTTGGTTTTTGTATGTATTTTTCGCATAAGCTTTGTATTTTTTCATTGGAAATTTCCTTAGCTAAACGCATATAAGTTCACCATTCCTCCATAAGTTTATAGAATGCCGAAAATGTTTTCATATATCTTCTGATTTCATACGGCTTTACCTTCTGACGCATTATTCGAGGGAAAAAAGACTCATAACAGCATCCGCTGACTTTTTAAACCTTTCCTGATAATCTCCCGAAATACAGATATAAGCTTTATTATGCTCATCCAAGATCTGCTTGATTCGATTTGAATATTTCTCCCTGTTATCCCGGATCTCGTCTCTTCTGTCTCCGTCCTGAACAAAAGCGACGTCCGGCTCTAAAAACATAATAAGGTCATATTCGTTTAAACCGTCGATCGCATCGGATAATGCCTTATTTTTCTTAATAAGGGGATCCTTCAGAAACTCCATATAAAACTGCGTCACCAACGCGTCTGTGTCTATAAATAAAACCTTATTGCTGCAGGCTGCGGCCTTCAATTCATTAAGCTTATGCTGCAGCAGTATTTCCGTGAAGTCCTCCGACAGCATCAATAGATCCGTCCCGGATCTCTCGGACAAATCACGCCCCGCCTCGTCAATATAATTGGTATTGAAATAATTGGAAAGATTGATGGTCAGCGTGGATTTTCCGGTGCTCTCGCTGCCGATAAGCATAACCTTTTTCACATAATACGGTTTTACCAGGTTCGGGAGCCAATCCCAGTGCTTATACGGGTTCTTTCTGATTTCCGTGGACGACGGTTCGCTTCTTTCGAAGATATACAGCTCGCTTTCCGGATAACACACATTCCAGAAGCTGTGTTCGTCATAATCGCTTCCGCAGAATACCACGTCAATTTTTTCCCCGATTGTTTTCTTTATTTTAGCGGCGTCGGCCATCCAATATTCTTTTGTATATTCCTCTTTTGTCGCCGCGTTATCGGTCAGCGTAATAATTTTCACATTTCCTATATGCTTTGTAAGCTGATACAGCCAGCGATACCGTATCCGCGGATCAATTTCCTTTCTGTTTGTTCCTATGCTAAGAACAATATATAATTGTTCGCACATATTCGCCGCTTGAATTATGCAGCTAACATGCCCTGTATGCAGCGGATTGAACGCTCCGCCGTACATTCCTGTTTTATATCTCATGATTGCTTTGCCTCCCTGTTCCATTTGATAAACATAATAACTGCGTTAATTAAGTAAATGCTCCACATCGCAAGCGTGGCAATGCTTTCTCCGCCGGCGGCAAAATTTACTCCCCACATAATAACCGTCACTACATCCACGATAATCCATAAAATCCATTGCTCCGTGAGTCTGCGTACAGACAAAATCTGCGCCGCAACGGATACTACAGTACTCATGCTGTCAATATACGGCAGATTGCCGCCGAGCGATTTTAAAACAACACCGTATCCGTAAATGCATGCGGCCGTGATGATATATATAACCATCCCTTTTTTCAATGGAAGCTTTTTCTTTTCCACCTCTCCCGTTTCTTTGTTCATATGCTTTTTCCATGCCGCCCATCCCACAAAATTCATCGGGAAATAATAAATCAGGTTTAACATGACTTCACCGTAATACTTTGCGTTAAAAGATACGTACGCGTATAACACGACATTGGCAATGCCGAACAAAAAAGACGAGCGTTTTCCCTTTCCGGTAAAAATAACGCACCATATTCCGGTAAGAGCGGTCATAATACCGATCAGCGAATCGTGCCAGTAAAGCGACACGCCAAGAATAACCGCGGTGGCAATGATAAGCCATATGATGTCAATGCGCTTCCATCCCGTTATCTCATCCTTAAAAAATTCCTTAAGCTGTTTCATATATTATTCCATCTCCCACATTGCAAGCCATTTTCCGTCTGTAGTTTTTTCGTCTGTATCAAGTCCCAGCGCATAGCTGTTTTTTTCAATAAATGTCATAATATCCGCATTATCCTGCTGTAAAACCAGATCCTTTGCTACTATGCGGTTCAGCTCCAAAAGATTTTTAAGACCCATTATAACATATTCCGCTTTAGGCAAACGAAATATCGCCGCGATAATTTCATCCGCAAGCTTTTTTTGTTCAATCGTCAATTCCTCGGCGCTTTCCATATTCTTTATAAACATCATTTTGTTTATTACAGCATATATGAGAACAGACACTTCCTCAGGGGAATTCGGAGCGGGCGCTCCAGAGAGATATGCGTCCGCCGTTATAGGCTTATTTTGTTTTTTGCAGTACTCTATAAATTGTCTCCCCTCCGTTTCACCGACATTGCCTATGATTTTATGCTTGATTACGGGCATTGAAATGTCAGAATTAAATTTTAAAATATCACTTACCCTGACCCACGAACGCGGAGTTGCAAATATCATATTATTCTCTCCTTCCGCCTGATTATGCAGAGCCGAGGGCTTAAATGTCAGATATTCTATTACCCATGGATGCACGTCATTTTTCAGAGCGAAGTCATACTTCCAATCATGAAAATCCGGCTCGATATAGTGAATTTCAAAGCGATCCGCCAGAGGACCCGCAAGCTGTATGTAAACCCCGTCATCATCTTCTCTGTTTCCAAGCGCCACTACAAAGGTTCCCTCCGGCAGCTTATACTGACCGACTCGCCTGTCCAGTATCAGCTGATAAGCGGCAACCTGCACGCGCTTGGTGCAAGACGTCAGCTCATCAAGCAAAAGAATTGTATTTTTTCCGTCGCGCTCCTCATCAGGCAGAATTTCGGGCGAGAGCCATACTGTTTTTGTCCGGCTTTCATTCGGATAAATAAGTCCTCCTATTTCCACCTCGGACATTTGCGCCAGCCTGATATCGATCACCTTATAACCGTATTTTTCGCCTATTTGTTTTATTAGCTGGGATTTGCCCACGCCGGGCGCCCCAAGCCCAAGAATGGCATGTTTAATGTTATGTTCTATATTGTATTCTACGCATTCTCCAAATTCCTTGATTGTCATATTTTCCTCCTATAATCTTACTATTCTGCCTATTGCCTTCAGGTCCTCTTTCTCGTGTATATCGCCTAACGAATCGGATATATCGCGGCTGAGCACCATAATTGTCTTTTGTTTATATTTTCTCACAATTGAATAATCGGATATCGTTCCGAAGAACCCGTCTGTGAGAATCAGCATTAGCGACGGTTTAACGTTATTGGTTCTTATCCAGTGGTAAATGCAGTTAATATCTGTTCCTCCGCTGTGATGCGGTACGCATTCCAGTACGCCCTTTTCGCTCGTTACGTTTTTATACACATCGGTCACCTGTGTATCCCAATAGCATATATGAAGCTTACAATGAAAGCTTTTTACAATACGGTAAAGCTGTGTTAAAAACTGATTGAGTTCATTATTCCCTATCGAACCGGACGAATCAACAAATGCCCATACCTCTTCAATTGTTTCTTCGCTCATGGAATGTCCGGGCAAAATCAAATCCATATGAATATATTTGCGTTCGGGAGTCGTATACGACACATCGTCGCTGATTTGTTCCGTAAGAAAGCTTTTTAATAAATCGCTCCATTTTATTTGCCTGCTCTGCACCAGCTTAAGAAAAAATTTAGGAATAAAATAGTTCCCCGCGTCGCTTCGATTTTTCGCCATCGATTCACGTATAATAGTTTCGATGTTATTGAACGCATCTTCCGCATCTTCGGCTCTTAATCCGTTACTCGTCTGTTTCCTGTGTAATACGTCTGTTTTTTCATTGCCGGAACGCGGATATACAATATCGTGTTGAACGCGTACCTTTTTGGGGCTGTTATATTTATCTGTCAGCCACAGATATTTGTAGCTTGCTGTTTCCTTGTTGCTTTCGCATATTTTTGCGTATATATTTTCCGCATCATCATCTGAAGAAATGTCTTCAAATATACCGACTCGCGGTCTTTCAAACGGAATGTTATGCCGCCGAATGCTGTACTGCAGTTCCGACAGAATACCGTTTACCATTATATCACAGGATATATTCCATATATCACGATTTTTGCCTATGCCGCGCTTGCAATGCAAAAGCATAATGTGTAGGATTTCGTGCATCAGCACAAAATTTTGCTCCCCTACCGCAAGATGATTCATATAATCCGGATTATACATTATGTCCCGTCCGTTTGTCGCGGCGACGGGTACGCTTGTTGTTTCAGTAAAACGCAAGCGCATTACAACATCGCCGTAAAATGGCATTTTACGCAGCAAATCGAATTTGAATTTTTGAATATTCTGTTCCAATGACGCCATATGCTTTATATCCCCTCCGTTTTGTCCCGGTGTCACTCGTATTCGCTTTTACTCATATATAACCTGACCTTGAAATCCGTTCCTCAAGCGATTGTCCGCCCCGTATACCAGCCCGCGGCAATAGGAGCATGCCTGCGGCTCTGTCGTTCTGCCGTAAAATTCAACTATATCGCCTTTGTCGGATACATATATGCCGTCTTTGCAGCGGCAGACGTCAAAATCATGATATCCCCTTGTAAACAGCAGCGACGAATCATCTTCACGTATAACATCATCAAACCTGATTCTTTGCTCGGCGGCAAATTTATTTACAGGCATACACGTAATAAACGATATCTTGGGTACGCCAAGGTATATTGCGTAGTCCAGCATTTTATGCGCTTCCGCGGGAGTGGACACCGCATTTTTTAGCAGCAGGCAGTTAATGACGAAAATGTCTCTGTATTCCACGCTGTGGATGATTTCTCTTAGCTCCTCCGTACCTGGCATATGAATTCCGAAAAGACGATCGTTAACGGCGTCGTCATAGTGATGGCGACTTATATGTATCGTGTCGATTTGCGGCAGATATTTGATTTTATGCATGTCCATTAATCGTATTCCATTTGTTTTAACCGATACCTGCATATCAAATCCGAATACTCCGAACACGACCGAAACAGCCTCGTCAAGCAGTTTTATGTCATCAAACGGTTCCCCGCCGGTGAATGACACGCACAGAATACGAACTTCCTTTTTTATCTCCGTCAGCACGCGTTCAAGCTTTTTCAAATCTATTTTTTTCTCCTCATTCGTGTTCCCCGCCGAACAAAACGGACAGCTTGCCATACAGCGGCTTGTCAAGCACACGGACAGCTGCAATACGGTTTCCTTCGGCTTGCGGCGGTAATATATGCCGTCCTCCGAACATATATAATTTTTTACCGCGAGCTCTTTTCCAAACAAATTAATTGTTTTTATTTTACCCGCGTTATCATAATATGGAAAGTAATTTGTATTTTCCATATACTCTCTGCGCCTCTTTTCTGTCTGTCACTAAATTAGTTCCGCAGTATACTGCTGTATCAACCTGTACATATTCAGTATCCTTTCGCGAAGACAAATAATTCCTTTGGTAGATAAAATATTCTTTCTTATCACAAACTACTCGACGGGCGGACTGCCAAAAGAAATATCCTATTCTGAAGCTTGATGTTATTTTTACCGTATAATCGCCCTTTTTGGTACGTGAATCATCAAAAGAAAACAAAAAAGTTTTTTCCGGATCTTTTGTCCTATTTTCCCTGGCAAGCTTGTCCGCAAGATTTTCGGCAGTGTGTGAATACGTTTCGGACGAACCGCTTTTGATATGCTCCTGAAATGCTTTATCCTCCCAAACGGAATCGTTACGCTCTTTGCTTGATATGTATTCGGAATTCTCATACAGCTTTTTTGCACCCTTATTATGTAAATTATCCGAAACGAACAGAAGCGGCGCGTTTTGCGGTATAGCCGCCGCCTCTTCAATGTCGAGTGCTTCGTCTAAACCGATTTTATTGAAAAATTCCGGTATATAATGTGATATATATTCACCCCGCGCGTATGGGAATGCTCTTTCTTTAAGCACTGTATATTCACGCATCGTTAGCTCTATATCATAAAAAACCATTTTTCCCAGCGCGTTACATCCGCAGAAAGCGTTTTTACCTATTTTTTCAATTGTTCCTGGCAGGGCTGCGCTTTTCAATTTGCCGCTGCCGTAAAAGGAGTTTTGCCCGATCGTCTCCACGCCGTACGGAATATGTACATCTATCAGCTCGGCAAGCTCCATAAACGAGCCGTTTCCTATGCACCGTACCTTCATATTATCCAGAACACCGGGAATATCGATCTTATCCTGTGACCCGGTGTATAAAACGATTGTGCCGTCGGCGGCGAGATATTGATTATCAATACATGTATTCATTTAACACCTTCCATATGCTCGCAGACTTGCCTCATATTGTTTTCGTTTTTCCGCGCGTATTCTTGCATTTTCAAGCGCTGTGGGCGTAATCGTATCTGATGCGGCGGCTTCCTTGGCCTCCGGCAGAGACTCAATCGCCCAGTCAATATAGTTTATGAGGTACTCCGGAGTATGCTGCATTTCCAGTATATCTCTGAGCTGCCTCAATACCTTTTCTGATTTGTTTCCCGACCCGTTTTTTAGTATTTTCTGTATAAACACCATTAATTTTTCTTCATCCATTTTTTACTCCCAACGGCGATCATATCATATTTTTTACATATTATACCAATCGTAAATCTGTACGGCAGATTTTTTATGCGCCTGCATGGCAAATGTCACTCGTAATATCCGCGGTGAAAGCCTTTGACCGGCGTCCTGTGAATCAGATTGTATATCCCATAGAAAAACCGCCATAGTCTGCATACTATTTATTATAGCATACAATCTCCAAAAAGTCCATATGCGGGCAAAAAATACTTGCGAAAATGTTTATTCACGTATGGCTTGTAATTTTCTCCGAAAATTCCCACCGCTCCACCTTGACAAGGGAACATAATCTTATTTTTTAAGAAAAATGTCTCACATCATTGACTTTTATACACAAAAATCAGAAAAATGCCAAATTCGCATCTTTACAAAATGCGGCATGTATGGTAATATAATATATGCGACATACTTTAATAAGAATATTAAAACGGTTTGCGCTTTGCTAAAGGCGCACGCTTTGATTATCATACCGTTTTTGATATTCTTGTATGAAAGTGTGTCGCAGCATTAAATCAAAGTGGCGTTTTTGGAGTGTGCCGCTGTGGATTTATGCGGCGCACTTTTTATATTGTATACAATATTATCGGAGGAAAAGTTATGAAAAAGTTATTAAGTATGATCACGGCAGCAGCAATGCTGATCTGCGCGGTATATACCGCGCCGGTATCGGCGGACGAAACGATTACGATATCCACGCTCGCGGAGCTTGAAGCGTTCCGCGACAGCGTAAATGAAGGCGATACGTACGAGGGCAAAATCGTTAAGCTGGCAGCCGATATTGATATGTCGGAAAAATACGGAGCGGACAAGGGATCGTGGACGCCGATAGGAACAAAATCCATGCCTTTTTCCGGTACATTTGAAGGCGATGAACATGAAATAAAAGAGCTTTACATAAACGGTTCGGGATCGGATAAGGGTTTATTCGGCTATGTCAAATACGGAACGATTAAAAATCTCAGCGTATCCGGAGAGATTATAAGCAGCGGCGACAGCGTCGGCTCAATAGCCGGATATTGCGGAATCAGTACAATCTCCGGCTGCAAAAGCAGCTGTGCGGTATCCGGAAGATACTATGCCGCGGGCATAATCGGCTGGGCCGCGGGCGGCTCTGTATCGAACTGCGTCAATGTCGGCACGGTTTGCGCTGAGAAGGGGTATGTTGGCGGCGTAGTCGGAGAAAGCAATCTCTCTTCATTGGAAAATTGCCGTAACTCGGGTGAAATTTCCGGCAAGGACTATTACACGGGAGGCGTGGCAGGCTGGAATAACGGGCCGATTGCGAATTGCTCTAACACAGGCAATGTAAACGGCCATTATATTACCGGCGGTATATCGGGAAATAACGGCGGCACGATCGAATACTGCTATAATACCGGTTCGGTTTCCGCCACGAGCGGCACGACCGGCGGCATATCCGGAGACAATGACAATACCATTTCCGACTGCTACAACACCGGAACGGTTCTGGGCTTGAGCACGGTCGGCGGCATAGTGGGATATAACGGGCGCACAGTCAAAAATTGCTATAACACCGGAACGGTGTTCGGCACAAGAGATGAGGAAATTGGCGGCGTAGCGGGAAGGCACGCTATATCTGAATTTGTGAAAACCGAATTGTCAAGCTGTTACTATCTTGAAGGAGCCGCAAACGGCGGAGCTGCGGGAACAGACGCGGAGGGTATGGCGGAGTGCATGACCTTAAGCGATTTTTCCGATATATCTAATTTCAAAAGCTGGAATTTTGAAAGCGTATGGAAAATAGACGCACTGCTCGGCAGGCCCGTTCTTCGCTCACAGCCGGAAATTACGAATATCATCGAAATATCCACGCTCGCGGAGCTTGAAGCGTTCCGCGACAGCGTAAACGAAGGCGACACGCACGAGGGCAAAACCGTTAAGCTGACAGCCGATATTGATATGTCGGAAAAATACGGCGCGGACAAGGGATCGTGGACGCCAATAGGAACGGGCAATAAAAGCTTGATGTATGAAAATCTCACGAACCCCTTTTCCGGAACATTCGACGGTCAAGGGCATAAAATAACAGGTCTTTACATACAAGGTTTAAATGACTGTGCCGGACTGTTCGGCGGCATTGACGGAACTGTTAAAAATCTTGCTGTTGACGGCATTGTTTCAGGCGGCGAATGCATCGGCGGAATAGTCGGCGGCAATCAGGGAACTATTGAAAAATGCCGATTTTCCGGCAGCGTTTCCGGTACAGATTTTGTCGGCGGAATAGCCGGGCAGAGCATGGGTGTTCACGACAGCAATTGGAATTACTCCCACACGGAGATTGCCGACTGCTACAGCACGGCGGAAATTACCGCGTCGGGTCATGCCGCCGGCGGCATAGCGGGCAGCGGAGGCGGAAACGATACCGCAGCGCGCTGCTATAATGCGGGAAAAATAACAAGCGAAGGCGCGTCTGATTTTGCGGGAGGCGTATACGGCATCGCGGACGGCTCGGGTGTCACGGATTGCTATTATCTTGAGGGAACCGCCGACAGGGGCTTCTGCTCCGAGGGCGGCGCGGATCCCGTAAAAGCTCTTACAGCCGCGCAGCTTGCTGATAAGAGCAGCTTTGCAAATTGGGATTTTGAAAATACATGGGCAATGGACAATTCGCTCGGCAGACCGGTTTTGGCGTATGAGTTAGATTCATCCACGACGGAAACACCGATACCAACGGAAACGCCGACAACCGAGCCTACGTTAACGCCAACTGAGCAGCCGACGATTAGGCCGACGGAGCAGCCGACAGCAGCACCGACAACCGAGCCTACGGAAACACCGAAGCCGTATAATTATCCGTATAAAATAGTGTCGGCAAAAACCGATAACAACACTGCTGTATTCAGCATAGAAAAGTATGAATCCGCTTCGCCCGCACAGGTTATTTTTGCCGAATATGATGGCGGCGCGCTCAAACGAGTACAGATTGAAGGTATTTTGCCCAATGAAGAAGATAATTTCACAAGGACGTTTGAATATTCCGGCGGCGATTATAAGGCGTTTATCTGGGACGCTCCCGGCACAATGACGCCTCTTGCCGAAGCGTGGGTGTATAAGGAGTAAACAGTTCGCAGTCGTATGCTTTTGGGGTACGGTCAATTTGGCTGTGCCCTTTTAAGCTCTCACTCGTCAGACTGCTTACGGCGGTCTTATCTTTATAGAAAAGGTATGGGTATTTTTAGGCAAATTTCTCGGTTCTTAGCTTGTAAAAATCGCTGATTTTCAAATAGAGAACACTCACATGAACCGTACGTTTGGTGCGCTTTTGTCGTTAGATTTCCATTTTCACGGCTCTTGACCGTTATGACGATTTTTTTCGCGCACATTTTAAAACGCATTTTCGCGGGTAGGAATAGAAACATATTTCAATTAGGTTATTCCTTCCGCGCGATAAAGAAAAATCTTCGAAATCTGAATATATACTCCCCATTTTTCTGTTTTGCGTAAACCTCGGCGGCGCGGGCGATTATTTGCGCCTCAAGCTCCGCGGCGTTTTTCTCGTCCAAAACACTGAGATACGGACGCAGATTTGTTCCCTTTATCCATTCGACCATCGCCTTTACGGAAGGCATACGATGATAATATACCGTTTCCCAAATGTCAAAATCATTTGTGCACGAAGCGAGTATATCAAAATATTCCTCCGGCGGCAGGGTGGAGATGGTTCTGATTTCCTTACCGGCAAATCCCCGGCGCGGGTCGGATAAGATCTCATTTTCAACTACAAACAGCGGCTCTTTATAATTCATCGGTATTTGCACAGCCAGTACGCCGTCGTCATTCAGCTTGCCGAACAGCACGGGAATCAGTGCCCTATGGTCGGGAACCCATTGCAGGCAGGCGTTAGAGAATATCACATCATAGCTCTCCAAATTTTCCATATCCGCCGCAATGTCACATAATTTAAATTCCATATCCGGACATGACGCTTTCGCTTTTTCTATCATCTCCGGCGAACTGTCTATTCCGACAACGCGAGCCGTAGGAAATGTATTTTTCAGCACGGCCGTACTGTTTCCCGGACCGCAGCCGACGTCAAGAACCGTGCGCGGATTTTTACCGGCGATTCTTTTCGCAAGGTCAATCGCAGGCTGTGTCCGCTGATTTTTAAATTTTAAGTATTGTTCTGAATCCCATTCAGACATAAAATTCCCCTCACATAGCTGATTAATTTTATTTAATATTATAGCACAGTTTCAGTGAAATTACAATATGAAACAAGTTATTTCCTCAAAAGCCGCAAGGAAAAACATGCTTCCCCGCGGCTTTTTTTCGTTTTAACAACAAAACAACAGAAAAAAATTTTATTCTAATTACATTAGGCTTTACTGTTTTATCTCACGCCGCTCTACGGCGGTTTTTTGTATTACTCATCAACGAATTTGCCCCTTGTCATATTTGTGTCGATAAATTCCTGATTCGTAAGCATTTCGGTAATATTATCCTCGTCTCTGCCCTTGATCTTCTTCATGCGCGCCATTCTAAGCTGCTGAAGAGTATTGATCGAACCGGGGCCGGCAATACAGCCGCCCTCACAGGCCATGCCCTCGATAATGTCCTCCTTAAGCTTACCGGCCTTGAGCATCGCGAGCGCAATTTTACATTCGGCCACGCCGCTGCACGGCTTTGCCGCGAGCTCGTCTTCACAGCCCAATTCCTTCGCCGCCTTTAAAACCGCCTCGCTTACGCCCTGCGTTCCGGAAAAACGGCGGCCGAACGATGTCGCGAACGTCTCATCCTCCTCACATTCGCAAGGGTCAATGCGCCGCGAATCGAGCAGTGCGTTCAATTCCTCAAACGTCATGACCGCATCCGGCGCGGTCTCCGGCTCAAACGTCGCCTCAGCCTTTTTCGCAATACACGGGCCTATAAACACAATTTTCGCATCCGGATCACGGCCGCGCAGCCAGCGGACCACCGCGCCCATAGGCGACAGCGTCTTTGACATCTTCTCCGCCAATTCGGGATAATGCATTCTGATAAGCGCGACAAATGCCGGGCAGCATGACGTTGTCATCTTCTCGCCGGCCTCTTTGTGTTCGATAAGCTCCTTTGCCTCGTTATACGCTACCGCGTCGCCGCCAAGCGCTACCTCGTGCACCTCGTCAAAGCCGAGTATTTTAAGCGCGGTCGCCAATCTTCCTATGGTAGCCTGCGGCCCGAACTGACCCTCGGCGGCCGGGGCGGGAATAGCTATGGTCTTTTTATCCGATTTTATGTAATCTATAACCCTTAAAATCTGAGACATATCCGATATCGCGCCGAACGGACACGCCTGCGCGCAATGGCCGCAGCAGATGCATTTTGAGTCGTCTATGACCGCGAGCTTTTCCTCGTTCATTGAAATCGCGCCCACGTCGCAGCTCCGCTTGCACGGCCGCACAAGGTCGGCTATAGCGTGATACGGGCACGCGTCCGCACAGCGTCCGCATTCGCGGCATTTCGACTGATCTATATGCGCGCCTTGGGGACTTATCATAATCGCGCCGAACGGACACGCCTTCTTACAGCTTTTTTCCATGCAGTTCTGGCAGTTTTCCGTAACGTGAAAACGATTGATCGGGCAGCCCTCACACGCGGCGGGAATTACGTGGATCATCTTATCCGAACGCATTTTGATATGCTCCGCGTTTTCCATCGGCAGCGGAGGCCTGTTCATCGCCAGCCTTATACGCTGCCTGATAATTTCTCTTTCCTTGTACACGCAGCAGCGGTAGCGCGGCGTGGTATTAGGAATAAGCTTGTACGGAATATTAATTAACGTTTCCTGCGTAAGAGTATCGTTAAAAGCGTTTTCCGCGACCTCGCGGAGTACCTCGTACTTGATCTGCTTTGTCGCTGTATCTCTCTCCATAAAAAATCCCCCTTTGTTTCCATATATAACTCTCTGATTTAAATATACACCAATTTTCACAAAAAGTCAACGAAAAAAGGAAGAAAATGATAACTTTTCAACAAATTTTCCTTATTATATCACGTCTGCTACGCAAAATACAGGCTGCTCTCCAAACTCCGATTCATATACAAATCTTGCAGCCTTTATTACCTCGTCGCACATATCTTCATCCGCGACCGCAATTACGCCCTGCTCAAACATCCTCGCGCCTATAACGCCCTCCGACCGAGTCAGTTCATCCGCGAGAACCACGCGCTCATCCTTCTGCGCGCATATGCGGCGCTGTGAATAATACGACTCGTTCATCAGCCTCGCAAACGCTTTTATATCACATCTCGTAAGCGCTTTGATTCCGTCGCTCACACGCCTGCACTCATCCGTAAGATGCTTTGCCGCAAGCCGTATCTCCTTTGGACGCAGTCTCGGCGCGGCGACGTCAAGCATCTGCGGCGATACGTCCGCGAAGGACGTTATATGCGGATACAGTTCTTTGATATTCATATATGCCCTGTCCGCGACCTTCGGTTTTACGGGCGGCGCGTTTTTCTTTGGCGCCGATATGATGAGCTTATACCCTGTCATCGGCAGCGGCAGTCTGCGCGCCGCCGCGTTATACGCGTACACCGCGTACCCCTTATCCGACGCAAAGACCGTGAGGTATTCGTTCAGCCGGCCCTTCTGCGAACACAGCGCAGCGCATAATTCATCGCGTGGTTTTCCGTATTTTGACAGCTCCAAAACCGTGTGCGCGATTGCCGCGGTATACGGTGTTTCGATGTTAAAGCACTCAGGGATCGCATTATCGCTTAGGATCTGCATTCCGTTTATCCCGCGCGCGCGGGATAAAAATACCGAAACAGTATCCGTCCCCATACCGCCGTTAATTGGATAAGAACGGCACGCGTCAGTTTCCGTGGACGTAATAACTACGGTTCCCGACCCGATCCTGCGCGCCGCCGCGCGAACGCTCATTGACGCGGCGCATCCGATCGACGGCATATGCTCCGTGTTGATATATCCCAAAAGCGAACACGGCAGACCGGCGCGCGCAAATGTCACAATACCGCTTTCACCTGTAAATCGTTTATAAAAATGCGCCTTTAGTTCAGCCGCGTTCATTGCCATTACCTCCCGATTCGAGTATTCACTTAAAGCTTTCCCGTATCGGGCGGAAATTATCACATCCGCGCCCATTTTTTTAGTGTTCACATAAAATAGATTTGCATCTCAGACAAGGCGAACATCCGCGGTCTTACTGACGTAAGTCAAGGAGCTTTAACAAAGTATAGGCAAAATTTTGCCGAAAAGACGCGATTTTATTTGAACGCGCTCCGTTTATATGTGTGAAATATCCTCGTCGATATCAGCCGGAACGCCGCCCACGCCGAGCGTTTTAAGCCGCTCAAATTCCTGCGCGTTCGTCTCGAACGGCGCATTTGGGTCGGGTTCGATTTCCTCGATCTCCGTTCTGTCCGCGAGCACCTTGTCAGACAGTCCTTCAATTCCCGCCTTGGCAATAAGTCCCGCGCAAAGCCGCGCGGCTATCCCGCCGCCCAAATCGTTAGTGTGCGTATAATCCTGCTCCGCGCCGTCGTGACGGAAATATTTTTTCGACGTGTAAAGCCCGAGCGGTTCGAAAAAGTCCGTCGTCGCCGTCCACATATCAATAAACGGCACGTTAAATTCCTCCGCGACCCGCTCCGCCGCGTCGCGGTAATCACCCAACAGGTTGAATATTTTTCCGTTACTGCCAAAAATTATACGGTTTATCGGCGAATTGACAATCGGCTTAGCGCCTTTATCGAGCGCGTATTTTACAAAATACCGCAGGCCGTCGGCATATCCGCCGAACGCGTCAAGCTCGGGAAGCTTTTGGTCGTTGTGACCAAATTCCATCATCAGGAAATCGCCCGCTTTGATTTTGTCCTTTATCGCGTTAAAATGCACCGCCTTTGTTTCCGCGCTTGTCGCGCCGGACTCGGCGTGGTTTGACACCGCTATCTCTTCCGACAGCAGCAAAGGCATTACCTGACCCCAGCCGCAGTACGTCTTTTCGGGGTCATAGGGGTATTCGGCAGGCTGGTCGGTCACGGTGGAGTCGCCTATGATCCACAGCGTCGGCACATCTACGGGCGATATTGCCGACGTCACCGTAATATCGCCGTCGCACGCGATATAAATTTCAACGCCGTCAACCTTGTGCGCCGCGTCACGGCGGATATAGTCGCATACGTTTACGATAAATTTGATCTCCCTCTTCTCCCCCGCGCGCATTTCTATATCCTCCGCCATAAAACGGCGGTTCTGCGAATATACGGTCAAGGATGTGTCCGAATGCGCCGTTATATCGAGAGTAACCTCGTAATTACCGTTAGGAACGGTGGATTTTATTTCAAGCGGCTGATGTTTATATTTTATCATCTTTGTCTCCTTTACTTTACTGTACCTTTTCTGTACGCCTCAACGAGCGCGTGAAGCGCGTCTATCCGGCGCTGTATTTGCTTACCGGTGTCTGTATCCTCGACGAGCAGCCGTGACGGCGCGAAATCGATCGTGTCGAGCGTCGAATACATATCCTTCTCGTCCTTGATCGCGCGCTCCACAGACTCAAACGCCTCGTGCGCCGATAAGAGCAGTCCGTGCGAGTTAAACAGCAGCGTGTATCCGGCTATGCCCGTCTGAGGCTGATACGCCTTCGCCATGCCGCCGTCGATTACAAGCAGCTTGCCGTTCGCCTTTACCGGACTTTCCCCCTTTTTAAGCTTCACCGGCACATGCCCGTTTATTATATGGCTGTACGAGTCCGGGTCTATGCCGAACTCCGCGAGTATTTTATCGCATATCTCCGGGTTCTCATACAGCTTGTAATACGCGTCCTTTATCTCCTCCTTCGGCTCCTCCTCGTCAAGGAAGTACCGCTCGAAGGTGGTCATCTTATTCTTGCCGTAAAGCGGCGAGAACCGTCCGCACCACAAAAACCACAGAAAATCCTGGCCGTATTCGTGCTCGGGATTGCCGCGGCGGACGTAATACGCGTCGCGCGCGAATTTCTCGCATATATCGAGCAGCGATTTACCGCTCACCCTCTTTCCGCAAAGCTCGACCTCGGTAAACGTTCCATCGGGGTTCATAGGCACGCAGCCGTGATAGAGCAGGTTATTGTTCGTGCACAAATACATACTGCCCGAACGGTACAAAAACCGCACATGCTGCTGTAATTTATCCGAATGCAGGAACGACGTCCGAAGCGAATCCATAAGCTCCGTTTCCTCGTTCGTAAGCTTATACGGGTCGGCGGGGTCAATCGTCGGGAAATTCATGTCCTTCATCTTGTATGTATGGCCCTCGAAGCCGACCGTACCGTCCTCGAAATTGATCTTATCGAGCCGCAAATGATTATCCATCATAAATTCCGGGTGCCGCTTTATCGCCTGTCCCTCAAGCTTAAACTGAATGATCGCGATCGCCTTATGCATCTTTGCCCAGATTTTTACATCATGCTGCGAGATCGACACCTTGTTGACATTCTTTGGCATAAAACATTCGCACGGGTCGTCGCCGTATGTTTCCATCGCGAACACCGTAAGCGGACGCATGATGATCCCGTAGCCGTCCTCGAGGCAGTCGAAGTTCATGTACCGCGTCGAAATGGACAGCACGTTCGCGATACACGCTAACGACCCCGCCGCCGCGCCCATCCACTGCACGTCATGGTTCCCCCACTGTATATCGACGCTGTGATAACGCATAAGGTGGTCGAGGATAATGTCGGCACGCGGCCCGCGGTCGAATATGTCGCCGATAATATGCAGCCTGCCTATCGCGAGATTCTGTATTAAATTGGAAATTTCTATGATGAAGGCGTCCGCCTGCCCGAGCTCCACAATGCTCGAAATGGAACGGTTATAATAATCGACCCTGTCGGCCCCGTATTCGGTGCTGATGTTTATAAGCTCCTCGATCTGGTCGCCGAACGTTTCCGGCAATAGGCTTCTCACGCCCGCGCGCGTGTATTTTGACGCAACACAGCGGCAGATCTCGATAAGGCGGTTCAGGGTGATCCTGTACCAGTCGTCGGTACATTGTCCCTGACGCTTCAGATAATCAAGCTTGCGCTCGGGATAATATATGATCGTCGCAATTGTTTCACGGTCGCTTTCGGATAAGGTATAGCCGTATATCGAGGTAATTTTGTCCTTGATAACGCCCGACGCGTTTTTTAAAATATGCAGAAACGACTCGTATTCGCCATGGATATCGCTCATGAAATGCTCCGTAAGCTTCGGCAGCTTCTGCCGCGATTGTAACCGTATTATCTCCGATGACGCGGATTTTATCGACGGATACTGCTCCGATAAAAGCCGCAGGTATTCTATGTCATAGGTCATGTTATCACCTCTCCGAATATATTTTGTTATATCCATTATATAAAATTCCCGCCGAAAAATCAATACGGCGTTGATAAAAAATGGGTTGAAATAAATTTATGTTTATCGCAGCAACGCTTACGGCGGTGCGGCACAGCAGGGGACGGTGCTCCGGTCTTCTCACGCTGCTGCCGCCGCCTATACGACCTCACGTCCGCTTATAAAAATACACCCTTTACATACAAAATTTTTAATATTTTCCAAAAAACATATTGACAGATCTTATGCATAGTGATACTATATACATAGATTACATATGTATAGGAGGCGCGGAAGTTGAAAATAGGAAAAGAGCTTATAAAAGGAAGCATACCGACTCTTTTGATAGCGCAGCTATCGAATGAAGATATGTACGGATATCAGCTTATACAGCGGTTAAAGCTGGTTTCGGACGGAGCGTTTGACTTTAAGGAGGGTACTATATATCCGATCCTCCACGCTCTTGAAAAAGCCGGCGAGGTTGAAGCGTATTGGCAGGACAGCGCGGACGGGCGGCGGAGAAAATACTATAAAATAACCGAAACGGGCCGTGCAATGCTTACGGATAAGCGGCGCGAATGGGAAACGTATTCCGAAGCGATGTGGAAAATTCTGGGAGGTGCTTAAAATGACATTATATGATTTTTTGGAAGAGGTATGCCGGCACGTAAAATACCGTAGTATACACAATGATATACGTGATGAACTATCGTCACATATATACGAAATCAAGGAGAGCGAAGGTTTTACGACAGAACAGGCTGTGGCAATGATGGGTGACCCGGCGGAAATCGGGAAAAATATAAATAAAGCCTATCGTATGCCGTTTAACTGCCGATACGGTATTGAAATTTGGGCGGCAGCCGCGGCGGCGCCGTTATGCCTTGCGTATCCGTTCCTGAAAGCCTTGTCGGACACAAATATCGGATTTGCCGCAATGCTCATAATCATCGCGGCGTACGGATCACTGTGCGGATTTATTATACGCCGTTCAAATGTGCGGCTTACGCTTCGCGATATATTAAGCGCGGCCGCCGGCGGTTTATGCGGAACTCTAATAACGCTCGCGGCCGTGTATGTCGCTTCGCTTCTGTTCACGAAGGGTGTTTATCCGTATTGCCAAAATGTTCGCATACTGTTTGGAATTAAGCTGACAGCGGTTATATTTGCGGTTATAATGATGATGTGGAGCGTATTTGTATATTTCTGCTCGTGCAAAGCAGCTTCAAACAAGCGGTTCGGCGGACATGTTCCAATCAACGGCGGCGCGGTTGTTTATGATGACGATATTATAGTTGTACCTAATATTACGGGCGGCGCGGCTTGGATATATAACGGCAAGTACAGCGATGAACTGCGTAAGCTCAAGAACCGGTAAACCGGAATGGCGGATTCGCCGGAGCATTATTTATTTGAATATATTACAGAAGCAAGTTATGATCAGAGCGTATATGATTTCGCCGCGCTTTTCGTATCAGCCTACTTTGGCTTTTCGCCAGTCTGATGGAATAGCGGCGGCGTTTCTTTTTTCTATTTCACAAAAATGTGTTGACATGGCCTTCATTTTAATATATAATAGGATTAAGTCCTAATAGTGGCATATCGTGACGGAAGGAGGGGTGCGGAATGAAGCAAAAGCGGCGTACGCGGCAGCGGCAGCTTGTGCTTGACGCGGTGCGCGCGAGACGCGACCATCCGAGCGCGGACGAAATTTATCTTGACGCGCGCGGCAAGGATGATAAAATAAGCCGCGGCACAGTATACCGCAATCTTAGCGTACTTGCCGGAGACGGGGAAATTCTGCATGTTAAGGTCCCCTCCGCAGACCGTTATGATTTGCGTACCGACCGCCATTATCATATGTTTTGCACCGGCTGCGGAATTGTTATCGACGCGCCCATCGAGTATCAGGATACGTATGACAAGGCGGTTGAGACTAAAACCGGATTCAGTGTGGAGCGGCACAGAACGATTTTCGAGGGTCTGTGTCCGGAATGCGTAAAAAAGGCGGAAAAATCACATTGAACGCGGAGTTCGTATTCCGCGCGGCCGCAGATGCGGTAAACGGCGCGGATATGCCGGAAAGACGGCCATTGTAAAACACAAAATAAAGGAGGACGGTAAAAAGATGAAAACGTACAGGTGCAAGGTATGCGGCAAAGTATTCCAAGCCGCTGAGGGCGAGGCGGTTTGCCCGCTGTGCAAATCGACCGGAGACAAATTAGAGGAGGTAACGGAAATGAAAACAAACAAGTATGCGGGAACACAGACGGAAAAGAACCTCGAGGCGGCGTTCGCGGGCGAGTCTCAGGCGAGGAACAAGTACACCTACTTCGCGTCGAAGGCGAAGAAGGAGGGTTACGAGCAGATGGCGGCGCTGTTCTTAAAGACAGCGGACAACGAGAAGGAGCATGCGAAGATGTGGTTCAAGGAATTGTACGGCATCGGCTCTACGCCGGAAAATCTGAAGGACGCGGCGGACGGCGAAAATTATGAATGGACGGATATGTACGCGGGCTTCGCGGATACGGCGGAGAAGGAAGGCTTTACCGAGCTTGCGGAAAAATTCCGCGCGGTAGCGGAGATTGAAAAGCATCACGAGGAGCGTTACCGTGCGCTGTTAAAGAATATCGAAACTGCGCAGGTATTTGAAAAGAGCGAGGTTAAGGTTTGGGAGTGCCGCAACTGCGGTCATATCTGCGTGGGCACAAAAGCGCCGGAGGTATGTCCGGTTTGCAATCATCCGCAGAGCTTCTTCGAGATCCACGCTGAGAATTATTGATTTAAGAGTGGACAGGACAGTTTAAGATCGTCAGATATAACGCAAAAATGGGGCTGTAATTACAACCCCATTTTTCAATAAAAGCAATTCATCCTATAATTTTCAGCTTTTCTTATCTTGTAATAACATCAACCGGGACATTGAAAATCTTGGCGACCTTCAAAATCGTGTCGATATGTCTGCCGGCGGCCGCCGCCATATGATGCGTCGGGCCCGCCTCGCTCCACTTGTTGCAGAACTCTCTAGCACCGCATGTGAAGCGCGTACGCATATTCGTATCGCCGAATGTGAAGATCGGACCCTCCTCATTTACGCCCTCGGCAGCGACGAATTTAAAATTGCCGTCCTTGTCCTGCGTGATTCCGAGATACGTAACCGGACCGAGATGCGGGTAGAACTGCGTCAGATAGCCGCCGCCCGTCTTGCCGTGGAACACGGGAACGATCTTCATCGTCGGCTTCTTCGCGGAAATGTCCGCGTCGCCCGAGCCGCTGTGGCCTATTATACAGATATCCTTGTCAAAGTCGATCGAGTACATCTCGGAAAGCTGGCCCATGCCCGAAATGGTTTTCAGAATGCTCATCGCCATTGAAACCTTAATATCGCCCTCAACGGCACATGCAACGCCCTGCTTTATAAGCATCGAGAACGCGGGGATAAGCATACTGTCGAGCACGCCCGCCTTGCCCTGCGCGAAGCCGTCGTAGTGCGAAGCGATAAACGCGATCTGCTCGTCCTTGACCCACTGCTCGAACGCGACAACGTACTTCGCCATATCCCAAACCTTTTCGATCGTGCCGCCGCCCTCGATATCGAAGGTGTCAAGGATATCCTGCGCCTTCGCGCGGATAGCGTCCTCGTCGGTGATATCGTCGGCTATTGCCCACATCTTTTCCCAGTCAAACTGCTTGGTATAGAGGAACATTCTGTGGTACAGATTTGTTTCGTCGATATACAGATCCATCATGCCCGGGTACGGACGGCCTATTTGCGCGAGGTTAGTGTCGCGGAAGCGGCGGCGCACCTGCGCGGCGCGGCACCAGTCCTCAATTTCAGCCTGAACATAAGGATCTCCGCCCTCTACAACGCCTGTGATTACGGCGTGGCGCTTGCCCGCGCGCTCAAGATCCGCCACCATTTCGCCCACGGCGCCGCATGCGTACAGCTCGCCGAGCCATGTCGCGGTGTCGGTATTCGCGTAATCGGGAGCTTTCTTCTTCTGGATGTTTACCAGCACAACCGGCACGTCAAGATCGCGGACAGCCGGGAGCATATTATATGAAGTGGCGTATGTAAGAAGCTGAACGATAACGAGGTCAACATCGGCCGCGCGGAACTTGTCGCCCGCCGCCTGTGACAGCTCCTTCGTCGTAACCATGCCGCCGTCAATAATTTCAACCGAATCCGGAAGAGTCTTTTTGAACGCGTCATACTGCGCTTCAAATTCCGGTACGAGCGACGGGAACTGCGGCAAATACGCGCCCAGCGCGATCGAGAACACACCGATTTTTGCTTTTGTTTCAACTAACATAATTTTTATACTCCTTTCATTGTATCGCCGATATACGGCATCAATACAAATAATTTACTGTATTATATATAATAACATCAAATACGCCCTTAGGTCAATACATTTTTGTTGGATTTTCACATAATTATCCCAAAATCCGCTCAATCATCTCCGCAAGCTCCGCGGCCTTTTGTGTTATGTATTCAATATCATCGCCTTCGATCATAACTCTTACAAGCGGTTCCGTGCCCGACGCACGTATAAGCACGCGTCCGCTGTCGGCAAACTCCTCCTCAAGCGCGCGGCACGCGGCGCTTATCTCGGCGTTGTCCATATAGTCGATTGTATGCTCCGGCTTAACGACCGCGTTTTTAAGCACCTGCGGCAGTACGCGCACGATCGACGCCGCCTCAGACGCCCTCTGACCTGTCTTTTTAAGCACCGATAAGAATTGCAGCGCGCTTACAAGTCCGTCGCCCGTGGTGTTATAATCAAGGAAAATAATATGTCCCGACTGCTCGCCGCCGATATTATATCCCTTCGCGAGCATTTCCTCAAGCACATAGCGGTCGCCGACTTTGGTGCGCGGAATGTTTATGCCCATCCTCTTGCCCGCGTTAAACAGACCGAGATTGCTCATAACCGTCGCGACAAGCGTATTCTGTTTTAATTTTCCCTGCTTGCGCATAAAATCGGCGCAAACGGCCATAACCTGGTCGCCGTCGATAATGCTGCCGTTTTCGTCAACCGCCAGCATTCTGTCCGCGTCGCCGTCGAACGCGATACCCACATCCGCGCCGATCGACGTAACGTACGCCTGCAAGCTCGCCATATGCGTTGAACCGCACTGGTCGTTGATATTTACGCCGTCGGGCGTATTATGGATCGCCTCAACCTGCGCGCCGAGCTTGTTTAAGGCCTTGAACGCCGTCTGATACGCCGCGCCGTTTGCGCAGTCGATTGCGATTTTCATACCGTCGAGACGACAGTCGATCGTCGAAATCGCGAACGAAACATAATCCTCGACCGCGTTATGGTTCGCGCTTACATAACCTATTTTACCATGCGTGGGCAAATCGGTTATCTGATTTTCACCGAGTATGTACGACTCGATCTCGTTTTCAATGCCGTCGCTTAATTTGTAGCCGTCGCAGTTGAAAAATTTAATGCCGTTATACTCGCACGGATTATGCGACGCGCTTATAACTACGCCCGCGTCCGCCTTGTACTTGCGCGTAAGATACGCGACCGCCGGCGTAGGAATAATGCCGAGCGGTATTACCTTCGCTCCGACCGAGCACAGACCCGCCGTCAAGGCCGCCTCAAGCATATCTCCCGATTTTCTCGTGTCCTTGCCGATTAAAATTCTCGGACGCCGCGACGCGTGCTTTGTTAATACGTACGCGCCCGCCCGGCCTGTTTTGAATGCCAGATCCGCCGTGAGCTCCGTATTCGCCACGCCGCGTATTCCGTCCGTTCCGAATAGCTTTCCCATTTTTGCTACCTCCGTTATTTTTGGTACTTATAAAATTATATACCATTTATGAGAAAATGTAAATGGTTTTATGTTATAAATTTCCGCGGCTTCGGTTTGTCGGAAAATTTGCCGATTTATATTGACATAATATGCCAAATTAACTATAATATAAGGAAATCGTCAAAGGAGAAGTCAAATGGATAAACAAGCGTACGATTTACGAGTGAATAATATGGTAAATCCCGTCGGCATAGACGCTAAGCCGGTTTTTTCATGGAAGACGAGCTCGAAGGAAACGGGCGCGGCGCAGACGGCGTACAGGATAATCGTATCGGACAGCGTGGAAAATATAATATGGGACAGCGGTACAGTCGCTTCAAATGAGCAGTTCGGCATTGAATACGGCGGCGAAACGGCGCCGTCGCGCCGTTATTTTTGGCGCGTCATATTAACCGACGAAAACGGCGCGGAATATAAAAGCGATACCGCGTATTTTGAAACGGGCCTGCTATGCTCCGATTTTGGCGCGTGGAGCGGCGCGGAATGGATCGGCGCGCCCTATAAAACATACAACGTCGGAGGCGTGCGCCGTTACCGCGTAAACGTCGATTTCTCCGCCCCGGACGGGCGCTGCGGAATTATAATCGCGGCGCGCAGCTTCGAGGACTACTTCCGGATCGATATTGATTTAAACACGCGGCGCGTGTATGTATACGAAAACAGCGATAATGTGCGCGACGGCAGCTATGGATCCGGCGTTCGCGAAACGCATGTTATACGCGGGCGCGAAAACGGTTACGAAATTCCCGGCAGCGCTATATCCGGCGGGACTGCCGGGGAAAACCGTCTGACAATAGACGTCGATAAGGAAAATGTTACGGTTTTGATAAACGGCGAAGCCGTGATAAATTCCGAGCCGCTCATCCCCGAAGCGGATCCGCTGAAGCCGTATCGCCAGCGCATGTTCCTATTCGGCTTTAAGCAGGACGAGGGTACGGCAATATATGATAACTTAAAAATCGAAGCGCTTGAAGACAAGCCGGTGACACTTATCGAGGACGGATTTGACAATGACCGTTCAAACTGCGCGTATCTGGGCCGCGTTCAAAACGGCAAGCTTTATGTGGAGAACGCATTTTCACTCACAAGCGCCGTTCCGGCCGTAAATGTCGGAAGGGAAATAAATGTGTCGGGGACACTAAAATCGGCGCGGGTTTACGCGGCGGCACGCGGCGTTTATGATTTGTTTGTAAACGGCGGCCGCGTAAACGAAAGCTTTTATAATCCCGGGTTTACCGATTACCATATGCGGATAATGTATCAGACATACGATATTACGGACAAGCTGAAAATGGGCAAAAATATCATCAGCGCGGCGGTCGGCAGCGGTTATTACAGCGGTTTTGTCGGCTACGGCGGAATGCCTATGGTTTACGGCACGCAAAATTCGTTTATTGCGAAAATTGTCCTTACCTATGAAAATGGGGACACTAAAGTGATCGTCACCGACAATTCATGGCTGTTTACCGACCGCGGCCCTGTTTTGTATGACGATTATTTAAACGGTGAATTTTACGACGCGCGTCGTGAGCTTGACAGTAACGATTTAGATGAAAGCATATGGCAAAAATGCGGCGTGATACCGAATGATGATTTTGTGTCCCCGGTCAACGGCAGATTTAAAGAACCCGAGACGTTTAAGCTCTGCGCGCAAAACGGACCTCTGTCAAAAATATACGCGCGGCAAAGAGCCGATTATATCGGCGAGCATCCGCGGGGCAGACATATATACGACCTCGGTCAGAATATCGTGGGGACAGTAAAAGTCCGCCTGAAAGGGAAACGCGGGAGCGTAATTAAGCTGCGCTACGCGGAAATGAGGTATAAAAACGGCGAGGTTTATTTAAGAAATCTCCGCGCCGCGTATAACACGGATATATATATAGCGCGCGGCGGTGATGAGGAAACGTTTATACCGTCGTTTACATCCCACGGATTCCGTTATATCGAAATAAGCGGGGACACTAAAAATATCGAAATAATAAGCGTTGAAGGATTCGCGCTGTCGAATACATGTGAACAGACAGGATTTTTCGAGTGCTCAAACGACAGCGTGAACCGGCTTTATAAAAATATTGTCTGGGGGCAGGCCGGCAATTCCCTGCTCGTTTTTACCGACTGTCCGCAGCGCAATGAGCGCATGGGTTGGACGGGCGACGCGCAGGTTTTTTCACGCACCGCGGCATATAACATGGACGTGCTTGCGTTTACCGGCAAATGGCTTACGGATATTGCCGACGCGCAAACGCGCTATAACAAAAACGGCGCGGTGCCCGACACCGCGCCGTTGGGCGGCGACAACCGCCCTGACGGATGTCTGGGTTGGGGCGACGCGTCGGTAATTATTCCTTGGGAAATGTACAGAGCTTACGGGGACACTAAAATCCTGGCCGATAATTATCATGTTATGCAAAAATGGGTTGGTTATATTATGGACCGCGCACACAGAAACAACGGTTTGCGGATTGTTGACGGGATTAGTGTCCCCGAGGGGTCCGACCTCTCCCGCGAGCCGTACATTCAAATACAGCAGCGGCGCGGCGATCATCTCACCTTTGACCAATCAACCCCGTTTATCCTTACCGCGACGGCGTATTCCGCGCACACTTTAAGCCTTATGCACAAAATTGCGGACGTGCTCGGCAAGTCCGGGGACAGTAAAATGTATTCGGACTTATTCAAAAGGGTGCGTCAGGCCTTTTGCGACGCGTGGGTAAAGGATGACGGTTCGATCGCGTATTGGGGTGAGATGTCAAAGGACGGCATAAACAGAACCTATTACGCGGAAAACACACAAAATCCGCCGAGTCAGACAGCGTACAGCGTCGCGCTGAGGTTCAACCTTGTCGATGGGGACACTAAACGGAAAATGGGCAAATTCCTTCGCGCGGCTGTCGAGCGGAGCGGCGGTACGCTTACCACCGGATTTTTGGGCGTGGCGCATTTAAATCCCGCTTTGACGGAAACAAAAAGCGCCGATACCGCATATTCGCTTCTTCTCAAGGATAAAAATCCGAGCTGGCTTTACAGCGTGAAAAACGGCGCGACGACCGTATGGGAACGCTGGGATTCATACATTGCGGAAACAGACACATTCGGCAAAGCGGAGATGAATTCGTTTAATCATTACGCCTACGGCGCCATCGGCGAATGGCTGTTTGAAACGGTTATCGGAATATCGCCGATCGAGGCCGGGTATAAAAAAATCGGGATCGCGCCGATTATCGGCGGAAGCCTGAAACACGCGAAAGGATATCACATTTCGCCGTACGGGAAAATCGAAAGCGCATGGGAGATAAACGGCGATACCGTTACGCTCAGATGCACCGTTCCGCCAAACTCCGCCGCCGTAATCAAATTCGGCGGCAAGACGCATGAGGTCGGCGCCGGGCGGTACGTTTTCTCGGCCCCATCGGATGACGAGCATAAGGATCAATATGTCCAAAAAATTTTAGTTTGAAAAAATGAAATAATATGATAAAATAAATATATCAAAAAGGGGGAATACAAAATGAAAAAGGCACTGACATGTTTGCTCATAAGCGCGGTGCTTATGGGACTAAGCGCCACTGCGCAGGCATCGGAAGCGGAACAGCCTCTGACCACCATTTTATATGAGGGCAAAACATATCAAATAAAATCCGTTTCCTTGCAGGAAACGGCTCCGGATTATTATAATATATTAAAAAAAATAGCTTTGGAAAAATACGGCCTGGACTCTCCGCCGATATTCGTATACTCACTGTATGACGATGATTTAAGAGAGACATTATACGGTTTTCAAAAGAACTTTTCCGACGGAAGCAACGCCATATATCTAAACGGTGAAAAGACAAAAGAAAGAGGTAAAATGGTATTCATACATGAAATGGCTCATTTTGTATATGATACGCCGCAGTCTATGATATATTCAAAAAGTCAATTCGGCAATTTTAGATACGATATACTCATGGAAGCGCTGACTGACGTGGTTGCGTCCGAAAAATACGGAACGGGATATGAGAAGGCCTATTCATACAGTAATCTTAACAAGCTGCTGGACGAAGATGATTTTCTGCTCTCTCTGTATAAAGGCGAAGTACAATTAGAATCATCGTCCGAGGCTTGGGACACTATGGACGATTTGGAGCTTTATATAATTTACCCCCAGTATGAATCCGAAGCGCGCGAGGCGTACGAGAAATTAAAAAGCATGGTAAGTCCGGCATAGATCCCGGACTCATCAACAAATTGGCCGGGCCGCACATGAAGCATGGAATATTGATTAATTGTAATTTTATCTTTTGTCTTTTTTCTCCGGCCCGTGAAATGTGAAAACGATTATGTAATACTATTGCTCCGATTACGGCATAATACGCCTAATCGGAGCTTTTCATTTATGAGAAAGCTACCCGTTAACGGCGGCGTCCCGGCACACCCAAAATTGCCGAAACGGCGCTGGATTTGCGTATTCGGATACGGAAGTGATTTACATATTATGGATTTTGTTGTCCGGTTTGGGCGCATTGCACATACAGGATATGATATTATTTACACTTATGTCAATAGACGCGGCGCAAAAGAAAGTGTATAATTTTATCAGAGAGAAATCAGGGGGGAGATTTTTATGAAAAAATTAGCTGCTTTAGCATTGGCGCTTTTTATAATTGCGCCTTTAATTCCACATGGAATGACAGTTTCGGCGGCAGACCCGCTTCCGGCGTTTCCGGGCGCGGAGGGCGGCGGAAAATTTGCCACTGGCGGACGCGGCGGCACTGTCGTTCACGTCACAAATTTAAACGATTCCGGCACGGGCTCGCTTCGCGACGCGGTGGCGCATACGGGAAGAATAGTCGTATTTGACGTGGGCGGTACGATCAATTTAAAATCCGACATCTCATGCGCCGGGAATGTAACGGTCGCGGGTCAAACCGCTCCGGGCGGCAAGGGCATTACGCTCAGAGGCGGAAAATTCGCGTTCGGCGGCGATAATACAATAGCGCGGTTTATCGCGTCGCGCCCCGGCGAGAAGGGAAAGGACTCGGATTACGACGCGTGGGGCGGCTCGAAGGGCTCAAATTCCATAATCGACCACTGCTCCATAGGCTGGGCGAACGACGAGCAGTTCGGCTTGTATTCATCAAGCAGTCAGACGGTGCAGTACACGATTATCGGCCCGTCAAACTGCGTATCGTACCACTCCAAAGGCGCGCACGGATTCGGCGTTATGTTCGGAAGCAACAACAACACATGGCACCACAACATACTCGCGCACAGCCTTTCACGTAATTTCCGAGGCAAGGTGGGCGGCTCCAATACGATGGATTTTGTAAATAACGTGATCTACAACTGGGGTTATCAAACCGCCTACGGCACACTCGGTCATCTTAATTATGTAAACAATTATCTCAAAGCCGGACCGTCTACGCGCAAAAGCTACAATTTCTTAAATATAAACAGCGGAACAGCGCCGGAAAATTACAGATTTTATCTGACCGGCAACAAGGTTATGAAGCCGGACGGAACGCCATACAGTGACTCGCTTAACGCAAACAACTGGGCGGGCGGCGTGAGTTATGGCAGCGCGGGTCTTACCGAGGCAAATTATCGCGTAGACTCGCCGTTTAATATCAGCGCGTCGAACGGCAGCAATCAGTCGTA
>CANQYQ010000006.1 GCA_947628155.1 uncultured Clostridia bacterium
GAAAAAATAAATGATGTTGCCGTCCTGGAAAATATCCTGAAAACCGTCGCGTCAAGCGTAGGCAGCCCTATATCCACCAAGAAAATAAGCGACACATTAATATCGGCGGGCAGGAAAATCTCCACTCATACCGTGGACGCGTACCTCAGGGCGCTGACGGACAGTTATATATTGTATAACGCAACACGTTATGATATAAAGGGCAGACAATATCTAAAGACATTCGGCAAATATTATTTTGTGGATACAGGTATAAGAAATCTTATCATAACGCAGTCTGCAAGCGACATCGGGCATTTATTGGAGAATGTAGTTTATCTTGAACTATTGAGAAGAAAAAACCGGGTGAATATCGGCAAGGTAGCGGAAAAAGAGGTGGATTTTGTCGCGACCGGTATGGGCGAAACGGAATATTATCAGGTTTGCGCCAGCGTTCTTGATGAACACACATTAAAGCGCGAGCTTGCGCCATTGCAGGCAATCAGGGATAATTACCCGAAAACACTTCTGACGCTTGACGAAATCGGCAAAGGCTCCAATTATGACGGTATTAGGCAAATCAATATAATTGACTGGCTGCTAAAATAGCGTAAAAAGCATCGTGATTTAATCTTGCTATTATATGGCATGTATGCTATAATTCAATCAGTAATTTATTGACTCTGCTAAACTGTGAGGTACGATATGGACGAAAATAAATTGATTGGTATACTGCCTATGATAACATCCGCGTTGGCTGCTAAAATTTCAGAAAGCGAAAATATAAGCGCGGATGCGGCAATTTCCAAGCTGTATAAATCCAAACTATACAATATGCTCGAAAATGAAAACACAAAGGTGTGGCAATTCAGTGTTACAAAGCTATTTGAGCTGTATCAGGAGGAAATGGCTACGGGAGCAATAGATTTTCCCGAATATTAATGTCAGGAGGAATCACGATGAGCGATACGTTACTGTTTAAAACCTTTTGCATTGAACAATATAAAAGCAAACATAATCTTAGCGGCGGCAAGACTGTGGAGTTGTTTGATAAATATAATGTGCTTGACTATCTGGAATCCTGCTATGACGTCCTGCACACCACCGGAGCGCAGTATATTGTGGAGGATATTGATTTATATTTGCAAGCGAGACAATAACTCAGCTTTTTTGCGTAAAATTGCCCGAAACGGCAATGTGACACAACGCTATCAAAAGCCGCAAAGCCGCATAAACACTGGGTTGGAAGGCCACGCGAGAGACTGAAGGGTTTCCCTCCTTCTCCGCCATAAAAAATGGCTTAAAACTGCGGTTTTGAGCTATTTTTTTGTTGTTTTGCCCCTAATTTGACCCTAACTGGCTTTCGTCGGGAAAATTCCGGTTAATACAGTGATTGAGGAAATAACGGCTCTGGATACGGGATTATCTCGCGTGTAATGACCGCGTGCGTACTCAGCTCCAAATAAACCGCCGTTGCAATGCCGCTTATGGGATTTTTCCCCAAACAAAGGACAACCGCGGGATTTTCATCCCGCGGCGCCTTTCCATCTTTGGAAGATAGATCATGAAAATAAAAAAATTTTGGCGTATAATTAACCCTTTCGGGATAATTATCAATGTTACGGGCAGCAACCCTTTCACACCGCGCAAGCTAAAGCTCACGCGGTCTGAAAGGGGCGGAACAGCTGTTCCGCGCACCCATTTATTTACTTATTCCATGATACGAGTACCATAGCTATATCCTTTGAATCGATCGCTCCGTCGCGGTTCAAGTCGTACTGAACATAACCGCTCATATCCGAGCCAGTCTTTCCGAAGTACGCGACCGCCGCCGATAAGTCATACAGATCAATATACTTGCTGTCGTCAATATCGCCCGCAAGGAATGTCACCTTCTCCTGTACATCCTTGAAGCCGTCGGACGCTGTAACGGTTACGTCACTGTCCATCGCGTTATTCCAAACGTTAATCACATGCGGTCCCGTGCTGCCGCCCTTAATCACTGCGTCAACGCTGTATGTACGATAACCCGCGCCCTTGAATGTGAATGTATAGCGCGCGCCCGTGTCGGCCGGTACGGGAACGGTCATATTAATCTGGTATCCGTTCGCGTTTGGCTCAGCATCTGCTTCCGGAGCTTTTTGCGTTGTGTAATCAAATCCCATTGCCTTGATTGAAGTTACTCCGTTTGCACCTTCAGGCACCTTAATAGCAGGATCAGATCCTTCGCCATAATTACCAAGCGGGATCGTGCTCTTGAACGCCGCACCGCCCTCAACGGTCACAGTCATGTCCTTGATGTAGTCGTCTTCAACACCTTCCGCAAGTTTATTCGGGAACATTACGTTAATCGTAACATCCTGCTGCTCCACACCGAAGGTATCGGTGATTGTGCCAAGATACGTATTGCTATCATCATCCAAATCTGTATTTACCCCAAGCTCACCCTTGCCTGCCGGCAACTCCTCAGTGCCTTTAACCACATAATCGGAAACGATGTTATCATCCTCCGTTGTCGCGTGAACGATATTGGTATCAGGGTCAATATCAGTCTTAACCTTAAATACAACCTTGTTATCGCTGTAACCCGTGAATTTCACCGTGCCGAGCGTAATCTCGTTCAAAGTATCGGGCGTACCTTCTTCAAAGTCCTTGCCCGCGAAGTGGAATTCATAGCGCCCGTCTCCGGCGTCGATCAAATCAATACCTTCCGCCGCTGTAATATTATATGCCATTCCGTCCTCCGGCGTAAGCGCTGTACTACCATCCGATGTCAGCTCAAACGTCAGATCCGCCGTATTCAGACGATGGATAACTTCATCTCCGGGAGCTTTAAGCACGATATTATATTCACGCGCACCGTCACCCTTAACGAAATACAGCGACAGCTTTTCCGGTGCGGCGCGGAAGATGTTGACATAATATGTATTCCCACCGGATTGAATTTCAAGAATATTCGAACCGAATTCAAGCTTAATTTCCCCGGTGCTTTGGGTGATTTCCGTGCCGTTCTGCTTCACTGTTACATCCGAAGCTTCAATTCCATCGGCGAGTTTCCACGTTGTTTTATCAACATTGCTCTTAGCCGGAATCGTAATGGTGTCATTAGGTGCAACCTCGGCATTGTCAACCGAACCGACGTTCTCAAACTCCAGCGCCACCGTCGGATCGGTGTCCTTAAGCGTCAGCGTAAAGGTAGACAATCCATGCGCTGTAAACGTGATTTTGCCGTCCTTTACTACCGGACGATATACATATACCGAGCCATCATGGTTGTGCTCAACTCTGATTTTTGTTCCATCTTCCGCAAAATTCGTAGGAATCGGAAGCGTAATCGCTACATCATTGTTGATAGTAATTTCTTTTGGTCCTCTTACCTGCTCTATCTCGGGGTCTGATCCATAATTCGCAATTTCATCTCTTGTAAGATTTTCTTCCGTAGAAACATAAATGCTTCGCATTGGAGTGACATCAATTCTCATTGACTTGTCTTCTTCGGTTGCCGTATAGTTTAAAAGCGCAAATTCCAAATCTGTTACATAGTGAACATAGACGTCACCCACAGCTTCAGGAAGTGCATCCTTCGCATCATCCATCAGCGGCTTGTTATCGGCAATCATGTCACCATATTCTGCAAGCTCGCTTGTATCCTTTACAGTCGCGGACCATTCAGCAAAAGTGTTTTCATCAATACCCTCGACAACACCGGCACCGTTTATACTCGGCTTACCTACCGCCGGAACGTCTACAACAACATTGTTTTCGGTTGTCATAAACGTAGCCGTAACCGTAACATCAGTCGCGGGCATATCAAAGGTATATATCAAGGTGTTGCCGTCCTCGGCCGGCTCAGATGTCAAGGTAACCTCAGTTCCTTCACTGCCTGAAACTGCGGAAATCTCACCAAGTTTGTAGCCCTCCGAACATTGAACGGTCAAAGTAACAGTCGCGCCCTCGGTTGCGCCGGCATCGCCGCAGTCAGCCGTAACCTTGCCACCGATGTTGGTGTTGATGATAACTTTGCCCGGAAGCTTACGGCGGTTTTCTGTAATCTGCGGGATTCCATCGCTGAAATCCCAGCCGTCGCCGAGTTTTCCATTAAGCTCTGATAAATCTCCGCCAAACGGCTCCATTACCCCTTCGTCTTCTGTAAATGTAATATCTCTGCCTAGGCTGCCTACACCTTTATTGGTTTTGGTAGTATCATAATATGTATCGCTTATTGTACCTTTCAGGTCACCAAAACTCGCCGTTAAATATCCTATAATGCCGCCGACATCAGATTTGCCGTTGACTTTTCCGGAATTGAAGCTGGACGAAATATTATGTGCACTCGGACCGCTGGCTTGACCGCAAATCCCTCCAACATTATTAACGCCGATAATATTACCAAGATTATAGCAATCTTTTATCGTAACTCCATTACTGTATCCTAAAATACCACCGGTATTTGAGACGGTACCTTCAACTGTACCGGTATTATAGCATCCGTTTATTTTAGTTCCATTACTATATCCCATAATACCACCGGTTCCGGCATTATTACCGCCTGTGCCTTTTATATATCCGGTGTTATAGCAGTTTATTATGCCGTCGCCATTATCATTACCTACAATACCACCTATCTTAGTAGCTCCATCAACATTGCCTTCATTATTACATTCCTCTACGTTACCCATATTATTATATCCGACGATACCGCCAGCGGCATAATTCTTACAAGTAACCTTTCCGCTATTAGAACATCCTGATATGGTACCCATAGTATTGATACCAACAACGCCGCCCGTAGCTCCGACACTGTTTTCACGTGCATCTAATGATTCAACGTTGACATAGCTGTGGCAATTGATTACTTGACCTTGGGTATTATCCCCAATTATTCCGCCTACACGAGCCGCGCCCGTCACTTGACCGTATACGGTTAAGTTTTTGACGATCGCAGATTTACCGTCAACATAGCCGAATAAACCATATCTGCCGTAGACACGGTCATAACCATTCGTTGCGTCAATATACAAACCTCTTATAGTATGACATTCGATATTTCCATCGCCATTGTCATATCCGCCGTCAAAAACGCCCTGAAACTTATAGGTGCTGCTTGAGCCTGTATTCCATCCAATCGGCACCCACTGATCCTCAGCACTTCCCGCTAAATCAATGTCATCGGTCAGTTTAAAATAGACATCTTTAAATGTTGTGCCATTGTTTACAGCATCCGCAAATTCTTTAAACTGCGCCGCTGTACTGATTTCATACGCAGTTTCTGCTGTCAAGCCGTCTTTGCCGGCGACTTCCCACGTATACTCCGCCGCCAATTCAACAGCGTCGTCGCTCTCGTCCGCCAGCACCGGTACGGCCGCCGACGTGATTGCCAGCGCCGCCGATAAAACAGCGGCTAAAATTCGTTTTGTTTTCATTTTTGCATCTTCCTTTCTGTTTAATTTTTTGTCTTTAACAACATAACGGAAATTATGTTGCCAAAAGTACACCATCTCAGATAAATCTATATAAATATTATAATGCATAATACAATATTTGTCAATATATTGTGTTAAATTTTTATGAATTTATAGTGTAAATTGATTATAAAAGGCAAAAAATGGCATGAAAATCAGACCAACGCGGAATTACGCTCGCATTGGCCTTGTTTGTCATGCTCTTTTCATTTCCTTTCCGTTTGTTAAATCCGAGTAACAGAATATATGTAGGCTATTTCGACAACATAATTTCCGTTATGTTGTCTTTTTTTAGCACCGGAGCAGTCCGAGCTTTTGCATTTGGCGGCGATGGACGGCGCCGGTTTCCATTGTGTAAACGCGCGTCGTGTTAATGCTCGAATGGCCGAGAATATCCGCGAGGCGAACCACATCCTTTTGAATGGAATAGAACGTGCGCGCGAACAGGTGTCGGAAATTATGCGGGAACACCTTGTCCTTCGACACCCCCGCGCTCTCGCATAAGGCCTTCATCATTCGCCAAATATTGCTGCGGTTTAGCGGTTTTCCCGTTCGTGTCTGAAACACACTGCCCGATGTTATGCCGCGCTCCTTCAAATATCCTTTGAGCATTTTACAAAGCGGCGCGGTCAGTATCACCACTCGCATTTTGCCCTTACACCGTATCGTCGCCTTGCCCGTTTTTACGGCGTTTACATCGATATATCGCAGCTCCGATATGCGTATTCCCGTATTGCATAATGTCTGCATGAGGTAGTACAGCTTTTGATTGCCGCGTTCCCGCGCGGCATTGAGCAGCCGCTCGTATTCCGATTTCGTCAGCTCCCGTTCGCTTTTTGCGAAAATCTGCCGCTGGATTTTCAGCGTTTTCACGTGACAGTCGTGCCAATCCATGAACCGGAAAAAGCTGTTCAGCGATGACAGAATCGAATTGACGCTCGCCGGCGCGTAAGTGTCGATCAGCCGCGATTTATACATTAAAACCGCGCCTTTGTCCACCTCCCGCCCGTTAAGCCATTCATAAAACGCCGCGATATCACGTGTATATTTTTCCACCGTCGCGTCCGACCGCTCCTCATTTTGCAGATAGGCTTTGAAATTTTCAATGTGCTCATTTGTAATTTTTTTCATACTCAACAACTCCTTATTCGTATATTTTACCACAAAAGTAAAATTTCGATTCGGAAGCTGCCGATGATTTATCCTTTTTCACCCTTAAACCGACAATAAATTTATAAATACAAACAGGGCGGAGGATAATCCCCCGCCCTGCTTTTCAGCTATAAAGTAATTTATATTACCGATCGATTTTCCATTTGCGAGCACCCCGCAAACGGCATGGTTACGCGTTTTTTTCATATCGTTTTTCGCGGCGGACTTATTCAAAAAGTCCCATGTTTTCGGACAAAATTTTCTTTAGACTCATCCGAGCGCGGTTAAGCCTTGATTTTATAGTTCCCTCGGGAATCTTTAAAATCCCTGAAATCGCCTTATAGCTCAATCCTTGTATATCATAGAGCACCAAGACCTCGCGGTACTCGTCCTTTATCATGCCAAGCGCCTCCCTGACCGCCTTATGCTGCTCGGTAATTTCTACACTTTCCTCCGGCGTCGGCGCTGTGTCGCGCACATCCGCCGCCGTGGTTTCACCGCCGCCGTCATCGTTCAGGCTTATTACATGTCCTTCTCTTTGCCGCTTTCTCAAAAAATCGGCGCATACATTTGTCGTTATTCTGTACAGCCATGTGGTAAATGAGGATTTTTCCCGGAACCCGCCTATGCCGCGATATACGCGTATAAACACCTCCTGTGCCGCGTCGAGCGCGTCGTCGCTGTCGGATAGCATTCCGTACGCCATGTTGACAACACGAGACTGATACAGCGTCACAAGCTCGTCAAACGCGCTTCTGTCGCCGCGTTTGCATCGTTTTATCAAATCAATCTCCGGCAAATCCTCACCTCCTCTGCATTCATCTTGCTTTTGTCGGTTAAAATTCCTTAATCCTTGTCATATACGCGTCATATGACGCGCGGATATCCTCCATGCAATCGCCGCCGAACTTGTCCGCAAACGCCTTGGCGATCTCAAATTCCACCGCGGCCCGCACAACTACCGAGCAAGCCGGAACGGCGCACACATCCGAGCGTTCCACTGTCGCCTTGCGCTCGGTTTTATCCGCCGTATCAACCGTGCGCAGCGGATTGTACAGCGTCGGTATCGGCTTCATCGCGGCGCGCAGTACGACCGGCTCGCCGTTTGTCATACCGCCCTCAATACCGCCCGCGTTATTCGTCAGGCGGCGATATCCGTTATCATATACGATCTCGTCGTGAACCGCGCTCCCGCATGTTTCACTTACGCCGAAGCCCATACCTATTTCCACGCCCTTGATTGCCTGCACCGACATTACCGCGAACGCTAAATTTGCGTCAAGCTTCCTGTCGTAATGGACATAACTGCCCAAACCGGGCGGAAGTCCCGTTACGGTGATTTCCACAACTCCGCCCACACTTTCGCCGCCGGCCTTTATTTTATCAATATGATCCATCGCGCGCTTCTCGCTCTCTTTATCGCCGAAGCCTACCGGTGAATTTTTCACGCGCTCATAAAACGCGCTGTCCTTTACAGCGGCCGCGTCCTCAACCTCGCCTATACGCGCGACGCGGCGGTTAAACTCGATCCCGAACGGCTCAAGCATCTGCGATACCAGCGCGCCGACCGCGACCCGCGCCGCGGTTTCCCGCGCCGACGCGCGTTCAAGCACATTCCTCATATCTCTGTGATTATATTTCATGCCGCCCGTCAAATCCGCGTGCCCCGGTCTTGGGCACGTTACCGCACGCTTCGGCACGGCATTCTCCGTGCCCATGATTTCCTCCCAATTGGCCCAATCGCGGTTTTCGATCCTTATCGCTATCGGGCTGCCTAACGTATATCCGCCGCGCACGCCTGATAATATTTCCGCCGTGTCGCTTTCAATCTTCATTCTTCCGCCACGTCCGTAGCCCTGCTGCCGTGCCGCTAAAGCCGCGTTTATCTTCCCGATGTCTATCTTAACTCCCGCCGGCATGCCCTCGATTATCGCGGTCAGGCATTTGCCGTGAGTTTCTCCCGCTGTAAAATATCTCAACATTGACCTGTCTCCCATTCATATATTTAAGTGCGGCAAATCTCGCGTACCATATTTTACCCTAAAACAATTGCCCGCGAAAAATATACAACACATATTTATTTTAACACTTTTTCATTTTTATTTCAAGTACTCGGCCGCAATTTGTGAATTAAAAAAGAGGAAAACCAAATTTCCCCTTTTAACCGTATTACATTTTCCGTCTGCCCTCCAGAGCCTTTATAAGCGTCATTTTATCCGCGTATTCAAGATCCGAACCTATGGGAATGCCGTGAGCGATCCTCGTCACATTCACGTCAAACGGCGCGAGCAGCTTTGAAATATACACAGCCGTAGCCGTACCGCTGACGGTCGGATTGGTCGCCATAATGACCTCCTTAACCTCGCCGTCCGTCATACGCAGCAGCAGCTCGTTAATCTTTATATCATCGGGCGATATGCCGTCCATAGGCGACAGCGCGCCGTGAAGCACATGATAAAGCCCGTGATATTCGTTGGTATTCTCAATCGCCGAAACATCCTCGGGGCGCTCGACGACGCATATAACCGATTTGTCGCGCCGTGGCGAACCGCATATTTTACACGGGTCTGTATCAGTCAGGTTCTGGCATACCGAGCAGAAATGTATCTTGCTTTTCGCCTCCGTTATCGTCGCGGCCATATCCCGCGCGTCGTCGTCCGACATGCTTTCAAGTATATAAAACGCTATTCTTTCCGCGCTTTTATGGCCTATACCCGGCAGCCGTTCAAATTTCTCAATGAGGCTTTCGATCTGTGACGCGTGCATAGTATCAGAACAAGCCGGGAATGTTAAGTCCGCCCGTAATGGCGCCCATTCCCTCCGCCATCATTTCCTCCGCCTGCTTGATCGCGTCGTTCACCGCTACGATTATTAAATCCTGTAGCGTCTCTATGTCGTCCGGATCTACGACCTCAGGCTTTATAATAATCTCCTTGATTTCCTTATCGCCGCCCGCGGTAACCGTTACCATGCCGCCTCCGGCCGTTGCCGTTACGGTCTTTGCCTCGATTTCCGCCTGGACCTTCTCCATTTCCTCCTGCATCTGCTGCGCGCGTTTTACGACTGATGAAACATTCTTGTTCGTATTCATGCCCGCTCCCGAGAAACCCTTGTATTTTCCCATTTTTAATGTACCTCTTTCCTTAATTTTATATTTTGATCAATACCGCTCACGGTACTGCCGTTATTAATTGTCCTCCGACTCATCGGATACCATTCCGCCCGACTTCATTTCGCCGATATCCAAAAATTCCTCGGAAGCGTCATCCTCGTCCGGCGCGTCGTCTATCGACGACTGCGCATAATCCGCACCGTCCGGCGTATATGAGAGAAATTCACCTTCGTCCGCATTTTCCACGATCGACGGAAATTTCGCCGCCAGCTCGTCAAGCGGGTCGGCATTCGACGGCTCTTCATCCGCGTTTTCCCCTTCGGGGAGCGACCAGAAATTTATATCCGCCGCATCGCCCAAATCGTCCCTATACGCCAGCTTAACGGTATATTCGCTGCGGCTCGCGCGCCGGAATTTTTCAATTATCTCATCGCGCTTACTTACCGCCAGTTCGTACAAAAACTTCTCGTCACGGGTGAATATCATGATTATTCCGTCTGCGTCCGCCGTTACCGCGCGCTTGGCAAAAACGGCGACAAGATACGGAGCTGAATTTATAATTATACGCGCCAAATTATCCCAGTTACGTACGATTTTGACAATCGGATGATCCGCCGTAAGCTGCTCCCGCGGTATCGGATTATACAGCCGCACCGGAGGAGGCTCCTTTTTTTTCGGCTTCTCCTTCACAACGATTTTTTCGCCGCTTTCCATTCTATGCTCGAGATCCGCCAGCCGCCGCTCCAAATCCGGCGGCACGGACGCCGTCTGCACTCCCGCGCCGAGCTGACGCTCTACTGTTGTCAATCGGTCAAGCAGCGCGTCGGGCGACGAATCGATGTCGGGCCGCGCAAGCTTGATAAACGCAAGCTCGAATATAACGCGCGGAGCTTTTACCCATTTCGCGTCGGACTGCGCGGCGCAAAGCACGCGTATCGCGTTTGAAATTTTTTCGAACGTTATCCGCGAACACTGTCCCTTAAGCCTCACGAGCGTATCCGGACTGTAATCAAGCAATTCGTCGGCGCTGCCGCTCACGGAGATAATCAGCAAATCCCTCAGCCGTGCGATTACCGAATCGGCAAACACCTTCAAATCCTTGCCGTCGGACACGACCGCGTCGATTATCGACAGTATCTTGTTTATATCTCCCGATATAACGGCGTCGGTTATCGAAAAAACTTGTTCATCATCGGATATTCCCAGCACGTTTTCAATCGTTTCGGCCGTGATTTCCCCGTCCGCCGCCGACAGTACGCGTTCGAGCACGCTCAATCCGTCGCGCATCGAGCCGTCCGCGAGCCGCGCAAGCATAGCATAGCCGTCATCGGAGATTTTTAACCCGTCTCCGCGCGCGATCTCCTTCATCCTTAGGATTATATCCTCGGGACGTATACGCTTAAAATCAAATCGCTGACAGCGCGAAAGAATCGTCTGCGGCAGCTTGTGCGCCTCGGTCGTCGCGAGGATGAATATAACGTTTTCCGGAGGCTCTTCAAGGGTTTTAAGCAGCGCGTTAAACGCGCCCGACGAAAGCATATGCACCTCGTCGATGATGTACACTGTATATTTTGTATTTGCGCTGACATACCGAACGTCGTCGCGTATTTCACGGATGTTGTCAACGCCGTTGTTTGAAGCGGCGTCAATTTCCTTTACGTCCATTATGCTGCCGTCAAGGATCCCCTTGCATACCTCGCATTCGTTGCACGGACTTCCGTTTACGGGGTGCAAACAGTTCACCGCACGGGAGAGCACCTTCGCGCACGTTGTCTTGCCCGTGCCGCGCGTGCCGCAGAACAGATAGGCATGCGATATCTTGTTATTGATTATTTGGTTTTTAAGCGTCTGCGTAATATGGCGCTGCCCAACAATGTCCTCGAACACCGTCGGCCGCCATTTGCGATATATCGCCTGATGCGCCATGCCGGTCCTCCTTCCGTCCGTGTTTAAGAAAAAACGCGCCGTAAAAGGCGCGTGGGATCCGTGTTAATAATGCCTTTTTAAATAAAGCGTTATAACGGCTCGGATCGGAGGAGCCGCAACACACCAAAAGTTCCGCTTAGTGCTGCTTGGTTCCCCATCTGACACGGTTCACGGTTTTCAGTCGCGCGGATCCGATCGTCATCGCCGTCATCTATTATAGTACATCTTGAGCAAAACTGCAAGTATTATTTTAAAAAATTTTTAAGAATATACGATATATTTTTATCATATGTATATTAAGTCCGTAAAACTTTCGTGTTGCATATTACAAAAAAATGTGCGAAAAAATGACAGCATGCCCTAAATATATACCAAAAAGATTCTCGCAATCCTCGAACCGGCTCAAAAAGTATCGAAATCCGCGATATTTTCTTGTGGAAAAACGGTTTTTTATCTTGTATAATAGAAAAAAATACGGAAGGGGGTAATCATCGATGAACGACGAGATCCATTATGGTAAAATGAGCATCGGAGGAAGCGGCAAAACGACGCTTGATTACTATCTCATACGTGAAAGCGTAAGCGATTACTGTGATTTGATAAGATATGGCGTTAAGGTAGTGAAAACCGTTGTGGAATGCGGCGGTGGAAAAACAGTGGAATCAAAGCAGATCAACAATATTTTTTACCGCGAACCGGAGGCCGACAATTTTATACGGCTTATTATGCGTAACCGCGTCACACCCATATCGCTTATGGATGTCGTGGAGGATTACATAATCGACACGATCGGTGAAACGGCGTAAATTATGCCGGGGCTTCAGCCCCGGCATAATTTATTGATTCAAATACTCATACGTCATTCTTGAAATTGTTTGTATATTTTCCACGCCGCTGCCGACACTGCCGTTGCCTATCACACATATGACATAATCGCACGCCGGCGAGTATACGATTGCCGCGTCCGCTTCGACCGTGTCCGTTTCGCCGGTTTTGTTCGCCGTGACCGTGCCCTCCGGCAGACTTGCCGGGATCTTCCACGTCCTCTCCTGCCTCTTAAGCATGTCCAGCATCTGGGCGCTCGCTTCCTCGCTTACCAGCTTGCGCTTATAGATAAGCTCCAGGACTTTCGCACAGTCCGCGGGCGACGTGCGGTTGAATCCGACGAAGGTCGTTGAACCCGTACCGTCGACCAGCTCCGACTGATGTGACGTGTTTTGGCAGTCCAAGGCCGCGGTATTTCTGTTTTCAACGTTAAATCCCGTTACGGTATCGCCGCCTCCCAGCGCGGCTGTCAGGCGGTTGCATTCGAGATTGCTGCTCTCAACGATCATAAGATCAAGCGATTCGCGTATGTCGTCGCTCATAGCCATACTGCCCGCCGCGATCTCATTATACACCGCCGCCATGGTAAACAGCTTTATAAGGCTCGCGCCGGAATACTGACTCTCGTTTATCGTCAGATATTCATTGGTATCCATACGCTTTACAAAAACGCCCCATTCACCCGGGATCCCCGAAATATATGAGCTTATGCCGTCTCTTAATTCCGCCATGCCTTCCCTCTCCGGCATTTCGTCCATCCATCCGACGGATTGATATTCGGCCAAATCATACGGGCGGATTTTTTTCTCGCCGCCGTCCGCCGAATACACCGTTATGTACGAATCCTCCGATAAATCGCCGTATTCGCATATACTGTCCTCCATGTCCAGCGTTTTTTCCGCTTTTACAAATATATAACCCGTGTCAAACGGTGAAGGCGTATTTTTCACCTGTCCGGAGGGTACGCCACGGAGCACTCCCGCGCTCGTATCCGCTCCGCGCTGAAATCTCAGTGCGCAGAACACGGCTGCTGCGGCAATTATGAGCGACAACAGCGGAATTATAATCTTTTTCATACGCACACCTCCCTCGGAGCAGCCGATGATCATTCCTCACATATTCTTTTTATACGAACCGAGAAACTTGTAAAACGACGTGTGAGCGCGCACTCTGTCAAGCGCGAAGTATATATCCGCATCGTCGATATTACCGTCGATATCAATAAAAAACACGTATGTGCCCAAATGCGTTTTCACCGGACGCGATTCTATTTTCGTCATATTTATTCCACTGTCCTTAAACAGCTCCAGCGCCTCATACAGACTCCCGGGTTTATTGTCGAGCGTAAACGCTATCGAGGACTTATCGCTGCCCGTAACGACTGTCGACGCCTTTTTTTCTATAATCACAAACCGCGTCGAATTGCTCATATCATCGCCGCAGTCCGCCTCGATTATTTCAAGTCCGTAAATATCCGCGAGCGCCTTTGAGCCTATACAAGCGACCGTGTTATCCGCCGCCGCGCGCTTAGCGGCCGCCGCAGTCGAATCGGCGTACTCGATATTCACGTCCGGATATTTGGAATTTAGCATTCTCATGCACTGCCCGACCGCCTGCGGATGCGACAAAACGGTTTTGATCTCCTCCGCGCCCGGAGCGGCAAGCAGGTTCTGCGAAATTTTTAAAATATACTCGCCCGTGATGTACAAATCCACGTCAAACGCGAGCATATCAAGCGTTACATTTACCGCGCCCTCGATAGAGTTCTCGATCGGCACTATCGCGCGGTCGATTTTTCCCTCATCTACCGCGCGTACCGCCGAATTTATAGTCTTAAACTCAATTATTTCCCCTTCTCCGCGCGACCAGTCAAGCGCCGCCTGATGCGAAAACGTGCCCGCAGGGCCAAGATAACCTAACATATACTTCCTCCGAAATTACAGCAGCGTCTTCCCTACCGCCTTCGCGATCACATCAAGCTCCTTCATAAGCGCCGCGAATTTTTCCGGCTTTAACGACTGAGGGCCGTCCGACGCCGCCTTCTCGGGGCAATTATGGACCTCGATCATAAGTCCATCCGCTCCGGCCGCAACCGCGCCCTTGGCAACCGACGGAACATATTTATATGTTCCCGTAGCATGCGAGGGATCGGCTATGATAGGCAAATGCGACAGCTCCTTTGATACCGGTATCGCGCTTATGTCAAACGTGTTCCGCGTCGCTGTTTCATACGTGCGTATGCCGCGCTCGCACAGGATTACGTTTTCATTGCCCTCGGACATAATATATTCCGCCGACATGAGCCATTCCTCCATCGTGCATGCGAGGCCGCGCTTTAATAAAATCGGTTTGCCGCATTTGCCGACCTCTCTTAAAAGCTTGAAATTCTGCATATTTCTCGCGCCTATCTGCAAAATATCCGAATATTTCGCCACAAGCTCCACATCGCGCGTATCGACGACCTCGGTGCAAATAGGCATATCGCATTCCTTTCCGCTGTTGTACATGATCTCAAGGCCCTCGCTCTCAAGACCCTGGAACGAATACGGCGATGTGCGCGGCTTAAACGCGCCGCCGCGAAGTATATTAGCGCCCGCGTCCTTGACCTGACGCGCGATCGTCGTAAACTGCTCCTGGCTCTCTATCGCGCACGGTCCGGCGAATACTGCGAGCTTACTTCCGCCGACCTTGACGCCGCGCCCCACATCTATAACGCTCTGCTCCTTCTGAAGCTCCTTTGACGCCAATTTATACGGCTTCATAATCGGAACCACGTTTTCAACGCCCGACATCAGCAGGATCTGGTTCATGCTAAGCTGCCGCTTATCGCCTATCGCGCCGATAACCGTTTTCTTCTCGCCGTAAATAGGATGCGTCTGGAATCCGAAATCCTCCAGCGTCTTTTCGACCGCCTCGATTTCCTTTGCCGAGGCGTTATCCTTCATGATAATAATCATCTTTGTCACTTTCCTTCCCGATTTTGCTCATAACATTATAACAGATTAATGTGCTTTTTGCAAGTAATTTACGGCATAAATCGGAAATAACTTGTTAATTTCAGCCATAAATCGGAAAAAATGTTGATTTTTCGGAGAATGCGGTATATAATCAAAGATGATAAACGTGAAAGGACTGACTGTAATGGATAAATATAAAAACGAGCATATCGGCGAGGAATGCGGGGTATTCGCGGTGTACGACCCTGACGGTAACGCGGCGCGCACGACATATTACGGACTGTACGCCCTGCAGCACAGAGGTCAGGAAAGCTGCGGTATTGCCGTAAACAATAACCGCGATATATCCTACCACAAGGATATGGGACTTGTGAGCGACGTATTCAATGAGGAAATATTGTCAAAGCTTCCGGGAACAATGGCCGTGGGCCACGTGCGCTATTCCACGACCGGTGAAAGTATGCGCGCCAACGCGCAGCCGCTTGTGCTTCGGTACAGCAAGGGCAATATCGCTCTCGCGCATAACGGGAACCTTGTAAACAAGGACGCGCTTTTGGACGAATTATCCGTCACGGGCGCGATTTTCCAGACGACGACCGATACCGAAATGATCGCTTACGCGATAGCGAAAAACCGTCTTAAAACACCGAGCGTGGAAACGGCCGTTGAGGCTACCGTTCCCGAGCTTATCGGCGCGTTTTCGCTTATCGTTATGTCGCCGCAGAAGCTTATCGCGGTGCGCGACCCATGGGGGTTCCGCCCGCTTTGCATGGGCAAAAAGGGCGGCGCGGTCATATTCGCGTCGGAAACATGCGCGCTCGACACGGTCGGCGCGGAATACGTACGCGACCTTGAACCCGGCGAAATCGTTGTCGTTCAGAACGGCGATATACGCACGATAAACACGCATGTGAATACCAGACCACATTCGATATGCATTTTCGAATACCTCTACTTTGCCCGCCCCGACAGCATTATAGAGGGACAGTCGGTCCACGACTCGCGTATGCTCGCGGGAAAATACCTCGCGCGGGAATATGCTGTGGACGCGGATATCGTGATAGGCGTACCCGACAGCGGGTTGTCGGCGGCGATGGGGTATTCAATCGAGTCGGGGATCCCGTACGGCACGGGATTTGTCAAAAATAAATATATAGGACGGTCGTTTATCCAGCCGTCTCAGGAAATGCGCGAAAACGCGGTTATGATAAAGCTCAATGTATTAAAGAGTAGCATAGAGGGAAAGCGCGTTGTTATGGTTGACGACACCATCGTGCGCGGCACCACGTCAAAGCGTATCGTAAGCCTGCTCCGCAAGAGCGGCGCGAAAGAGGTTCACGTCCGTTCAAGTGCGCCGCCGTTTCTGTGGCCGTGCTATTTCGGCACAGATGTATCGTCGCGCGACCAGCTTATCGCCTGCAAATACGATATGGACGGCATCCGCGACTATATCGGCGCGGACTCGATAGGATTTTTAAGCGCGGACGCGCTTAAGGATATTATCCCAAACGCCGCGCGCGGTTATTGCCACGGCTGCTTTACGGGCATATATCCCGTGGATGTGGATGAGGGAGATTGATATATAACGCGTAATGTATCTATTCAAACTGTCTAAATTTCTTTATGCAAATTTTACAAAAATATCAATTGAAATTACGGATAAATTGTGATATAATATAATAAAAATTTAAGCACAAAGGGGGATTTATTATGGATTTTATTAAAGAGAGCGCGGAATACGATTTGATCAGCTTCGGCGAGGTAATGCTCAGATTATCGCCGCCGAACAAGGATAAGATTTCGCAAAGCGAGACGTTTGAGAAAAACTGCGGCGGTTCGGAATTTAACGTCGCGTCCGGAGCCGCGAATCTCGGGATCAGAGCGGCAATCGTGACAAAGCTACCCAAGAATAAGATGGGGCATTTTATCGCGCGCCGTATCCGTTACGGTAATGTTTCCGACCGCTATGTCGTGTGGGATTACAGCGACCAAAAGCGCCTTGGTCTTTACTACTACGAAAGCGGTGTTTATCCGAGAAAGTCGGCTGTTGTGTATGACCGCGCGAACGCGTCCGTCTGTTCGTTAAAGCTATCGGAGATTCCGGATGATATTTACGAAAAGCCTAGGGTTTTCCACATCAGCTCGATTTCACTCGCGCTTGACCCGAATCTGAGGGAAACGGCGCTCAGCATGATCAAGCTTATGAAGCGGCACGGCGTGGCGATAAGCTTTGATGTAAATTACCGCGCTACGCTTTGGAGCGAGGAGGAAGCAAGAACGGTAATAGAAAAGATATTCCCGCTTGTTGATATTCTGTTCGTTTCGGAGGAGACTTCAAGACGTATGCTTCAAAGAACAGGTACGCTTGACGAAATTATGAAGGGTTATGCAGATACGTACGGCTGCAAGATCGTGGCAACGACACGCCGCGAGGTCGTAAGTCCGACAAAGCACAACTTCGGTTCGAGAATTTATTATAACGGACAGTTCTATGAAGAGCCGCATTATGAGAATATTGAGGTGATCGACCGCGTAGGCAGCGGCGACGCGTATGTCGCGGGTGTGCTTTACGGTATTCTCGCCGGCAAGGATATTGAGGGCGCAATGTCGTACGGCAACGCTCTGAGCGCAATCAAAAATACTGTTTCGGGCGATATGTCGATAAGCTCCATCGACGAGGTTGAGACGATTATCAAGTCCCATAAGGCGACCGGACATCAGGATGAAATGGTAAGATAAACGGATCGCTTTACCGATTTTACATTGCTTTTAAAAATTTACCGGTATCGTTTTTCGGCGATACCGGTTTTTTTTGTTTTCAAAGATCCGCGTGTGTACACAGGCCGTGGGCGAAAATAAACTTATCATTCACAACCTACCGCAATCGAAAAGAAATTCCCCATTCGCAACCTCATGCGGCCAAAAGCAAATTTCTCATTCACAACCTACCGCAATCGAAAAGAAATTTCCCATTCGCAACCTCATGCGGGCGAAAACAAATTTCCCATTCACAACCACGCAAGTAAACATAAATTCCCCGTGCGAACGCGCCCTAAGCGCCCTCCCGGCAGGGATCCTTATAAACGAGTTGACGAATGTAAAATACATAATGCACAAAAAAATTATACAAAATAAACAAAAATACTCTTATTAAGATACAATATCTTGACATTTTTTGTGAATTATGGTATAATGTATCTGCCAAAGATAGAAAAGGCATGGTAAATTTTATCCTTGGCGCTATAATCCGGATTATTTATACAAAAACTACAGAAAGGAACAACAAATACGGTGAAATTAAATTTAGACTTTTCATCATACAGGGATGATACTCTGTTAAAGAACTGGTGGGTCAAGGTCAAGGAGCATTTTACACAGGTGCAGAACGCGTTAAACACGCATGATACGGCTCTTTCAACGGAGATCGACGATCGGAAAAAGGCTGTAAGCGCCGAGGCGGACGCACGCAACGCCGCGGATAACGTTATCGGAACGAGAATAACAAACGAGGAGAACGCCCGACAGGCGGCGGACACGGTTTTACAGCAAAATATCAACGGCAAGGCGGATAAGTCGCACACGCATAAGAAGGCGGATATTACGGATTTCCCGTCAACAATGACGCCGACGGACGGGTCGGTCACGACGGCGAAGCTCGCGGACAATTCGGTCACGACGGCAAAGCTCGCGGACAATTCGGTCACGTCTTCAAAGCTCGCGAACGGCGCGGTTATAGCTGCCGCAATTGCGGATAACGCGGTCGATTACAGGCATTTGAAGGACGCCGCCGTTGATAATGCGAAAATCGCCGTGAAAGCGGTGCGCACACCCGAAATCGACGAAGGCGCGGTCACGATGGAGAAATTGGCCGAGGACGTTCAAAAGACGATTGACGGGAAGCTTGATGCCGACTTTTATTCCAACACCTTCTCGGGTATCGGTGAAGTAACATCAAAGCTGAATGATACGGCGACGCCCGCGACGGTAGTAATTGCATGCGAAAACAGCGGGAGAAGCGAGTCGTATGATTATTACTGCAGCAGCACAAGCGCGCAGACTGCTATCAATCAGGCGATTTCCGAGCTTCCGCCCTCGGGCGGAAAAATCGTGCTGCTGGACGGTACATACAATTGCTCAGGCAGCATTAACGTAAATAAGCCCAACATCACGATCGAGGGCATGGGAATGGGCGCTACAACGATAAATTATACCGGCGGTACATTCTCGTTTATTCAAGTATCGCAGACAAAATGCGCTGTAAAGAATCTGACTGTGACGCGAAGCTCTACAACGCCAAACTATGCGGCGTTGTATCTTAACGGTTCATCATGCGCTGACTGTGTTGTTGAGTCGGTTGAAGTAAGCAATTTTGCTTACGGAATAAACGTGACGCAGAAAAGTGATACGTACCACAAAATCTCAAATGTTCGCACCCGCAATTGTCAGATAGGCATACATCTGAACACCAACCGATGCGTAATCGAAGGGGCGTACTGCATAGACAGCACAGAACGCGGTATTAACATTGAGGGCAGCTATAACAAAATCAGCAATAACTATATCCTGCGCGACACGGGGCAGAGCGGCGACTACACGTCATTACAGCACACGATATACATTAACGGCGGCGCGGTGAACAATGTTGTTACGGACAACTATATCCCCGGCAAGAATTACACCAACAACGGCGATAGTACGAATGTGTTTGAAAATAACATATGGTGGGCGGACAATAATGCTGCGTCGGGACAGGGAGCTTTCGTAGGCGGCGGAGAAAATAATACAGCTTCGGGGGTTTGGTCATTTGTCGGCGGCGGACGAAATAACACAGCCACGGGGCAGCGTGCTTTTGCCTGCGGTGATTATAATATTGCTTCGGGTCCCGAAGCTTTTGCCTCCGGAGACAATAACAACGCAAAAGCTTACCAAGCGAAGTTCGGACACTACAGCACAGACGGTACGACAGGGAACAATCCAACGCAAGGCGACGCGTTTTTCATAGGGAACGGTCTTTCGGACGAGTCACGTTCCAACGCGTTCCGCGTAGATTATGCCGGTAAGGTTTACGGCAAGGCGGCGTTCAATTCCACGGGCGCGGACTACGCGGAATTCTTCGAGTGGCTCGACGGCAATCCCGATAACGAGGACAGACGCGGACTGTTCGTAACGCTCGACGGCGACAAGATACGGCTTGCGAATGCTGACAATGATTATATCCTCGGTGTAATTTCCGGCGCACCCGGCGTTGTCGGCAACAATCATGCCGATACGTGGCAGGGCATGTGGATGACGGACGTATTCGGAAAAGTGCTCACGCACATGGTTCATCACGACGATGAATACGAGGAGCGCGAGATCAAAACACCGCGCGAGTCAGTCGGTGAAGAAACGGACGAGCCGACGATCGAGTACGATATTACAACGGAGCGCGTACTTATCCGCGAGGCATATGACGCGGATGAGCCTATCGTGAACCCCGATTATAACCCCGATGAAAAGTATATTCCGCGCGAGGACAGACCCGAATGGGGTATCGTCGGCATGATGGGACAGCTGGTGGTTATTGATGATGGCACATGCAAGGTAAACGGCAGCTGTAAAGTCGCTGACGGCGGCACGGCGACCGCGAGCGAGAGCGGATACCGCGTAATCGCACGGCTGGATGAAACGCATATCAAGGTATTGTTTAAGTAAAGGCTTACTTGTTTATGAGAAAATGAAATGACTCCTATGGCACGATAAATGCCATAGGAGCTGTTTTATGCGCAAATATTATAATTTTGTAAATCCGGCGGCGCCGCGCCGAAAGCGCATATCAGCGCTGTCTTATTTTTTCGGAAATTCCTCTTCCCTCTCACCCTTATACACGGGATAATCGAACGACATACGCGCGGAGGGGAACGCGGCGAACATATTTTGCAGCGTTGCGGCCTGCTTTGACGCCCACGCTATATCTGTCGCATACTGATGAACGCCGGGGCTTTCGGGATTCCAGCGCATTTTATACAGCGTATTCTGTCGGTAGTCGCGGTTATTTATATAATATCCGCTAATCCATTCCGCGCCGCCCATGATCGCCGATTCAACGCTTGTCCAGCCATTATCGTAAGCGTACTGCGCGCCGCCGGCAATGGGCGATGAATCCACGGCGCCTATGCCGAACATGTTATATACGACCTTACCGTTCATTTCTATGCCCGAGGCAAGCTGCGATGTGCCGTTACCGCTTTCGAGACAGGCGTGAACAGCGAGATATACCTCGCTCAGATTATATTTGCGCGCCGCCTCAATAAACGTTTTTCCCATGCCGTCAAGTACGCCCTTTCCGCTCAGGTATGAGTTAAGGATATCCTCGGATATGTTATTGCTCTCGGATAAATCAAGGAACTGGTATTTCTCCGCGTCATTTAAGAGCGGGGCCGGGTCCAGGTAATATTCAACCTCCTCGCGGTAGGCCGGGTACAGGCCGTCCGTGTAAACTACGGGCGATACCTTTTCCTGCATGTCCAGCGCCTCATTGAGCGTATAATCGTAATGCGAATATTTCACGTCAATATCCTTAATATCCTCGTTTTCACGTTTATCCCATACAGTGACGTTGATTTTACATGACGCTTCGACGCCCCTGTCCTTGGCGGACGCGGTAATAGTTACCTCACCCACGCCGCACGGCATAACAACGCCGTTTTTATCCACGGTCGCTATGGAGTTGTCGGAGCTTTTCCAGGTAACGCCGGTAAGTCCGGCGTCAGACGGGATCACGGAGGCGGTAAGCTGTACCGCCGCGGGACGGTCGGCGTAAAGCACCTCGGGCGCTTGTCCGATCGATACGCCGGTTACTCCGATAATGACGTTTACAACGCATTCCGATCTCAGCTTACCGCATTTGGCGGTTATAACGGCCGAGCCGAGCTTATTCCCGGGAGATACGTTCCCGTTTCCGTCAACTGAGGCGATCGATCCATCGCTTGACGAATATGTAATTTCTCCCTTTCGGCTGTTAAGGGGCATCAGCCTCGCGCCTATGTTCATACGCGTGTCGCTCTCGCCGAGGTGAAAATATATCTCGCTTTTATCAAGCTGTATCTCCTCGGGCGCAAGCGGCTTAAATCCGCGGCTCGGCCGAAAATACGGCCGCGGCGCCGCCTGCTCGGTATATGAGGAATATATCTCCTCAAGCGTATACGCGGCATGCGCCGCCGTAATCACCGGCAGAAGCATTGCCGATATCAATATCAACGTTAAAAGCTTTTTCATGATACAATGTACCTCGTGTTTTTACCAATCATTAATTGCCACAAAGTACATTTTAAACGCTGATAACACAAATGTCAATATTAAATACGCATTTCAGGGAGAAAATTCGCGCTGAATTTACAATATGTTCACAGAATATTCTCAAATCTGAGCTTATAATTCCTTGGCAGATGCTTATACAGATAGCCCAGCACATTACAGCGCGAAAGAGCGTCGGTTCTTTGACTGCCCTCGATATAGCTGAACAGCTCCTGCAGATTTATCTCAATCTTATCGAGCGTTTCATGGTTATCCGTCGCGCCGAGCAGCGCGCGTTTTTTATCAAAATATGACTGAAGCTCGTCCGCCGCGCTTTTCGCGCCCTTAAAATCCGCTTCCTCGACCTCGTGCGTGATACGCTCGTTCATCGTCATAAGCTCCGAGGATACATTGTCAATATGCATACCGTAAAATATGCTGCCCGCTATTATGAACGCGGCTATAACAAGTGACGTTATAAAGCTCTTCACTTTTTATCCTCCTCCTTCACCTTTTGAACAAACAGCTCGTTCTGCGCGTTAACAGTGGCCAAAAATACCTCGCTTATATTCTTTATCCCCTGCTCCTTAAGCTTCTTCTTTAGCCATTCCTCCGATTTCCCCGACAGCTTCAGCTCCTTTTTGTCAAGCTGACCGTTTGAGACAAGCATACGGCTTACGCCGTCCTTGGGCAGATTTTTCAGCGACATGTCCTCCACCGTGACGTTTCTCGCGCTTGTTTTCGGGATAACGCTAAGCTTTCCGCTCGTTTCGATTATCGCGGCGCTCACATCGGAAATATCGTGATAATTGTTAAGCCGCAGTTCCTCCATTAAATCGTCTATATTGAGCCTGAGCTTGGACAGCTCCTTTTCGTTTATGTGTCCGTCGTATATGACAACACTCGGCTCGCCCGTGACAAGCTTTCTGAATCTTTTGCTCCTCGCGCTTACAAACGACATCGTAACCTCCGCCACGATAAGCGTCAGAACAGGTATAATTCCCGTCAGGATCGGGATATCGATCGCCTGCATGGGTACGGCGGCAAGGTCGGATATCATAATCGCCACCACAAGCTCCGACGGCTGCATCTCGCCTATCTGACGTTTGCCCATTACGCGCATCGAGGCTATGACCGTGCCGTATAAAATTAATGTTCGTATAACTAAAACCAGCATTTTTACACCTCCGCCGTGTATTTATCATAGTATCTGCCGGAAAACAGAAAAAAATTCATTTACTTTCACGCGGTAAAGTGTTATAATATGTGTAATATGATTTTACGAGGGTGATCAGATTGAAAAATATACGCGACGACAACACGGATTTACTTATGAAGGCGCTTCTGGAGCTGAAAACTGTCGAGGAATGCTACAGCTTTTTTGAAGATCTATGTACGATTTCCGAGCTTAAATCGATGAGTCAGCGCATGGGCGTTGCGAAAATGCTCGACCAAAAATGCGTTTATACGGATATCGCCGCCGCTACCGGCGCGTCTACCGCGACGATAAGCAGGGTGAACAAATGCTTGAATTATGGGGCGGACGGGTACAGGCTTGTGCTCGACCGGCTCGCGGAGGCTGAAAATGAACAGGTACAATGATTTTGCGCGCGTCTATGACCGCCTGATGAGGGCGGATGTGGATTATGAAGCCTGGGCGGATTATATTGAAAATATTTTCACGCGTTACCGGAAAAATCCGTCGCTCGTCTGCGACCTGGCATGCGGGACGGGAAATATTACGATACCCCTTTCAAGGCGCGGGTACGATATGACCGGCATCGATATTTCGGAGGATATGTTAAATATAGCGCGCGAAAAAGCGGATGGTATACTTTTCCTGAACCAGAACATCGCGAGCCTCGATTTGTACGGCACTATGGACGCGTTTACATGCATGATCGACGGCGTGAATTATATTATTTCCCCATTGGCGCTCGCGGATATGTTTACAAGGATAAAAAGATGCTTTCTTGAGCCGGACGGAATAGTGATTTTTGATATAAGTACGCGCCATAAACTGAAAAATGTGATAGGTGAAAACACATTCATCCACAGCGACAGGGAGGTATTTTATACTTGGCAGAACAGGTATATTGACAAGAAAAACCTGTCCGATATGCTGTTAACGTTTTTTGTAAGACAGGGCGGCGGTTACCGCCGTTTTGAGGAGCGGCACCTGCAGCGGGCGTATTCGGAAGGGGAAATACGCGCGGTTTTAAAACGCGCGGGATTTGAGAGGATAGACGCGTATGATGAATTAACCTTTGACCCGCCGCGGCCCGATTCGGAACGTATTGTTTTTGTTTGTACGTGACGGTATTGACCGCGCCTATTGTGCATATGCATAAACGGGGGTGATTATTATGTGTTATGATTACAAGACGCTCACGGCGGATATTGATCGGCTCGGATATGATTTTATCGAGCGAACGTTAATCGGCAAAAGCGTGGAGGGACGCGAAATAAACTGCATAACAATCGGCGGCGGAAGGCGGACAACGCTTATCGCCGCCGCTTTTCATGGACTGGAATCGATAACCGCCGCGGCCGTAATGAGATTTGCGGCGGACTACGCGGCGCATATCACAAGCGGCGAAATGTTTTTCGGCAAAAGCGCGGCGCGGCTGTTCGTGCGCAATACGCTGCATATTGTGCCGATGGTAAATCCCGACGGCGTAAATATTGCCGCGCACGGTATTGATCCGTCAAATCCGGTGCACAGCGAGCTTATCGGAATGGCCGGGATCTGTGACTTTAAGCGCGAATGGCAGGCGAACGCGCGCGGCGTGGATTTGAATCATAATTATGACGCGCGCTGGGACGCGATTAAGGAAGGACCGTCGCCGACAAAGTATGGCGGAGAGTATCCGGAGTCAGAGCCGGAAACGCGCGCGGTGACCGGGTTCGTGCGGCGCGTGCGGCCGGACGCGCTTATAGCGCTGCATTCGCAGGGGCGCGAGATCTACCGCGATTTTAACGGGTACTGCCCCGCCGGCGCGCGTGAAACGGCTCATAAAATGGCGGCGGAAAGCGGATATGCCGTGAGGCATCCGACCGGAACAGCCGCATTCGGCGGATGCAAGGACTGGTTCATACATGAGTTCGACCGTCCGGGGTTTACTATAGAAATCGGGTATGGGAAAAATCCTCTGCCGCTTAATATGCTCGACGAAATATATGAAGAAATTGCGCGGCTGCTATTAAGCGCAATGGCGTAAACGGGCACATAATTTTCACAATTGTCATAGTATAAACCGAGAGCATGAAGCTCTCGAAGGAGTTGTGAAAATTTATGGAAAATTATTTTGGTGCCTGCGGATGCGTAGGTTACGCGTATGTTCCCGTACAGGAGCTTAATACGACCTACGACGCGCCCGCAGCGCTCTGCGCGGGAACGGTTTTCCCGGAGCTCGCGCTCAGCATCTGCGAGTATGGCAAGGTATGTAAAGAGGCGGGTGATTTGTCAGATGAATGATGAGGCAAAGCTCGCGCTGCTGAAAAAAATTCAGCAATATAATTTCGCGGCGTATGATATGCTTTTGTATCTCGATACGCACGCCGACGACGCTAAGGCGTTCGCCATATATAAGGAGCTGATGGCGAAATATAAAATGCTCCTTAACGAATATCAGCAAGCCTATGGGCCTCTCACGATCGAGAACGCGGCAAGCCAGAATGAGTTTACCTGGCACAAGGCGCCGTGGCCGTGGGAAAAGTGCGCTAACGCGTGATGAGAGGAGGTTTGGTGATATGTTTAAATATAATAAGTTTTTGGAGTATCCTGTTAGGGTAAAAAATAAAAATCCTCAGCTCGCGAATATTATTATAACTCAATACGGCGGTCTATATGGTAAATACTAAACATACCGCGGACGGCCGAGCTTTCACAGACGCTTGATTTTTGGTTAATGTCCATTGTCAACAGCATTGATTTTGTAAACCAAAAGAGCGTACCATTCTCATGATACGCTCTTTTATAATCCGACCTTGACAGTCCGTTATAAAATTTCTGATTTTATCATCTTATGTCATGCCGTCAGGCCATGGGATCTTTTCGGCTTAGGCCGATATTAATATCCCCACGAAACGAGAACCATTGCGATATCCTTTGAATCGATATTTCCGTCGCGGTTCAAGTCATAGCGGATGTAGTCCTTCTCCTTCAGCGAACCATCCTCCACTGTTGTTGTCGAATCAACCTTCTTGCCGAAATACGCAACCGCCGCCGACAGGTCGTACAGGTCGATCTTCTTGCTGTCGTCGATATCTCCCGCGAGGAATGTATGACGGAATTCATCCTTATCGGCTGTTCCGTTACTTACAACGAACGTATCCGCGTCCATAACGTTATTCCATACCGTTACGGTCTTGCCTTCATCAACCAGAACATCATGGCTGTATGTACGATATCCATCGCCCTTAAACGTAACTGTATAGCGCAGCTTCTCGGGAACCTTTACGGTGAATGTGTAGCCGACATACGCTTCGCCTGCCTTAACACTCATATCCGTCGCGCGCGATACTATGCCTACTTCAACATTGGCATCATCACATGTTACTGTACCGCCGTTGCCAAGCGTTGCCGTAATCGGAGCGGTAAGCGCGCTGTCGATCTTAACGGTCATATTTGTATAGTTTGCGTTCTGCGCCGCAACCTCATTCGGGAACATTACATTAACCGTCAGCGGCAGCTTCTTTGCGTGAACCTCAACTGCAACGTCTGCCGGGTCGATTGTAAGCGTTCCATCGCCGACTTCGGTACTGTCCTCGGTTACGAAGTGATCTACGATATTGTCCTTGGTCGTCGCGGTGTTAACAATCGCGGTGTCCTTATCAATGCTAAACTTACCCGTACCGTTGCCGGCAAATACAACCTTACCGATCGTGATCTCCTTACCGGATATATCCGGCTGAGTGCCGTCCATATTAAATTCGTAAACTCCCTTTGCGTTCGCGTCAGGACGGATCACAGTGATGTTTTCGCCGGGCTCGATCGTATATGTAAGAGTGCTGCCAGTTTCGTTTTCCAGGTTGAAATTGAACTCCGCCGACATGAATCTGTTGATATCCTTAGGCGTGTTGTCCGCGTCGTAACCCTTTAATACGATATTGTACTCATTGCCAATGCCGATAGGTTCAAGCGCCGCGGTGATGCTCGTCGCCGCTTCTCCTTCGGCTATCTTCGCCGGAGTATAAGATATCGCAAACGGTGAGAGCGACGGGGTCGTGAACGTTACAACGCCGTCCGCGAACTTTGCATCTTTAATCGTTGCCCACTTGCCTTCTGCATAATGGTATACGTAAACCGGCATTTCCGAATTAACAGGCTCATTAATCTTAATGCTGATAGTCTGCTCCGAAGTAACCTCTATTTTCTCGTTGTCTCTGCATACATAGATGTCGGCGTAGGTTAGCTTTGAATTTGCATCCTCTTCATCCTTCTCAAGCGCACTCGCCACTGCCGAATCCGCAAGGGACTCCGCATGCAGGCTGTAGGACGCGGCGTGATCAGCGGGATGAGCCGCCTCTTCCTCTACAACAAGTCCAGCTATGGAATTCATGGTAACGGTCATATTGCCGACACGGTCTGTACCGTCAACCTCAACCTTGTCACCCTTGACTGTCGCACTTTCGCCATTATAACTGCCGTTCGAAAGCTTGGAATCCTCCGGATCATCGGGAATTATGTAAACATTGCCGCCGACTGTACCGCTGTTTTCAACTGCGGCACTTTCCTGAGTATAGAGATTGCCTTTAACTTCGCCTTCTATTACTACGCCAACACCTGTTTCTCCTTGTGCTTCAAAATTATCCTGCTGCTCTGACATAACGCTCACATTACCGTCAATAACAGCGTTTTGACCTACGGTAGCCTGTGCCTGGCCGTAAAATGTTACATCGCCAGTGATTTCCATCTTAGGATCCTGACCGTTGTCGATTTGTGCTTCTCCTGTCAAGAACACCTGCCCGAGGCTGCTCTCGCTGCTCGGGAAAGCAACATCCTGCTCGCCGTAATAATGATTGCCGTAAATTTTTCCGCCGTTTAACTCAACGCGTCCCGTAGTCGTTCCGCCGACATTATCAACACGCTGATAAACCGCACCGACGTTATTGCCGGTGTTGTTGTAAATTTCGCCGCCATTCATTGTGAAGTAACCGTTTAAATGAGCGTATATCGGCTGGCAATAGTTATTATGGGAGCCTTTAAGACCTTCGTTGTCGTAAATTTTACCGCCGTTCATTGTGAACTTACCGCCGTTATGTGTAATAACAAACGTGCCGTTGCAGTCCGCGCCGTAATTGCGCATAACTTCCGCGCCGTCATTCATGTTAAGTTGCGCTTTCTCGCCCTCAAGATAAAACAGACCGCCGTTGTCGCCTAAATTCACATTATCGCAAAGCTTCGCGCCCGAATTAAGCGTGATCGTGGCCGTTCTGCTTGTTGCAGGCAAAATCAGCGAACCGCCTTTGCCCGCGAAATGAGAAATCTCGGAATCCGCCATCTTAAGCTCAAATGAACCATCTGCCGGGGCCTGAGCATCCCAGCCAAACACATGTGTATTCGCCGAATATATCTTCGTTATCTTTGCGCCGTTTTCCATCGTAACGGTATTGCCGCCCATAAGCTTGATTAAATCAGCATCTGTCGTAACGTTACCCTCATTCACCGTAATCGGACCTGCAGCGTCATTTATCCAATTGGTACCATCATAAACGGGAGTGTTGCTTCCAAGAGCAATCGCCTTATTCGCTTCCCACTGTTTCTCATTAAGCTCCCACTTTCCGCCGGCGTCGATAGTTACGCTCTCAAGGGTAAGCTTTGCGCCGTCGGCAAGCTTGAACAGCGTGCCTGGGTAAGTGCTACCGTCCTCGGCTTCACCGCGCGTAATTGTTGCGTTTTCAACTCCCTCTGCCGCTTTGATTGTTACATCACCGTTAATAGTAATTGCCTGTGAAATGGTGGCGTTTTCGTCAACAGTTACAGTTGTTTCTTGACTTGGTTCGCCTATAGATCCATTTCCTGTCATGTTATCCCATGTTGCGCCCTCCGCAAACACCGGTACAGCCAGTGTGCCGGCGACCATTGCCGATGACAGCAATCCGGCCAATAATTTTTTGATCTTCATTTTCTTTCCTCCTACAAAAAAATATTTTATGATTCGCCCTTTCAATAAGGGTGTCCATGTCCATATTATAACACGCCCCCCCCCCTTGTCAATATTTATCTGACATTTATTTCAAAATTTATCAAAAAAACGGTTCATGCAAATCGCTTCACATGAACCGTTTGTTTTTTACGCATTACCCATCATATGGGCGTCGTCTTAATTATTTGCCCCACGATACGAGAATCATCGCCACATCGCGCGAATCAATTACGCCGTCGCGGTTCAAATCATAGCGGATAAAGCTGCTGTTTTCCGTCGGATTCTCCGCTAACTTTTCCTTGCCGAAGTACGAAACTCCCGCCGACAAATCGTAAAGATTGATCTTGCCGTCCTCGATTATATCGCCAGCGAGGAATGTGAGATTCCTCGGATCGCCGTCGGTCGGGTCTACCGTTATCATCGGCTCATCCATGTAGTTGTTCCAGATGTTCACAGCAATTGCCTTATCGCTGCTGTTCACTACAATATCCTTGCTGTATCTCCTGTAACCCTCGCCCGATATCGATATCGTGTAACGCGCCGCGCCGCCGTCCGGAACTTCTATCTTCGTATTTACAAGATAGCCTCCGATATTGCCATCATCAGCTTTAGTGATGCCATCAGCATATGTATACGTGAACTTGGCGGGCATTACTCCGTCAGCATACCCTCCGACGTCTGTCTTGCCAAGCTCAATCGTCTTCGCCGAACCCGGCATCGCGGAATCAATGTTTATCGTCATATCCATGTATTCCTTCGCCTGGTCGATTACCTTGTTCGGGAAGATCACATTGATGTTCAAATCTACCTGCTTCGGTGATTTTGTACCGCCTGCGGGCGGGTTAATATCCTTAGGATCTACTTCGCTTTCCTCAACGCCATTGGGAACGTTCAGTGTGTTCGGATTTTCGCCTGCAGCAGCGTCCGAATTATACGTGTGAACGATATTGTTGTCCTTCTTCGCCGTGCGGACGATACCGTCGGTAATCTTCAACTCATACGTGCCGTATGCGGTGATTTCCGCTCGGCCGATTGTAACGCTTGTGCTCGTAATACCGTGGTCGGTGATGCCGTCAAGATTGAAGCCGTACTTATTATCCCCAATCTTTGTCAGCTCACTGTTGCCTACCGCCGTAATCCTATAATCGGTCGATCCTGTTGTTTCTCCAAGCGTCAAATCGAACGTCAGTTCAGCGGACATATAACGGTTGATATAGGTGTTTTCGCCGTCAGGGTAAAGCACAATATCATAAACCGCACTGTTGCCCTGCTGTACAAACTTGATGGTTGCCTTATCGGCGATTACTGCGCCCACCGGTAAAGTTTCATCGTACGCTATGGCATATGTCGAGAACTTCGTTGCGTGAATATGAATAAGCTTGCCGATCAACTCAAACCAGTCACTCTTCAATTTGTCTTGCTTTATTTCCTCAGCATCATCACCGTGATAGCGATATAATTTCAGTGAATCCTCGCTGAATGCCTTATCAAACGGAATATAAATGTCAAGACCGTCGCTTACCTCGGTAATTTCCTTGCCGTCCTTGGTAATTGTAATATCAATGAAGTCCATCTTATTCGACTGTGTAGCGCCGAGCTCCTTAATCGCGCCTTGCGCTTCGCCGTCCTTGCCGGATTCGATATTCATTACTATCGGAGCCTTTTCTTCGCCCGCCAATTCATCAAGTCCACCGACTACAACGTCTTTTGTTGCCTCGTCCTTCTTTAACTCACTGCTGTTATCCTCTTCTTCTGCTGCCGGGATTTGAATATTCTTATCAACAATGTCTTTATCGGTAACTTCAACAAGGGCAGTTATCGTCTTACCGTCGCCGTATGTCACAATCATGTTGTATACGCCCGGCGCTACGCTGAAGAACGTATAAGCGCCGCCGTCAGCGGAAATGCTTTCGAGCGTCTGTCCGGCCAATTCAAGCTTGACAGTGCCCTCGCCGCCAGTCACCGTACCGGATATGGAATATGTCCCCGGCTCGTTTTGTGACGCGATCACCGTTACCTGACCGCTCGCATCATTGTAATTAGTGTCGGTCGGTTTGAATACCGCGTCATACTCATGCGTGCCTGACAGAACGGGCGTTTGAGCGTTTGCCCATTCGATCGTACCGCCCTCAGCCGGCGGAGGCGTTACCTGTGCTAGCGTCATGCCTTCCGCATATTTAACCGTAACCGAACCTACTTGCGGGAATGTCGAATCGGCCTTGTCAACATTGACCGTTACAGGTCCCTCAACGGACGCCGGCTCATAATTCTCCGGCTTATCCGGTGTGAATACAGCCGTAACACTGTTCGCGCCCGCTGTAAGCGATGTTGTTTCGCCGTTCTTCCATGCGAGCGTACCGCCTGTTACCTGCGGAACTTCTACGCCGCTGAGCTTCATGTCAGGCGTATACTTGCCCGCGCTGACCGCGTTAACCTGCGGGAATGTCGGGGTCGCTTTCTTGATTGTAACGCCTGCAACCTGTACGGGGTCGGTGTCGGAATAGTTTGCGTCGCCGACTACCTTATACCAAACCGTATAATCCTTAGCGTCTGTTCCCTTCGGAATAGCTGCGTTCCACGTCTGATTATCCGTGCTGTACTGCATTGTGCCGTTTACAGCTGTACCTGCTGTTACAAGCTCCTGCTCCTGTCCGGTATATGTAAGGTCTTTTGCCGTCGGAGCGGTCTGAACCGCGGCCTTCGCGGCTGTAATTGTGGCTGTTACGCTCTGTTCCGCAACCGCGTTCCAGTTAGTGTCCGCGTCTACCTTATAGTATACCGTATATGTACCCGCGTTTGTTCCCTTCGGAATAGCTGTCGAATACACGCCGTCATCGCCGACTTTGTATTGAAGCGTTCCGAACGTGGTTTTACCCGCCGTTATAAGCTCCTGCTCCTGTCCGGTATATGTAATGTCTTTCGCCGTCGGAGCGGTAACGACCGGAGTCGCCTTTGCGATTTCAACCGTTATACTTGCTTCGTCAATACCGTTATAATTATCATTTCCAACCACTTTATAATAAACGGTATGCTGTCCTGCGGTTGTCGCTTTCGGCTCGTCTGTCGAGTACGTTCCCTCGTCAACCTTGTACTGTAATTCGCCGCCGGTTGCCGAGCCTTTATTGTCAAGAAGCTCTAACGCCTCGCCGGTATATGTCAAATTCGTCTTTGCTGTCGGAGCGACAACAGTCGAATTTGCCTTGGTGATATTCACCGTTACATTTGTCGGAGCCTCTGCGGCTGTGTAATAACCCGCATCATTACCGGTAATCTGAACATCTGAAACCGTTACCGGTTTGCTCTCGCCTGCGGTATCGTCGGTCATTGTACCGGTCGCGGTAAGCGTTACATCGTCATTGTCATTAACCTTACCTTTCGGGGTAAGCGTCAAATCAACTGACATATTGCCTTCCGCATATGTTCTCGGTGTCGCGGTAACATCATAGTTAAGCGTTGCCTTATCAAGCGTTACCGTAATATTATCCGCATTCGAGCCGTTAAGGTTCACGCTGCCGCCGTATTCAGCTTTAATCGTGTTCCGGCCGGGCTTCAATCCTTTCGACTTTGTATCATACGTGAATGTCGCCGTGCCTGTGCTCTTTGATTCGCCGTCGGAGTATGTAACATCCGCCGTGCCGAGCTCCTCACCATCGACAGTGAAATGAACCTGATCCTCAAAGCTCGCGAGCATTACGCCTACAGGCGACCTCGATACATTCGCGGTAAGCGTGAGCGTATCGCCGTAGGTTACGGACTGGTCGGTTACTTCAACCTGCGAACCGGCCTTTGCAATCGTAATAGTGCCAATGCTTGTCGCGGGAACATCATTGTAGTTGTCGTCGCCCTCGACCTTGTACCAAACGGTATAAGTCTTAGCTTCCGTTCCCTGCGGAATTGTTGTTGAATACACGCCGGTCTCATCCGTGCTGTACTTCAATGTACCGCCGATTGTCGTACCCGGATTAATGAGGTTTTGCGCCGCGCCGGTATATGTTAAGCCATCGACTGCTGTCGGCGGTGTAACTGTCGGCGCAGCCTTTGCGATTTCTACCTGAATCGGCTGTGAAGTCCAATCCTGATAATTTTCGCGCTGAACCTTTACGGTTACGGTATAAGTACCCGCGTCTGTCTTCTTGCAGTTGTCGGTAAATTCGCCTACTTCGTTGTCCTTATCAACCTTATAGGTTATTGTATCATTGCCATCTGTGCCTGATACCGTAACAAGCGCCTGCTCCGAGCCTGTATAGGTAAGGTCCGGATTCGGACTTACCGTTACTCCTTCGATAGTCGGAACGGGGGTGGGTTCCGGCGTCTCGGTCGGCTCGGGCGACTTTGTCGGCTCGGGCGTTGACGGATCTTCGGTCGGTGCCGGTGACGGCGTCGGGGCGGTCATTGTTACATCAATTGAAGCCGCCTCAGTATCGGAGTAGTTCGGCTCCGTGCCGAATACCTTATACCAAACCTTATACGTTTTCGCAGTATCGCCCTGCGGGATATCTTCCTTATACTCATCATCGGTCGGCGCTTCATCCTTAACGGCATATTTCATTGTGCCGTTTGTGGCTGTACCGGGTTTGATAAGATCCTTCATGCCGCCATCGGCAACAAGATCATCCGCCTCCGTAGGAGGTTGAGAAACGCTCGACTTGGCCTTTGTAATTGTTACCGTAACAGCTTCCGTCGGAGCGTCGGCAGCGGTATAATAATCCTTGTCGTCTCCTCCGATATTAACATCTTTAATGGTAACGGTCTTACCTTCGCCCGCGTCCGCTGAATCAATGCTGCCCGTCGCGGTAAGCGTTACATCATCCGTGCCAACCTTGTTTGTCGGGGTGAGATGTACTGTAACGGTCGTGTTATCGGGCGCATACTCTCTGCTATCCGCCGTAGCTGTGTATGTAAGCTCCTTAGTATCTACGGTTACCTCAATATTATCCTTTGAGCTTGCGTTCAGATTCGCGCTTCCGCCGTATTCGGCTTTGATCGTATTCGAGCCGATGGTGAAGTGGTTATCCTTGGTTACGGGAATTGTAACCGAAGCGCTGCCGCTCTTAATATCAACAGGTTCGCCGAACGGCTGACCGTTTACGCTGAATTGAATCTTATCCGCGCCAACGTCCGCCGGCATTATGTCCACCGTTGCGTTAAGTACAACGCTGCCGCCGTATTCAACGGATTCACCATCGGGAGTTACTTTAATTTCAGACTCGGACTGTGCTATTGTAACCTCTTCCGGTCCCCATGTGAAGTCATTATAGCCTTCACGTTGAACAGTTACCTCAACTTGATACGTGCCCGCGTCGGTCTTTTCAGCGTTTTCGACGGGTTGACCGTCAATTTTATACGAAATTGTATCGCTTTCCAGCGTACCGGTTACCTTTACAAGCTCCTGCGGCTCTCCGCTATAAACAAGGGTTTCCTGCTTTGTAACGCTTACATCGGTGATATCCGGCTTCTTAACTGCCGCGGTCGGGGCAGACTGAACCTCGGTGTAACCCTCGGCCGTTACGCCGACTTTGATCGTATGGTCTACATCGTCCTGCGTAACCGTGTATGTGCTGCCCGACGCATTGGAGATAACCTCACTGTCGCGATACCACTTGTACGTTAATTCAACGCCCTCCGGTGTACCGTCCGTCTGCGCGTTAAGCACATCGCCCACTACCGGATTGGTTTTGTCAAGTGTAACTTCACCGGTCATGTCAAGGTCATCCGTACGCTCAAGAAGAACATAGTCGCAGCCGGCATTGGCACTATTACCTTTAACAATAATTTTATCGCCTTTAACCAATTCATAATTCTCTGCTACAACGATAACTGCAGGACTACTTATAGTTGAATTATTAATATCCATTGTATAAATAGCTTCTGTAGCAGTATCATTTTTATATATATCTAATTTATCTGAAGCACCATATTTATTGGTCACTCCACAAACAGTTACTTTATACTTTCCTGCCTGTGGTACATCAACTGATATTACCTTCTGAGAACCATCTCCTATTATATGTCTTCTTGCCACTCCGTTAGAAAGATTACCACTGGTTATCGCTGCACTATCTCCACCATGGTCTTCTGCTTCAAAGAAATATGCTGTTCCAACATATGCTGAATAAGGTACGGATATATCGTCATTGTTAGCAGCAACTACTGTGCCGGAATATGTAGAATTATTACTTGAAGCAATAACTTTATTATCTTCATCGGTCAAATACTTATGATAATAATAAGTATATGACTCACCCTCAACTGCATTTTCTAGCGTGGTTATTGTCTTACTCGAATCAGTTGAAGGTACAACCTTAATATTGTACTTTTCTGCATTTCTTACAGGTACAACTAATTTGTTTTCAACGTTACTTTTTATTTCCAATGTCGGAGCCTTTTCAGCTATAATATAATACTTATTCTGCCCCTCGTCTTTTACAGAAGTTTCCGCTGTAACAATTGTACCCGCATATTCTTCTCCGGTCGTTGTAACAACAGTTTCGCCTTCAAGTTGATACTCAATAGTGTATGGAATTTTGGCCTCTTCACTCAATTCAAAAGATACATTATCAAAATATGCGATCTGACTATTATTACTTGAACGCATTATTAAACTATCAACTGACGTTACACTTTTATCCATAAAATCCGCTGTCCCGGATGAAATTGAAGAACTGCTCCCATAATCACCAGAACTATTATAATCGTATATTGAATATGTTACCTTTTGTTCCTCATAGTTAATTGAAATATCCGCATGATACCATTTACTTTTTGTAAAGGGATTTGTCTTACTGTTATTAACGCCATAATAATCCGCACCACTCTGTCTTGTATTACCTACAGTAATTACCGTGCCTCCGGTGTGCATTGATAAATTATTGCTTCCAGAATACCCAGTACTTGTTACTGACGCTGAATATTGCGCCGCATTTCCTAAAGCCCATGAAACATAAGCGGTGCCTACAATATTAAAATCAAATTTAGCTGTCAAAATATTGTTATCGGCTTGTAACCATATATTTGCGCCTTCGCTTCCATTTTGGGCGCGGTCGGTAGATGAAAATTTTTGTACTTTTGTAACATTGGTTGCATCTACCGCATCTACAATATCTTTGCTATCAACTCGCCCCAACGACCCGTTAAAAGGTGAAGCTCCACTCTCAAAATCGTACGTTACTGATGCCGCGCTTGCCGGAACGGCAAGGCCGGTAAAAGCGGACACAGTCATTGCGAGCGCTGAAATCAGCGCGGTTATTTTTCTTTTCCTCATAGTCTCATCCTCTCTCTAAAATATTTTTACACAAAAATACCGCGGGTATACCGCGGTTAAGGCGTTCAAAAGGTTAACCAGAAGGTTAACAAAAATTTGCACCCCCC
>CANQYQ010000007.1 GCA_947628155.1 uncultured Clostridia bacterium
CCGCCCGAGCCGAGGAACAGGTAATATCCGTTTTCGGGAAGTCCGCTGCCGTAAGGATAATAGCCGTCGTTTTTGCTCGATTTATCCCTTACGACCACGTTATTGTAATTTGATGTCGAGGTCGATACCTTAAATCCCGTATCGCCTATCGCTGTTTCACCGAGCGGGGAGGTGTCAAACTTCTTCACCTCGTTATACGCGCCGCCGAAGGTGTATTCGGGTTCAGCCGGCTTTGTTTCGTCGTTTTTCTCTATCGTATAGCTTTGCGTTACGTCGCCGCCCGATACCGTAAACTTATTTGACGACGCTTCGCGCGTGCCGATTTTCTTCGCGGTCGATGCGCGGTAGGTTCCGTCTGGCAGGCTTACCGTTATTTTGCCGTCCGCGCCGGTCGTTTGCGTGACCGTATCGACGTTCAGAGCCGTCGCGCCGAGAGCCTCTATCGTAACGTCCATATCGGCGCACGGCTCGCCTTCGCATGTATACGTAAGCTCCACGTTTCTTTTCTCCGATACATCCGGCACGCTCTCATATTCCGCGATCACATTATAGAAGCCGAGCACGCTGTCACCCGTTTCCGCGTCAACGAGAGTCGGAGTAAAGCGCTTTCCGTACATGCAGTCGATCGCCACTACTCCCGCAAGCTCCTCTTTTGTTGTGATAACAACCTTCGTGTTACCGACTATCTCAGCGTTTGTTACGGTAAGCGTCACGCCTTTTCCGCTGTCCGAGCCGGTGATCTGTCTTGAAGCGCGGTTACGGACTGTAAATTCTTTTGTCAAATCGCCGAGCGCGATTTTATAACCGCCGCCGCTCACGTTTGTTATGCCTATACGCTTTGTTCCCGTCGCGAGCTTTAATCCGTCCGTATTTTTAAATGTGAGAGTGATTTCGTTTTCACCCGTCACCGCTGCCGTGTCGATAGTCGGCTCGCGGAAGCTTACGTCAGTTTTGCCGTAAACCACATTTTCCGCCGCGCTTGCCCACTTCTTACCGAGCTTCACGTTTGACGCGGCGTTATTGTGAATGGTGTCGCCAAGCTCAAACTCGCTTGTGCCGACAACGTAGACGTTATCATACAGTTCTTCATTTTGACGCTGAATGTCCTTGATAAACGACCATCTGTCAAAGTCGCTGTCCTGGTTCGCGTCGTTGATCTGCGTCGTTATGATCGGCACATCGTCTCCGAAAAACGCGCGCATTTCGTCAAATACCTTTTGCTGATTTTCCTTGTACGCGTAGGCAAGGCTGTCCTTGTCCGTGTCGTTGCAGCCCTGGTACCATAAAATACCCTTTACGTTATGCGACGGCATTTTGTCAAAGCAGGACTTTAAAGCGGCGATCAAGTATCCGCTGTTCGCGTCATTGAGTATTCCGTTAACCCATTGATATGTGTATGTTCCGCCGACGGACGACTGAACTATTCCGACAGGCACATCCTCGCTCGCGGCTATTTCACGCGCGAAGCTCGTGACCGGAGACGTTCTTACGCCCGTTTTAAAAAATCTGCCCTCGCCCGCGGGATGGCTCATTTTCTGCCATGTGCAGTCCTCGGGGAAAATTATGTGCATATTATCGTTTATCGGGTCATCCGTATCGGGTTTAAAATTGTCCGTGACCGCGCCCATATCCGTCATGTTGGATTGTCCCGCGGCGACCCACACGTCGCCTACCGCGACATTTTCGTATTCAGCGATAACATCAGCGCCGGATTTAACCGTTATATTGTGGTGCCCGACCGTAAGCGTTTTTGTGTATGTGAATGTTTTATCGTTAACGGTTACGTCCTCTCCGGCCGCTCCGTCAACCTCTGCCGTCACCTGTTCACTACCCGTTTCAAGCTTTCCCGAAATCGTAATTTCCGCTTCGTCGTTTTCGCCGCGCTGATAAACCTGCCACGACATCGGCGCGCGTGTTATAGCAACGCCGTGTACATATTCCGGCTCCGTACCGAGCGACGCTGTAACCTCCGTGCCGTCGAGAATTTCAATCGCCTCGCAGTTGCGCGCGTGCTTAAATTCAAGTGTGCCGTTCGATGCGGTTAAGGTTTCCTCTTTTATAACCGTACCGTCCTTCAGTTCCTGCTTAACTGTATAGCTTTTGCACGCCGTAAGCCCTTCCGCGCGGAACACCGGCTGGTTTATGCGCATACCCTGAATGACCTCCGGGATCTCGGTAATTGTTTTTTCGTCAAGCTCGCCGCCGCTGTAGCAGGTTTGCGAGCCGACGATGTTCTGATGCTTAAATACAATGCCGTCAGCCGCTGCCGGGGTAACGCGAAACCCCGCGGCTTGTGAACACAGCATGGATACTCCAAGCATACATGCAATCAATCTTTTCATAAATAGTCCTCCGTTTCCAAAAAGTGTGTAAGCGGCGAAGGGAAAGAGAGAATAGCCTCCGCCGCTTATCCGTTAATATAATTATACCGCCCGAAAAACAGATTTCTATTATGATTAGTCAGTTCTTGTTATCAAAAAGTCAGAATTTTATATTTACACGGTATTAAATAAAAGCTATAATTATAATGAGGTGAGGCGCATGGATGTACACAATAAAAATACGCTGTTAAATCAGCGCATATCACGGCTGCAAACGGAATTTATATTGATAGACCACGGCTTATGCCCGGATTGGTCGCGTCTCCCGCACAGGCGAAGACGCGACAGCGTTTATCTAATTCTCGGCGGCAAGGGTGAAATTGAGATAAACGGACAGAAAATATATCCGACAAAAAACAATATGGTACTTTTGCCGCGCGGGTCGGTGGTGTCGCTGCATTCGGAAAACGAAACCTGCTATAATAAATACTGGTGCGATTTTTTGATGCACTTTGACGGAGTGTCGCTGTTTGACGTGATAGATTTTCCGTATATGATAGAGCTTGACGATATTTCCCGCGCGCTGGATCTGTTCAAATTGCTTGATGAGCTTCATTTAAATACCGACGCTGCGTCGGCGTTAAAGCTTAACGCGGCTTTATTGGAAATAATTTCAATGTTTTTGGAATATGATCCGCGCGGCGTGAGACACAGCGCAAAGGATAATCCGTTTACAGATGAAATGAAGGCGTTTATAAATGCGCATATAAGCGGCGATCTGTCGGTCAAGGTACTTGCCGGTGCGATGGGGTTTAACGAAAAATATTTTATCGACCTGTTCCGCCGCCACTTCGGTACGACTCCCGCGAGATATGTTAAAACCGCGCGCCTTGAGGCGGCAAAGCACGAGCTTTTATATTCCGACAGCAAAATATCGTCTCTTCCGGCAAAAATAGGGTACTCGACCGTTCAGAAATTCTCGGCGGATTTTAAGGCTTATACGGGATTTACCCCGTCAGAATTTCGCCGGCGGTTTAAATGACGCGGCGCGCGCGTATTATGCGGAGACATTTTCTCTGAACGGGATCTACGCTGCCGCCGTATTTATATTTGGAAAGAAATATAAATGAAAAATGGTTTGCCGTTTTAAAAACGGCAAACCATTTTAGAGCTCGTTCACATAAAGCTAACGTCCTCTCGGGAAAATTCAGCTCATGCTTCGTTAAAATCCTTGACTTACGTTAGTAAGTCCGCGGATTTTTGCCGTGTCCGAGCTGAATTTACGCTCAAAATTCGCAAATCTATTTTATGTAAATACGCTTGGTCCCGACATTCGCATGGCACGCGCGCCGCCTTTTTAATGTCGGCCGGATCTTCTATTTTACTTCAATAATTCGTATATTCTGCGCGCCCAGATCCGTTTGGCCGGTAATGATATCGGTAAGCACCGCGACATCGTCCTGTGAGAATCCGTCCTTGCGAACGGAGACGTTTGCGGTGTCGTCCTCTATATATACGCATATTTCCGCGTAGCCCTTTGACTGCGCAATGCTTTCTATCGCCGTCTCCTTCTCTACGTTTTCGGCCGCGGATAAAATCTTATCGCCGGCTTTTTTGCGGATTTCTTCGTCAAAGCTTTCGTTCGAGGCGGTCTGGTTCAGAATCTCAAGCGATTTTGAACGCGACGTTTCCTTATCGAGCCGAGCCTGCTCGAAATAGCCGCCGGTATCGCTTACCGTTTCGACGGCCGAATCATTTGTTCCGTCGGCGGTTTCGCCGGCGTTTTCCCCACCGGCCGCGTCCTCGGCCGCCGTTTCCTCCGCTGTGTCGCCGGTGGCTGTTTCATCTCCCTCGGCCGCGGTCTCTTCGGTTTTTTCGGCGGTATCCTCGACTTCGGAGACACTGCTTACATACTGCGCCTCTCCGAGCTTTTTACCTGTCTCGATATAGCTGCCGCCGTCCTTGACGCTTATCGTATCCTGATACGACCAGTTCAGATACCCCGCCACACCTATCAAAATCACAAGCGAAGCCGCGATAAGCTCCTTTTTTCTGAGAATCATTCCTCTTATTCCTCCTTTTTATATATACATACTCTATGTGCAGGTACATCAAGCACTGCCGTTACCGCTTCGGATACCGCTTGACGGACGTACGCCTTATCCGCGCCCTGCGCGGCAATTATTACACCCTTCACCTCCGGATATGTTTCTTTAACGACCATAGGCTGATTGCCTGTCATGACCGCCCTTTTATCCTCGCTTTCCTCGTTTCCCTCGTCGCGCCCCACGCTGTTTGTCTTTGTCTCGTAGGCTATGTCCTTTTCGGCGGTGGAGTAATATGTTATCATTACATCCACATCTCCGGCGCCGTCGATCTGTGACAGAATGGCGGCCAGCCGTTCCTCGTCGTTTGCGTTTGTATGTACTTCATCATCCTTTTTCGGCTTGTTTGCACCTTCGTTTCCGAACGCTGTCATAAGTATCGCGCCAATTATAAATATTACGCCCAGAAGCTGAATATGCTTGTTTTTGAGCAGTTTGACAAATTCGCTATTCTTCATATATCATATCAACCCCGTATATGCCGCAAAGCTCGCGCTTTGCCGTTTCGCTGAGCTGTCCGCGCACCGTAATGCGCTCTATGCCCTCTATTTCATTTTTATCGTTTATATTAATTTCGGCGCGCGCGCGGATATCGGCGTTATATTCGCGTTTCATACGCGCCTCGATATCCTCCTCGACACGCCGCCGCAGCTCATCCGCCACAGCGTTTGCGTACGCGTTTTCGTCATAGCTTTGGGATGATGAAATTTCCGGGATTTCAAATCCGCCGCTGTCCGCGAGTAGATCCGTGATGGGCAGGGCGGCGCACGCGAGGATGATCATACCGGTTACGAGCCTTACGTAGCTCCGCCATTTTTCGGGGGTCATCATTGACGAGAGGGCGGATAACACTGCCGTACCGAGTATCATAAGAAAATACGCCTTCATACGACCTCCTAAAACCCGGTAGCCGCAAGGATTATGCCGATGTTTATTATAAACAGCACCATGATCATAACCGCCGCCGCAAACAGTGTCATTACGCTGTCGGATATGTCCCACAGCATATCGGATACTCGCTTTTCCGCAATCGGTTCGGATAAGGCCGCGCCGATTTTTAAGATGAGCTGCATTACAAAGATTTTCAGCGCCGGGACAAGGCATATCACGCATATTGCCGTCATGCCCGCTACGCCGACGGCGTTTTTGATAAGCTTAGCTCCGCTCATGACGGTTGAAAGCGTATCGGATAAAAATCCGCCGACTACCGGCACAAGTGAACCAACCGCGAACTTAACCGCCTTGCCGCCTACCGCGTCAAGCGAAGGCGCGCTCATTCCGTATGCCGCGCATACCGCCGTGAAAACAGTTATTGCCGCCGCCATTATCCATTTCGCTATCGATTTTAATACACGGCAGAAATTTGAAATCTGGACCTTGTCATTAATATTGCCCGCGACGGAAAGCACCGCCGAAAAACAAATCATAGGCACGAGACATTTCTCGACCGCAAGCGATATTACGTATACCGCGGCGGATAATACCGGCTCAAACGCGGCGGCGGACGCGGTCGAGCCGCACGCGTAAAGAGTCATAATAAGCGCGGGGGTAAGCTTAGTGATAAAGCTGCAGACAGCTCCGGTAACGTTCGATACATAGCTAAGCGCAAGGGTGAAGCAGCCTAAGGCCGCCGTGCTCATAAGCGCGAAGCATACGAATCCCGCGGCCTCCGCCGTGCCCTTTCCGAACGAGTCGGATAGCACGCGAACAAGTCCGGCGAGCGCGGCAATTAATAATATCGCTATTACATATTTTGCGCTCATGCGTATTTCATTCGTCAGCCGCCGGCCGAGCTCGTTTATAAGACGCACAGGGCTGAGCGAAAATCCGCCTTCCGCGATTTCTCCGACGGTGTCATTGAAAAAATCCTCTCCCGCGATACGCGGAGGCTCCGCAATTCGAGTATTCTCCGAAGCAAGGGCGGGGCGGGGGAGAAGCAGCATAATCGTGAAAAGCAAACTAAATACTGTTGACCGCATTTATACACACCTCTAAAAATTCCTTGATTATCGGGAACGTGATGTATAATATCATCGCCTTTCCCGCAAGCTCCACCTTGGATGCTATCGAACCCTGCTCCGCGTCCTTTAGAACCTGCGCGGCAAATTCCGCGATATACGCGATCCCCAGGGTTTTTACGACTACCTCTATGTACTCCCGCCTTATTCCCGTCATATTCGCCAGCGACGCAAAATCCGCGATTATGGAGGATAATATATTTATCGCCGGCACAAGCAGCACGGCTGTCGTAATAAGCGCTGTGAGCATGGCGTATTCCCTGCGGTAATCCTTTAAAAACAGCGCAAGCGTGCCGCCCGTAAGCGCGATGCCGATTATTTTGAATATATCCGTCATAGTCCGAATATCTGCTTTATGGAATCAAATAAATCGCCTATTTCACCGGTTATAATAAACAACACCGCTATAAGTCCGGCAATCGTTACCATAAGCGCTTGCTCGTCGCGCCCGGCGCGGGATAACAGCTGGTACAATACCGCTACGACGATCCCGACGCCCGCTACCTGAAAAATTAAATCTATATTCATTTTAGTGTCCCCATTTTAGTGTCCCCATGCGCGGAGTTTTAGTGTCCCCGCATGACTTGCGTTATCATATCAGCAGCAGCGCGGCAAGCGCGCCGCAAAGGATGCCGCAGCCGCGGAATAAACGCCCATTTTTATCGTACGCTTCGTGCGCTTGGGCACGGCGCGCTGACAGCGCGGCAAGAACGGCGTCGATATTGCGCTTTTGATCCTCCGCGTCGGTAAGCCCGAGACGGTTCCCGAGAGCGGAAACGGTTTGAACATCGGCCGCTGTCAGGCATAGAGTATCCGCGCTGTTGATTACCGCGTGCCGCCATGCCTTTTTTATCCCGTCCGCGTTCATATTATCCGCCGCCGAATAAAAGATTCGTCCGTCATTCATCATATCGCCTGCCGCGCGAAGCGCTTTTTCAAGCGCGGTATCGGCAAAGCATATCCGTGTTTTGAGATACTCGAGCGCCGAGGCAAATCCGTCGAGACTGTCCGCGCGTTTTTTCAGACGCGAGCTCATATACACGCCGGCCGCGGCGGACGCGGACATAAGCATGAGCGCGCCGATAATACGTATCATCTCATCGTCACGTCCTCAATTGTTCCCGCGCCCAGCCGCTTGCTCATTGTAATTATAACGTCGAAAAAATCTGACAAAGCGCCGCATCTGCGGCGGGCTTGCGACGCGTTTTTGCCGTGCACCGACGCGATTACCGCGACGCCGCAGCTTAACAGCTTTTCAACCGCTTTAAAGTCCTCATCCGCGCCAAGCTCGTCCGTTATGATAATCTCCGGCGACATTGACCGCAGCAGCATAAGCATACCGTCCGATTTATTCACGCCCGACAGCACGTCGCAGGATGGCCCGAGATCAAACGGACTTTGTCCGCCATACATCGCGGCAATCTCGCGGCGCTCGTCGATTACGCTTACGCGAAAGCCAATGTTTGAGAGCTGCCGCGCCGTATCGCGTAAAATCGTTGTTTTTCCGGCGCCCGGCGGCGAAACGAACAGCACGTTCTTTATATTTTCACCGTCGGTGATTTTTTCGATAATCTTGTCCGCCGCGCCGATTTTTTCCGATGCGATACGATAATTAAGGGAAGCTATATCTTTTACGAAGGAGACTTTCCCGCCGCGTATAACCGCGCTCCCGGCGATGCCTACGCGATGACCGCCGCGAATCGTGACGAATCCGCCGCACAGCTCGTTTTTTACCGAATACACGGAAGCGTCGGTGATGAGTTCGAGAGCGTTTTCTATATCCCCGCGTGTTACCGTAACGCCTTCAGCGGGCAATTTGGTCAGGATCCCGCGCTGCGTTACGAAGTACCGACCGTCGGGATAGTAGACCGCGAGCGGCAGTCCCGCGCCGAGATGTATCTCATACGCGCCTGATAAGCTGACGCTGTACAAATACCGCCGCAGCCGCCGAGGCAGATACGATAGTATTGTAAGCGGCGGATCGTATGCCGCTGTACATGTTGCTATATACATAATTTTCCTCCTTTTGTGATAGTGTGTTTTTAAAGGTCCAAGGACGCGGCTCATTTGCCGCCGACTGCTGCCCGGCGGAAAATGAAAGCCTTGGTTTAGTTATAACTATTAAAAAATGGACAGGTTTAGAACAAATTTATACCACCTTTTCAAACGCGAACGCGCCGCGCATATCCATGTATCCCATAAAATCACGGCGGATCTTACCGTTAATGGTAAACTGCACATTTTCGATGCCGCTGATGCTTGTTAATGAGTTAACAACAGAATAAACGGTCAGGCGTTCAAGGTCGCGGCCGTCGGGATGATTTTTAATCATCGCCTCGGAAATATTCACATACGCGGTATTGCCCTTGACCTTTACGCTCATACAGCCGCGTATTTTCGGTATCAGCCGGCGTATTTTCGGATTGTCGTCGAATCCGCGTATAAGCGCGGCTATAACGTCGCTTGCCGCGCCTTGGACATCGGTTTTGCGGACGGTTATTTCCGTCGGGATAAGATGAAGCATCTCCGCGTCAACTATGTATAGCTTAAGTGTTTCGGCGGGTTTGTCCTTATCCAGCGAAAAAAATATTGCCGCCGCGCAGACAAGAATCAGTGTACAAAATACAAATTTTTTCATGATTTCCATAGCCTTTCCGCCCACAATATTAATGAAAAATATAACGCCTGTATCGTGGGCGGATAAGGCGTTAACGGTGATTGCCGGACAGTATCGGAAACGTCGATCATCGGGATTTACACGCAAAAAAACCTCCAATACTATGCGTGATAACACAGTATATGAAGGTTTTGCGGTATTTATGTTTTGAATTTATATTACGTTTGCATTACGGAGGCCGCGCCGCATTTGGTTTAGGGCGGCCGTCCGAAGCATAGGCGCTGTCGGGTCACGCGTCCTTGCTTGCGATAAGCGCGCTGGCAAGCTGGTCGGGGCAGGATGTGCCTCGGCCGCGGCAATCAATGCCCTTCAAGCGCTTTATCGCTTCGTCGCGGTCCATGCCTTCGATAAGCGCCGATACGCCCTGTGTGTTGCCGCTGCAGCCGCCGGTAAACTTCACGCCTGTTACGCGGTTGCCGTCGTCCACAGAAAACGTTATCATCTGCGAGCATACGCCGGTAGGCTGATATGAATATTTTTGCATATTACCACCTCCTTTGGATGGGATGAAATTAAATTTATGTTTATATGACCGCGCCGGTTCGGCGCGGCCATACACCTTATTCCAGCATATTTATATCGGTCGTTTCGGCCACAGTGGAGAGGCCGTAGACCATTAAGATCTCATCGTAATTCTCTTTTTCGCAAAGTGATGTCACGGTGTCGGTAAAGTACCGCAAATCAACCATATCCACAACATTGTAATGGCGCGCGAGGAACGGTGCGAGAGAATTTCCGTAGGAGTCCTTAATTATCAGCAGCCGCCCGCCGTCCGCGTTCGCGTTTTCGATCCGCGTATACGCGTGATTGCCATTGAGGAATACAGGGTATTTGTCGGCCTTTTCAAGATGCTCGCGGAAAAACATATCGGAATATGTATTCTCGGCGCCGCCGTCGGATATTGTCACGCTTATATCTGCCGGATATGTCCATAGCTCCATATCCTCGGGCTTTTCCGCCCAAAGCGCGCTTTTGGAATATGATGTGCCGCTGAACCCGCCGTGTGTTTCAATTTCGAAATCCGCACGGTCAAACGCGTCGGGTACGAGTGATTTATAGGCCTCGTACGCGCCGAGACTTGTCCAGTGGTGGTCGGTTTTATAATATAGCTGTTCGGCATCCTTTAAGCCGCCGAATACGGAGAACAGGTCGATTGTATGCGCGGTTTTACCCAGCTTGTCATGTGCGCGCGAAATCAAGCCGCGATCGGGATACGGCGCGTGATTTAGCGGAAGCTTGTCCTCCATTACCGCGCCGACGGTCGGTATTATCATAACGGTTACGGGCGCCATTGCTGTTTTCACAAAATCGGCAATGGCGGCGGTGTTTTTTTCAAAGCTTGGCGTGGTAACGGGAATATTTATCAAATATCCGTCCTTGCCCTTGTAAACGCCGGAAACGCCGTTTCTGCCGGTCGCGAGCTCAAAATATGAATTTGCCGCGACAAATACGTCGCGGAACGGAAGGTTATCGGTAAGGTAGTCTTCCGTTTCCGTTTCAAACGAGCCGTTTAACACGTTTTTTACGCTAAATTCCGGAGGTTTTGCGAGCGCGCGTTTTTCGTTTGCGGAAAAATCGGACTTCGGGAGAAGCATGAACAGGATAAGCATAATGAAAATAAACGCCGTAAACAGTACGGTCATGATTTTATCACGCATTTTTCTCCCTCCTTAGAATCTAAAATACAAAAACGGGTTGTAGCTTTGACTTACAAGCGCCGCTGTGCACAGTATCAGCGCGGCTGCTGCCGCCGCCGTTTCCATAACCGCCGCAGCCTTGCCGCCGCGCGATTTCAGCCAGATGCTTTTCGCGGCCGGTGTGGACGCAAATACAGCCGCCGCGAGCAGCGGAATGTATGAAATAATCGTGCTTAACGCCGCCGCGCCGATCACACCGTCCGACAGCGTGAACAGCCGAGATATATACCCTGCCAGCGAGGGGATATCCTCGAAATAAAATATCACCCAGCCGATTAGTATGAAAAACAGCGCGTATACGTGCTTTAAAGCGGACGGCAGCTTGTTTAAGAAGCGGCCGTAAACATATTTTTCCAGTACGAGCAGAACGAAGTAATATATGCCCCACAGCACGAAATTTAAGCTTGCGCCGTGCCATAAACCCGTAAGCGCCCATACGGCAAACAAATTGAATATTATACGCGGCGTGCTGCGGCGGTTGCCGCCGAGAGGTATATAGACATAGTCCCGGAACCATGTGCTTAAGGATATATGCCATCGCCGCCAAAACTCTGTTATGCTCTTTGAAATATAGGGATAATCAAAGTTTTTTATAAACTCAAATCCGAACATTTTGCCAAGTCCGCACGCCATATCGGAATATCCGGAGAAGTCGAAATAAATCTGGAAAGCATATGCGATAATTCCGACCCACGCGCCTATTATTCCGCTGTTTTCGGCGCGCAGCGAGTCAAACAGCATACCCGTCTGGTTCGCGATAAGCACCTTTTTTGACAGTCCGATTGCGAACAGACGCACGCCGTCGGCAAACTGATGTATATTTTCGCGGCGGTTGTCAAGCATATCCTCGATATCGCGGTATCGGACGATAGGCCCGGCGATAAGCTGCGGAAAGAATGAGATATACGTTCCGAAATTGATAAGGCTTCTCTGTGCCTTTGTATCGGCGCGGTAAATATCAATGATATACGATACCGCCTGGAATGTGTAGAATGATATGCCTATCGGCAGTGCGATGTCAATATGGGGCAGCCCGGAAAAGGGCGGTATTTGCCGCAGTAGATCCGATACAAAACCCGCGTATTTGAATATGCCGAGCAGCGCGAAGCTTATTACAAGCGCAAAAACAACAAACGTCCTTGAAAGACGTTTGTTGTCTCTGTATTTTTCTATTAACAGTCCGAATATGTAATTGCTGACGATCGACGCGGCCATTATCAGCACGAATACCGGTTCGCCCCAGCCGTAAAACACAAGATTCGCGATAAGCAAAAACGCGTTGCGGCACCGGTGCGGTATGATATAGTATATTCCCAGTACCAAAGGCAGATAAAGAAATATAAATATCAGGCTTGAAAAGTTCACTTTATCTTATGCTCCTTACTCCGCGTCTTCCGCGATTGCGGTGAGAATATTACGAATCGTGGCCGACGGGTCCTCGCTTACGCATACGACTATGCAGTCAGTACCCTCGAGCGGCTCCGCGACCGCGTCGTCGAGCTTTGGAACCTCTCCGGGCGCGTATGAGGCGTAATTGGTTTTCTGCGATTCTATTCTTGCGTTGACCGCTTCCATCACCTTATCGGCGTCCTTCGTTTCAAATACCGCGATTTCATCAACAACCGCGGGCGTACCGGCAAAACCGGCCGCGTTGGTCACAGTCTCGCCGTCAAGTCCGTAACGGCGCATGACAGCGTCGGGGGACATTTCCGTAAGCTCCTCCGTAAAGTGAGCCGTTTCGTTTAAAATAGCCGCGATCCTTGACGCGCTTGTGTCGCCTACTGGGGCGGCTTCGGACTGAGCTGTATCAGCCTGAGCCGTATCGGGTGTTTGGGTATCATCCGTGTTCTTTCCGCCGCCGCATGACGCGAGCGCGATTACGCACGACAGCGCCGCGGCAGTCATTAATATTTTTTTCATTGATTAACCTCCTTGTTCCTGTATATATTTTAAGCATTTTATATAATAATCCTCACCGAAGTGCACACCGTCCGTGGCGGCGCTGTCGGGCAGATATCCGTCGTTCCCGACCAATACGGAAAATAAATTAATATATGTCGAGCCGGTGTTTTTCGCGACGGTTTTTATACCGGAATTGTAAGCCTTGATTTTATCTATATTCAACCCGTCCACGTTTTGGTCGGAGAGTTCATGGGATATGGGCGTTATGGACAGCAGATATATTTTCGCGTCTGGCTGACTGAGCTTGATTTTTTTGATCATTGCCTCGTATTGCTCAAAAAACGCGTCTCCTACCCAGCCTATCTCGTTCTCGCCGAACATCATAAATATTTTATCGTACTTCCGCCCCGAAGCAAATTCCTCGGCCGCAGGGACAGTGCCGGTGTCGGTAGGCTCGGAAACGGCCTGCGAAACCGTCATGCCTACCTTCGAAATATACTCCGTATCCGATGGTACAAGCTCGTATACCTTCATGGCTTCAATAAAGGAATTGCCGAAAAACGCGCTGTTGGAAAAAAATGTCTCGTTTATCCCGTATTCGTTGAGTACCGGCGCGGGCGACGGTGTTGGCTTTGCCGCTTCCGCCGCCGCGATACGCGCCGCCTCTTCGGCCTTTTTCGCCTGCATATCCTTCACGCAGCCTCGTATTCCCAAAATCACCGCGATGATCAGACCAATCGCCGCGAGCGCCAATAACGCGCGCCGCAGCATATATATTTTGCGTTTAGCCGCCTTTTCGCGCTGCTCCTTACGTTTTTGTATTTCCAATATTTTTTTTCTATCTATCGCCATAGCTATGTCCGCTCCTCCGGCTTGTATGCCGATTGCCTTATTATAATTAAATTTTATCATACTTGCAAATTGCCGTCAAGTCATTTTGGACTCATTAAATAAATTTTAACAAATTTGACGGTAAAATATAATTGCGGAATATATTTTTATGCAATTTACGGGGTTTCGGCAAAACTTCCGAAATTTCAACAAAGGAAAAATAAGGAAAAAAGCAGTAGTTAAAAATGCGGATAAATAATCGGGGTATCGCGCGGGAGCTTGATAAAACTGCGTTGGTTTGTTCCTGTGAGATACCGCCGCGGAAAGGAGAGGGAAATATGGAGATGACGATCATGGGTAAATACAGAACGCTTGTAATACGTCCGGACAGCGAGCTTGACCAGCACACGGCGGAAAAGATACGTCAAAGCGCGGACAAGCTCCTGAAAAAAACGGGTTTGAAAAATGTCGCCTTCGATATGCGGCGGGTACGTTTTATGGATTCGTCCGGCATAGGAGTTATAATGGGCCGCTACAGAACGGTATGTACAATAGGCGGGAGAGTAGCGGTGTTCGGCATGTCGCCGTATGTGGAACGGCTCGTGTCAATGTCGGGAATACGTGAGATCGTGATAACGGCGGACAGACTGCAGGATGCGTTGGAGGAGGTGTCGGGCATATGCTGAGGAACAGTATGAAGGTGGAATTTGACGCGATAACGGATAACGAGCGGTTCGCGCGCGGAGCCGCGGCGGCGTTTGTGGTAGGACTCGATCCGACAGTGGACGAGCTGTCCGAGATAAAAACCGCTATATCCGAGGCTGTGACCAACGCGATAATCCACGGCTATGACGGCAGGGCCGGGAAGATACTTATGGAAGGCGCGATATATGATGAATTTGTGGAGTTTTCCGTATCGGACGAGGGCGTAGGAATATCCGATATACGACGCGCGCGTGAGCCGCTGTATACCGGGAAGCCGGAGGATGAGAGATCGGGTATGGGATTTACTATAATGGAGACATTTATGGACAGCCTTGATGTGGAGAGCGAGCGGGGACGCGGTACGCGCGTCACGATGACGAAGAATATAAAGCGGAGGGAAATGTGAAGGAGGATGTTTCCTCGGCAAATGCCGCGCTTATTGAGCGTATGAGTCACGGCGACAAGCAGGCGAAAAATGAGCTTATAGAGCGCAATATGGGCCTGGTATACAGCGCGGCAAAGCGGTTTTCGGCGCGCGGATATGATTTGGAGGATATAGTTCAGATAGGCGCGATAGGACTTATAAAGGCGGCGGAGAAGTTCGACGTATCCTTTGGCGTGCGGTTTTCCACATACGCCGTGCCGATGATAGTAGGTGAAATAAAGCGGTTCATACGCGATGACGGCGCGGTAAAAATAAGCCGCACTCTTAAGGAGGCGGCTCTGAAAGGTTGGCGGACCGAGGAAATACTGCGGCGTCGGTTCAACCGTGAACCGACAATAAATGAGATAGCGGCGGAATGCGGAATCGCGCCGGAAACGCTCGTCGAGGCCTTCGATGCCGCGTCGCCGCCCGATTCATTGTACGCGGAATCGTACGGTGGCGGAACGAAGCCGGTCGCGCTGATCGATACGATATCCGGAGGCGATATGGAGGAAAGCGTAATAAACCGTGTGATGGTGGATGAAATTATGGAAAGCTTGTCGGACCGCGAAAAGCAGGTGATGATAATGCGGTATTTCCGTGGGAAAACACAAGCCGAGGTCGCAAAGGACTTTGGCGTGTCGCAGGTCCAGATCTCAAGGATCGAGAAAAAGGCGATGGATAAGCTGCGCTCGCTAATCCCTTGAGCAAGCGAGGGATCTGTGCCGCGTGACATGTATAAACAGAGCGATCGAAAATGCCATTGCGGCAAGAGCGACAGCTTGGGAAATCCCTAAAACTCCGGGCACGAGGTACAATATATACATCGGGTCGCGCATGCCCTCGAGAAAGAAACGGCCGAATGAGTACCAGAATACGTAAAAGCAGAATAGCTGCCCGTCGGACGTCTTTTTATTTCGTACCGCAAGCAGTATGATCAGTCCGATAATATTCCACAGCGATTCGTATAAGAATAACGGATGTACCGGTCCGAGACCGTTTATTTCCATACCCCAGGGCAGATTCGTCGGGCCGCCGTAAACCTCGGCGTTTACAAAATTGCCGAAGCGGCCCGCGGCCTGCCCGATAAACAGCGCGGGTACGCAAACGTCAAACGTGTTTAAAACGGGGATTTTCATGAGTCTGCAGTAAACAAACGCGGTAACAGTCCCGGCGATTATGCCGCCGTAAATCGCGAGGCCGCCGTTCCATATTTTAAATACGTCCCATATGCTTGAAAATTCGCCGAGGGCAAATAAAACATAGTAAAGCCTTGCACCGATTATGCCGAAAAAGAGGGAATAAAGCGCGATATCCCATAGATTCTCCCGCTTTAGTCCGCGCCTTTCGCAGTCGCGGAATATGAAAAGAAAGCCTAGCGCAAATCCCGTCAATATAATTAAAGCGTACCAATATATAGGCTTGGAGCCGATATGGAATGCCTCGGGATCGATCTTCATAGTTATTCCCAGTCCGGGAAAGGATATTACATTCATTATTATGTCCCCTTTTTTGTACCGTTTTTACAAATTAACCAAAATATTTCTAAAATTTCAGTCATTTTTTTGTAATTAAAATTTAAGATTGCTATTCCAATTGTGTAATGTTTGTGTTACAATAGTAACATAAACTATATATTGTGTTTTTGCATCGGATTTTTACTAAATGTATGAATCTGAGCGATGCCATCCTCTTTTGTATTATAACCTATCGGAGGACGAATGGCAATAAAAAAACGCAAAAATATTTTTTATAAACAAAATCCTAAAAAAATTGCCGCAAACCTATTGCCTTTTTGGGAGAAATAGTGTAAAATGGTTACACAAGGGAGTAAAATGGAGTGATTTGGAGTAAAATAACTTCAGTATCCCATAAATTTTCACAGAAGGGCAGGTGTAACGTATGGTCAATTTCGTAGATGAATACGAGCGTCAGATAGATGATCACGGTCGTATTATTTTACCGCCGAAAATTCGTGAGGCGGTTTTTGACATAGCGTACGTTACCCAAGCCCCGGCGGAAAAATGCCTGCATTTATACACGAAGGAAGAGTGGGGGAGGATGAGTGAGAAAATCAACGGACTTCCCACCACGACAGACCGCAACGCGGCGGCGTTCGTGCGAATGTTTTTCGGAAAGGCTACGGCGGCCGCGGTCGATAAGCAGGGCAGAATAACGCTTGCCAAGCGTCTTATCGAGTATGCGGGACTGAAAAAGGACGTGGTACTCGTGGGAGCGAATACGAGGCTTGAGATATGGGACAGCGAGGAATGGCGGACATATCAGAGCGGACTTTCCGATGATATTATGATAGAAGGCATTATGGCGTATAACCTTAACATATAGATAAGCGGAGGAGCGGTATGGAATTTAAGCACATATCGGTTTTGCTCAAGGAAAGCGTGGACGCGCTTAATGTCGGCGGCGGCCTGTACGCGGACGGCACAATGGGCGGCGGCGGGCATTCGTACGAGATATTGTCGCGGAGCCCGGAGGCGAAGCTTATCGGCATAGACCGCGACGCGGACGCGATTGCGGCGGCCGTGGAACGGCTGGCGGAATTTGACGGACGATTCGAGACGGTGCACGATAATTTTTGCAATATCGCAAAGATCCTCGCGGAGCGCGGCATAGGAGAAATCGACGGCGCGGTGCTGGATTTGGGGGTAAGCTCATATCAGCTCGACAATGCCGGGCGCGGGTTTTCGTATATGCATGACGCTCCGCTCGATATGCGTATGAATAGAAGAGACGCGCTTACCGCGGCGCGGGTGGTAAACACATATTCCGTTTCGGAGCTCACGCGTATATTTTATGAATACGGTGAGGAGCAGTGGTCGAAGCGTATTGCGGAGTTCATTGTAAGGGCGCGCGGTGAAAAGCCGATAGAAACGACATTGGAGCTTGCGGAGCTCATAAAGGACGCCATACCCGCGAAGGCGCGCCGCGAAGGAGGCCATCCCGCGAAGCGGGTGTTCCAAGCGATAAGGATTGAGGTAAACGGAGAGCTTAAAATACTCGAAGGCGCGTTAAAGGATTTTGCGGACGTTATAAAACCCGGCGGAAGACTTGCGGTTATAACGTTCCACTCACTGGAGGACAGGATCGTAAAACGGACATTTTCGGATCTCGCGTCCGGATGCGTATGCCCCAAAGATTTTCCGGTATGTGTGTGCGGACATAAGCCGGAGGTAAGAATAATAACTAAGAAGCCGGTGCTGCCGACAGCGCGTGAACAGGCGGTAAATACAAGGTCGAAAAGCGCCAAGCTTCGGGTAATTGAAAAATTGTGAGGGAAATCACTGTGGAATACGGAAATCTTGCGATAGACGAGAGTTATGATTATCGTCACGAAAGAAGAAGGAAAAAACAGGATAATAATAAGAAAAGCAAGAGGAATCAGGAACAAATGCTTAACAGGAAAAAGAATATCCGAAGGATAATCGCCGTTGTGGCGATGTCTTTATCCGCGGGATTTATGATTTCCGAATTTGTTACGGTTCATGAGACGCGCCAGCAGCTTGCTGCGCTGAATAAGGAGCTTTCGGAGCAGGAAGCCGTTACGAGTCAGAAGGTATTTGAGCTTGAGCAGAGCATAGACCTGGATGAAATTGAACGGATAGCGACTACCCGCTTGGGTATGCAGCGGCCGCAGAGTCACCAGGTGATATACGTAAATGTAAAATCGGAGGATGTTACCGAAACGACGGCGGGAGACGTTGAGGGCGTGGGTAATTCGCTTGCGGCGTTCTTTAAAAGCGCGGGCAGTCATATTGTGGACTTTTTCAGCATAGAATGACAAGTGAAGCCGATAAAGGAAATCGTATAACCTAATATAAAAGGAATGGTAATGTAATGGCAATACCGGCGTTGAATGATGTAAAAAAGCGTTCGAGGGCGATTGTAGTAATTGCGCTTATATGTTTTGCGGCGCTTATAATGAGGCTGTGCTATTGGCAGATCATCCGAGGCGAGGAGCTTAGCGCGATCGCAAAAAATCAGCAGCAAAACGCATCGACGGTAATGACGACGCGGGGCAAGATTTACGATCGTAACGGAAAGGTCATGGCCGAAAGCGCGTCGGCGTATAATCTTGTGTGCAATCCGCAGGATATAGAAAGCCCGGAAGCCGCGGGAACGGCTGCGGACAGGATTGCGCTCGTGCTTAATATGGACAGAGACAAGGTATACCGGCAGCTGACCTCGGATTCGCGGTATCAGTCTATAAAGAAACAGCTTACTACCGAAGAAACAAACCAGATCCGTACTCTGATGGATCCGGAGAATGACGAAGCGCTGGCGAAAGCGTTTTCGGGGATTTATCTCGAGGACGGGACCAAAAGATATTATCCGTATAACGTTGCCGCCACGGTACTCGGCATTGTAAATAATGACAACGAGGGTACGAGCGGCGTAGAGCGTACGTTTAATGACGCGCTGCTGGGGAAACCCGGATTTATAACATCCACCCGCTCCGCGACGGGCGGCACGCTCGCCGAGCAGCAGGAGGAATATCTGACCGCGGCGCAAAACGGCGCGGACGTAGTGCTTACGATAGATGAAACGATACAGCATTTTCTTGAATCGCAGCTCGAGACGGCCGTTAAGGACTGCGAGCTGAAGGAAGGCGCGGCGGGCGTCGTCATGAATCCGAAAACGGGTGAAATATTGGCGATGGCGACAAAGCCGGATTTTGATTCGAACGATCCGTACAATGTTGACGCGTTTTATGAGTATCTTAAAGAATATGACAGCGATCTGCTTGACGAGGACGATAAGGATGAGGAAGAATCGGAAGAGAGCCCGGACGCCTCATCGAGTCCGAAGCCGACCGCCGAGCCGAAGACAGGGGATCCGAGCAAGCTGACAGATGAGCAGATCTCCGTGCTTAGGTCTAAAATGTGGCGAAATAAAGCCATATCCGATTCGTATGAGCCGGGTTCGACATTTAAGATAATAACCGCCGCGGCGGCCTTGGAGGAACATATAGTAGACGAAAATTCACAGTTCTACTGCCCCGGCTTTAAAATTGTCGCGGACAGGAATATTTCCTGCGCGAGCAAAAGCGGCCACGGCCCGCAGAATTTCCGCCAGGGCGTGCAAAACTCATGCAACCCGGTGTTTATGGAGCTTGGCATGAAGCTTGGCTCGGATAAATTCAAGGAATACTTTAACGCGTTTGGTTTAGGCGAGCCGACGGGCGTGGAGCTCGGCGGAGAATCGACAAGCATATCTTATTCGGGCGACATGAGCGAGGTAGACCTTGCGACGAGCGCGTTCGGTCAAGGTATTCAGGTCACGCCGATTCAGCTTATTACCGCGATTTCCGCGGCGATTAACGGCGGCGTGAGAATGAAGCCGCATATTGTGCGGGAGATAAGAAGCGACGAGGGTGTTATAAAGAACTATGAGCCGGAGGTTGTAAACCGTGTAATATCGGAAGAGACCTCGGCGAAAATGCGCGATATTCTCGAGTCGGTAGTATCGGACCCGGAGGCGACGGGACGAAACGCATATGTAAAGGGTTACCGCATAGGCGGCAAAACGGGAACGTCCGAGAAGGGCAACAGAGATGAACATAAGCGTATTGCGTCGTTTGTGGGATTTGCCCCGGCGAATGACCCGGAGGTCGTATGCCTTATAATGCTCGATGAGCCGCAGGTGGATAATTATTTCGGCGGCACGATTGCCGCGCCGCTGACGGGAGAATTGATTGAACAGATTTTAGACTATCTTGGCGTGGAGAAGCAATACAGCGATGAGGAAGAGCCGGACGCCGTAACGGAAGTGCCGGACGTGCGCGGCAGCGATGTTGCGGACGCCGAAGCGAAGCTTGAAGAGGCGGGATTTAACATTCGTACCGTCGGAGAAGGCGACGAGGTTATCGAGCAGCTTCCTCAGCCGGGGAATATGCTCGGCGAGGACGCCACGATAATAATTTATACAGAGGACGCCACAGATGAGGATATGCTGGTAACTGTTCCGGATGTTGTAGGCGCGACAGCGTCCGACGCAAAGGATATACTTCAGGCGTACAGCCTCAATTTCGAGGTTACCGGCGCGGGGCACGCGTATGCGTACGGGTCATACTCGGTCAAACAGAGCGTCCCGGCGGGCGAGGAAGTGCAGCGCGGCACGGTTATAGGCGTGGAGTTTAGGCAGGTAGCGTCAGACTAAAGATTGAAAGGGGAAAAAGTAAAATGTTATGCAGCGAACTGATAGGCGAGGATTGGCTCAAGGAGCACGATGATATTGAAATAACCGGAATTGCTTACGATTCGAGAAATGTGGCGGAGGGAAATATTTTCGTCTGCCTAAAGGGATTTGAAACAGACGGACACAAATTCGCGAAGAAGGCGGAGGAAAACGGCGCGGCGGTAATTATTGCCGAGACACCCGTAAATGTTTCCGTGCCGGTATGGTATGTTGATAATTCAAGGCAGACAATAGCATCGCTCGCGGCAACATTTTACGGCGATCCGTCAAAAAAGTTCAAGCTTATCGGCGTAACGGGAACTAACGGAAAAACCACGATCACGTACCTTGTAAAAGGCATATTGGAGGCGGCGGGCAAAAGCGTCGGCATAATAGGAACAAATCAGAACATTATAGGTGATAAGGTGCTTATGACAAAGAGCACGACTCCGACTACGCCGAATGCGCTGGAGCTTCAGCAGCTGTTTGCGGAAATGGTCGAAGGCGGCGCGGAGTATGTTGTTATGGAGGTATCGTCGCACGCTCTTGCGCTTGACAGGGTGTACGGATGTCATTTTGACGTGGGTATTTTCACCAACCTGACGCGCGACCATCTTGATTTCCACGGCACAATGGAGAATTATCTGCTGGCAAAGGCGATGCTGTTTGATATAAGCGAAAAGGGTGTTGTAAATTATGACGACGCCGGCGGACGCCAAATCGTCAGCGAGAAGAACTGCGACTTTTTGACCGTGGGATTTGGCGAGGGATGCGATCTTCGCGCGTCAGATATGAAAATAACAGCTCGCGGCGATGAGTTTAACGTTACGTATAAGGGAGAGACGTATCCGGTAACTATACAGATCCCCGGCAAATTCAGCGTATACAACGCTGTCTGCGCGGCCGGCGCGGCCCTGCAGCTGGGCTTCGATATGGATACAATACGCCGCGGCCTTTCCGAGGCAAAGGGCGTGCTAGGACGTGTCGAGGTGGTCCCGACAGATACGGATTATACTGTAATTATTGACTACGCGCATACGCCGGACGGACTTGAAAACATAATAAAATCAGTTAAGGAATTTGCGCGCGGCCGAGTGATAACGCTGTTCGGCTGCGGAGGTGACCGTGATTCGACGAAACGGTCGATAATGGGTGAAATCGCGGGCAAATATTCCGATTATTCGATTATCACCTCCGATAATCCGCGTACGGAGGATCCGATTTCGATCGTCGCGATGATCGAGCGCGGAATGAAGGAATCGGGAGGAGAGTATACGGTAATCGTGGACAGACGAAAGGCCATCGCTTACGCGCTTGATTTCGCCCAAAAGGACGATGTTATAATCCTTGCCGGCAAGGGTCAGGAAACGTATCAGATCATAGGCAAGGAAAAGCATGATTTTGACGAAAGGGTAGTCGTTTGGGATTATCTTAACAATAAACGGTAATTGAGAAGGGATTTGATCTAAGGGCGGTTTCCGGCAGGAATGCGCCCTTGTTATCTTAAAAAGGAGAATTTTCAATGCAAAAGCTGACAATTTCAGACGTCATATCGGCGGTCGGAGGCACACCGGCTGTGAACGGGGGATATATAAACGGGGACACTAAAATCACGGCTGTCGTCACAGATTCGCGCGAGGTTACGGAGGACGCCCTGTTTATAGCCATAAAGGGCGAAAATAACGACGGACATAAATATATAGACGCCGCCGCGAAAGCGGGAGCCGCGCTTATAATCTCACAGGAGGATAAAATTGCGGCCGCGCCCGTGATAACGGTGGATGATACAGTCAGAGCGTACGGCGATATAGCGCGGTATTACAAGGAAATGTACGATCTCCCGACTGTTTCCGTAACGGGAAGCGTCGGCAAAACTACGACGAAGGATATGATATATTCCGCCATTGCCGCCGACAGGTGTGCGGTGAAAACCGAGAAGAATTACAATAATCATCTCGGCGTACCGCTTACCGTGCTGACGATTGAAAAGGAGCATAAAACGGCGGTAATTGAAATGGGCATGAACCATTTTGGGGAAATAGACTATCTTGCGTCTATTGTGAAGCCGGATATCGCGGTTATAACAAACATAGGCATGTCACATATAGCGAATCTCGGTTCGCGGGAGGGCATTTTCAAAGCGAAGCTTGAAATTACCGATTATTTTGACGGCCATAACACACTTATCGTAAACGGTGACGATAAATTCCTGGGAACGCTGAAAGCTGATCCCGCGCCGTATGACGACAGGCCGGGGACACAAAAGTGCAGGATCGTGACATACGGCGTTAAAAATCCGGACTGCGACGTGACGGCGCATAATGTTGTCGGTCACGGTCTTGACGGAGTGGAGTGCGATATAACCGCCGACGGAAAGGATTATCACGTATACGTCGATATCCCCGGCGTACATAACGTGTATAACGCGCTCGCGGCGTTTGCGGCCGCGAGAGAGCTTAATATAAAGCCGGAAACGGCTATTCGCGGAATAGAGCACACCGAGCTTACCGAGGGACGGCTTGAGATCGCGGATGTGAACGGCATGCGTATAATAAAGGATTTTTATAACGCGTCGCCGGACTCGGTGAAATCGGCGCTTTCAATATTGGCGTGTGCTGATGAAAAGCGAAAAATCGCTGTTTTGGGCGATATCCTGGAAATGGGCGGTTTTGCGGCGGACGCTCACGCGGCGCTCGGCGATGAGGTTGTGAAAAACGGGGTGAGTATGCTTATAACGGCCGGTGAAAACGCGGCGCGTATAGCGGCTCGCGCGAAGGAGCTCGGCATGTCGGAGGTTTATTCGTTCAACACGACAGACGAGGCGGCGGAGTTTGCAAAGGCAGCCGTAAGGCCTAAAGACGCGGTTTTAATAAAGGCGTCGCATGGGATGCATTTTGAGAAGATTTTTAAGGCGTTATCGGATAAATAAAAGGGAGAAGGAAAATGGAGATTGTTAAACAATTCACAATGTTGTCGTTCCTGCCGTTTATAATCGCGTTCGCGGTAACAGCGGCGGCGGGCCCGGTGTTTATACCGTGGCTCAGGAGGCTCAAATTCGGGCAGGAGATACGAGAGGAAGGCCCGAAATGGCACCAAAAAAAATCCGGTACGCCGACGATGGGCGGAATAATGTTTATAGCCGGAATAGGGATCGCGGTAATAGTATCGACGGTATTCGCTGCGGTCAAGGGCAATTTTGACGCTAAGGCGGCGAAGGGTATAGTAATATTCGCGGTGTCGCTGCTGTTCGGTATAGTCGGGTTTATAGACGATTATATTAAGGTGGTAAAAAAGCGCAATTTAGGCCTTACGGCGATACAGAAATTCGCGCTGCAGTTGCTTTTCGCGGTTATCTATGTTATCGCGATGTATTTTATCGGCGGGATCGACCTCGATATGAAAATACCGTTTGTAAATCACTGGGTACATGTGCCGATGTGGGTTTATGTTCCGTTTGTGCTGTTTGTTGTAGTGGGCGTGGTAAACGCCGTAAATCTTACCGACGGGCTTGACGGCCTTGCGACGGGCGTAACGTTCGTCGTCGGACTGTTTTTCGCCGCCGTGTCGTTCATGCCGTTTGACGCTGTGGGCGATACGGTGTTTGCGGCCGCGCTCGTGGGCGGCATGCTCGGATTCTTTATATTCAACCATCATCCGGCAAAGGTATTTATGGGCGATACCGGCTCGCTGTTTTTGGGCGCGGCGGTAGCGCTTATGGGAATCGATCTGGGAATACCGGTATTTCTGATAATCGTCGGGTTTGTGTATTTCTGCGAAACGCTGTCGGTAATTATACAAACGACATATTTTAAATATACTAAGAAGAAGTACGGCGAAGGCCGCCGAGTGTTTAAAATGACGCCGATACATCATCATTTCGAGATGAGCGGATGGAACGAATGGCAGATAGTAGGCGTGTTCACGCTTGTCACGGCTGTTTTATGCGCCGCGGCGTACGCGATGATACTGTTCATGTAATATGATTACCGATTTGATTTTTGGGAGGGAATATAATGCCCGCTAACGTAAACGTAAAAGGACGCGGACGGCGTAAAATATCCGCGGAGGACGTTAAGAAAATGAAACCGCCGATCATAAAGGTCAGGCGCGGGGATATAGATTATACGTTTTTGTTTATGGTCGTGCTGGTGCTGTCGGTAGGCCTTGTAATGCTGCTGTCGGCGTCCGCGCCCGAAGCGAAGCGGCTTTATAACAATTCATATTATTTCTTTTTCAAGCAGTGCGTCTGCGCGGCGATAGGATTGGCCGGAATGTATGTAATGTCAAAATGGGACTATTCGGCGTATAAGAAATACGTGCCTACGGCGCTTGTGATATGCGTTATTGCGCTTGTGCTCGTGCTTTTGCCGGGTACGGGCGTATCGCTGAACGGTTCGCGCCGCTGGCTTAATACGCCGTTGGTGCAATTGCAGCCGTCCGAGTTTATGAAGCCTATCATCGCGATGTATTTCGCGATGCTTATCGAAAAGGGAAAATATGACTTGAAGACGCTGAAGGGACTTTTGCCGTTTGCCGGGGTTATGATTATAGTTCTCGGCCTAATGCTCATGGAAACTCATTTGTCGGGAGCTATCGTTATCGCGGGCATAGGCATGGTCGTGCTTATAGCGGGCGGAGTTCCGGTTAAACCCATAATAGCCGGCGGTCTTATAATCGGAGTGGTCGGAATATTTGCGGTTCGGCAGTTAAGTGAGGTCCGCTGGAACAGGATCGTAAGCTTTATGGACCCGTTTTCCGATTTGCAGAATACGGGATATCAGATTTCGCAGGGTTTATACGCTATAGGCTCGGGAAAGCTGTTCGGACTGGGACTCGGGCAGAGCGTACAGAAATATACATATCTGCCGGAGCCGTATAACGATTTCATTTTCGCCGTAGTGTGCGAGGAGTTGGGGTTGTTCGGAGCGACATGTGTCATAATATTGTTCGCGGCGCTTATTCTCCGCGCGGTGCGCATAGCGTCATACGCGCCGGATTTGTATTCGACGCTTGTCGCGACGGGAATCACGGCACATCTGGCAATACAGACAATTTTTTATATTGCCGTGGCGACATCCTCCGTACCGAATACCGGTGTTTCGCTGCCGTTCTTCAGCTATGGAGGAACGTCGATAATAACACTGCTGCTGGAAATGGGAATTTTACTGAATATTTCAAGATATGCGGTCAAACCGAAGAAGGAGAAGCTATGAGAGTGATTTACGCGGGCGGCGGTACGGGCGGTCATATAAACCCGGCCATATCGGTCGCCGACTACGCAAAAACGCGGGATAAGGAGCATGAGGCGCTGTTTATCGGCACAAAAAGCGGACTTGAGACGCGCCTTGTGCCGAAGGCGGGTTATGATATAGAATATATAGATATTCAGGGCTTTGACAGAAAAAAGCTGTGGCGCAACGCGGCGACTGTCGCTAAGCTTATAAAGGCGCGCGCGGATTGTAACAGGATCATAAAGGAATTTAAGCCAGACTGCGTTGTCTGCACGGGCGGTTACGTGAGCGGGCCGGTAATGATGGCGGCCGCGAAGCAGGGCGTGGCGGCGCTTATACACGAGCAAAATGTTTATCCCGGCCTGACGGTTAAGGGTTCGGAAAAATACGCGGAGTATCTCGCGCTCAGCTTTGACGAGACGATAAATCATATGACCGCGAAGGAAAAATGCGTAGTTACGGGCAATCCTGTCAGGATGCAGATCATAAACGCGGACAGGAAGGCTGCGCGGAGGAAGCTTAACATAAAGCGCCCGTTCGCGCTTATTTTCGGCGGATCGCTCGGAGCGCAGAAGATCAACGATACCGTTATAGATATGCTTGACCGCGTGATAAAAGATGATAAAATCGAGCTGATGTTCGGTACGGGTGAGAGAAATTACAAGGCGGTCACGGAGGAAATAGAAAAACGCGGGATAAAGCTGAACGAGCATGTTCGGGTGCTGCCGTATATCGACGACATTGCCGATGTAATGGCGGCGGCGGACGTGGTCGCGGCGCGTTCCGGCGCGATTACGGTGAGCGAGATCGCGGTACTGAAAAAGCCGTCGATATTAATTCCGTCGCCAAATGTTGTACGCAATCACCAGGAGCAGAATGCGCGCGAGTTTGAACGTCACGGCGCGGCGGCGGTTATTACCGAAAATGAGTTGACGGCGGACGTTTTATATGATAAAATGCAGAAAATGCTCGATGATAAAAAAGCGCTTGCGAGAATGTCGGCGGCCTTGGAACCGCTTGCGAAGACGGATGCGCTTGAAAAAATTTATGAGCTGATGCTCAAAATGAGCGAAAAGACAAATAAAAAGAGGTAAGGTACATGAAAAAAACACCCGTAAGGGGCACGAATGATTTTCTGCCCGAAGAGGTCAGGTTAAGGGATTATTTGCAGAATAAAATACTTGAAACATATATAAACAGCGGTTACGAGCGCATCATGACGCCGGCTATCGAGGACGCGGAAAATCTCGATAAAAGCGACGGCGGGGACAATTTGAACCTTGTGTTCAATATCATGAAGCGCGGGGATAAGCTTTCAAAGGCGATGGAAAACGGCGGCAAGCTCTACGATATGGGATTGCGCTACGATTTGACGCTGCCGCTCTCGCGCTATTACGCGAACAACCGCGACAAGCTTATAATGCCCGCCAAATGTATACAAATCGGCAGTGTGTACCGTGCGGAGCGTCCGCAGAAGGGACGGTTACGGGAGTTTACGCAGTGCGATATTGACGTAATAGGGTCGTCCTCGTACACGACCGAGGTGGAGCTTATATATACGACCGCGAAGGCGCTGCTATCGCTAGATATAGGCGCGTTCACGGTGCGTATTAACGATCGGCGCATTTTGCGCTCGATGCTTAAAAATATAGGCTTTGCGGAGGATACGCTCGACAGCGTATGCGTAAGCTTTGATAAGCTCGATAAGATAGGCGCGGACGGCGTAACGGCGGAGCTTGGCGATAAGGGATTCCCGCCGGAGGCAATAGAGAAATTTGCGGAAATTACCGCGAATCCGATAACGCTTGATACGGCGGCGCAGATCGCCGACGCTGACGCGGTTGAAAACGTGAAGAAAATAATCGCGGCGTCCGAGGATTTGGCGCGCGGAAAATATAAAATCGAGTTCGATATATCGCTCGTGCGCGGTCAGGGATATTATACCGGCACGGTATTTGAGATCGTGTCGGATAAATTCAGCGGCTCTGTCGCGGGCGGCGGCCGATACGATAATCTTATCGGCAAATTCACGGGCGAAAATGTGAGCGCGGTCGGATTCTCGATAGGCTTTGAAAGGATATTCGCGATTTTGCGCGATGAGGGCTACAAAATCCCCGACGCGAAAAGGCATATCGCGCTGTTGTATGCGCCGGAGGAAATTACCGGCGCTATACGCCGCGCGGAGGAATTGCGTAAGGAATACGATGTGACTCTGTATGAAAAACCGAAGAAGCTGTCAAAATTCCTGGACAGATTAAAGGATTATTACGGCTTCACCTTTACGGACGGAGATATAAAGGAATTACAGTAAATGCCAAAGCGACGGGGCGCGGGGATAATATACGAGATGACATAGAACGTAATTTTATTAAAACGAGTCTGCTGATGTATGCGCAGACTCGTTTTTGATATGTAAAGTTAACATACGGTTCACAAAATATTTACTAAAAATACGATGTTTTATTTGGTTAAAGACTTGATAAAAGCGGATAAACGTGGTATTATAGCATATTAGAAAGAAATTTCGGAAAGGATTTACATACATGAACAGCGAGAACTTCAGAAAAATCGAGCCGTATGTGCCGGGCGAACAGCCGCAGGATAGAGACAGAGTAAAGCTCAACACGAACGAGAACCCGTATCCGCCGTCCCCGTACGTTCTGCGCGCGGCGAAGGAGATGAACGCGTCCGCGCTGAATCTCTATCCCGACCCGGAGGCGCGGGAGCTTGTGCAGTCGATCGCGGACTATCACGGCGTTGGTTTTGACAACGTATTCGCGGGAGTCGGCTCGGACGACGTTATAGCGATGTGCTTTATGGCGTTTTTCAATTCCGAAAAACCGATACTTTTTCCCGATATCACCTACGCGTTTTACGACGTGTGGGCGGAGCTGTTTAAGATAAGCTATGAAAAAATACCGCTTGACAAAAATTTCACAATCGTTAAGGAGGACTATTTCCGTGAAAACGGCGGAATAGTTTTCCCGAATCCCAACGCGCCGACGGGCATATGTATGGGGCTTGACGATATACGCGCGATAATTGAGCATAATAGAGATACGGCGGTAATAGTGGACGAGGCGTATATCGACTTTGGCGGTGAAAGCGCGGCGGATATGATAAACGAATACGACAACCTCATCGTTACGCGCACGTTCTCGAAATCGCGCTCCATGGCGGGCATGAGAATCGGCTACGCGATAGCGGATAAGGCGCTGATTGCACAGCTTAAAACGATAAAAAATTCGTATAATTCATATACCTTGTCAACCGCAGCTATAAAGCTCGGCTCGGCGGCGATAAAGGACGAGGAATATTTTATTGAAACGGTCGCGAAAATCGTAAAAACACGGGAAAATACGGCGCAAAGACTAAAAAAACTCGGCTTTTCCATGACCGATTCAAAAAGCAATTTCCTGTTCGTGACGCATGAAAAAATGCGCGCGGCGGAAATATTTGAAAGGCTTAAGGAAAAACGTATCTACGTGCGGTATTTTAACAAGCCGCGAATTGACAATTACCTGCGTATAACCATAGGCACGGACGCGGAAACAGACGCGCTTATCGCGGCGCTTACGGAAATATTGGAGGGTGCGAAATGATATCCGATTTTCACACACACTCGTATTTTTCCGGCGACAGCTCGGAGAACCCGGAAAAAATGGTTGAAACGGCGATCGGCCTCGGCATGGAGCGGTTCTGCTTCACAGACCATCAGGATTTCGACTATAATTACGACGAGCTTGATTTTACGCTCGATCATGAACGCTATTTTGCCGAAATATCGGATTTAAGAGAGCGGTACGCCGATAAAATCGACGTGCTTATCGGCGTGGAAACGGGACTGGAGCCGCATTTGTCGGACAGGCTTTGCGAATTTGTCAATAAAAATCCGTACGATTTCGTGATAGGCTCGACGCATCTTGTAAACGGCGTCGATCCGTGGTATCCGGAATATTTCGCCGAGCACGGCGAGAAAAAGGGCTTTGAGATGTATTTTGATTATATACTGCGATCGCTCGCAGTGTGCTCCGATTTTGACGTTTACGGGCACCTTGATTACATTGTCCGCTACGCGCCGAATAAGGATAAATATTTTACGCGGTCGGATTTTGCCGAGGTGATCGACAAAATTTTAACAAAGCTCGTTTCCATGGGCAAGGGAATCGAGCTTAACACCGGCGGAATGTATAAGGGCATGAACCGCACGAATCCGCATCCCGATATAGTACGCCGCTACCGCGAGCTTGGCGGCGAGATGATCACGGTCGGTTCGGACGCGCACACGGCGGACAGGATAGGCTGCGGATTTGACGCGGCGCGTGAAATACTTAAAAACGCGGGATTTGAATATTACACGGTTTTCAAAAACAGAAGGCCGGAATTTATAAAGCTTTAAAGAGGTACAAATATGAGAATAGTAAAATTAACGCCCGACGCAATAGAGGGCATTTTGGAAAACATGTTAAAGCGCAGTCCGTCAAGCTACGGAAGCTATGAGGCGGACGTCGCGGCGATACTGGACAACGTATGCAAAAACGGCGATGAGGCGGTATTTGAATACACAAAAAAATTCGACGGCTTTGATTTAAACGCCGCGAATATACGTGTGACGGATGAGGAAATCGAAGACGCGTATAAGGAAATCGGCTCAGAGCTGCTGGAAATAATACGTAAATCCAAGGAAAACGTACGCGCGTATCACGCGCGGCAGCTTCAGAACAGCTGGTTCACCACCACCGACGCGGGAACATTGCTCGGGCAGAAGGTAACGCCGCTCGATAAGGTAGGCGTATACGTACCCGGCGGAAAGGCGGCGTATCCGTCGTCGGTCATTATGAATATCGTACCGGCGAAGGTCGCGGGCGTGAACAGGATCGTGATGACTACTCCGTGCAATAAGGACGGAAAGGTCAATCCGGCTGTGCTTGCCGCCGCGAAGGAAGCGGGCGCGGACGAGATATATAAAATCGGCGGCGCGCAGGCGATAGGCGCTTTGGCGTACGGAACTGACAGTGTTCCGAGGGTAGACAAGATCGTCGGCCCGGGAAATATTTACGTTGCGCTCGCCAAAAAGGCGGTTTACGGTTATGTTAATATCGATTCCGTCGCGGGGCCGAGTGAGATACTTGTAATCGCGGATGAAACGGCGAACGCGGAATACGTGGCGGCGGATCTGCTGTCGCAGGCGGAGCATGACGAGCTTGCCTCGGCGGTATTGATCACCACGTCGCGGGATTTGGCGGAGAAGGTCAGCGCGGAGGTTGACCGGTTTACGGCGGAATTGGAGCGTAAGGACATAATCAAGAAATCGCTTGACGCGTTCGGGTATATCCTTGTCGCGGACACAATGGACGACGCTGTAAAAACGGCGAATGAGATCGCGCCGGAGCATATGGAGATAATCACGAAAAACCCGTTTGAGGTCATGACGAAAATAAAGAACGCGGGCGCGATTTTCATAGGCGAATACAGCTGCGAACCGCTCGGGGATTATTTCGCCGGGCCGAACCATGTGCTGCCGACAAATGGTACGGCCAAGTTCTTTTCGCCGCTGTCGGTGGACGATTTTATAAAGAAATCGAGCGTGATTTATTATTCAAAGGACGCTTTGGAAAAGGTACACAAGGACGTTATAAGGGTTGCCGAATCGGAGCGGCTCACCGCTCACGCAAATTCCATGGCGGTAAGATTTAAGGAGAAGGATTAATTATGAGAGAGGCGTCAGTACAGAGAAAAACGAATGAAACGGATATTGATTTAAAAATAAATCTCGACGGCGGCGGAAAATACGATATTGTAACGGGCGTGGGCTTTTTCGACCACATGCTCGCGGGATTTGCGCGTCATGGATTGTTCGACATTGATTTAAAGGTCAAGGGCGATTTGGAGGTGGACGACCACCACACGATCGAGGATACGGGCATAGTTCTGGGAGAGGCGATAAAAAAGGCGCTCGGCGATAAGAAGGGGATACGCCGTTACGGTCATTGCGTTTTGCCGATGGACGAGGCGCTTATACTGTGTGCCGTGGATTTATCCGGCCGCGCGTATTACTCATCCGATTTGACGTTTACGTTTGATAAGATGGGCGATATGAATACGCAGATGGTGCGCGAATTTTTTTACGCGGTATCCTCGGCCGCGGGTATGAATCTGCATTTTAAGCAGTTATCCGGACTTAACGATCACCACATAGCCGAGGGCGCGTTCAAGGCGTTCGCGAAATCGCTCGATATGGCGGTATCATACGACGCGCGCATAGACGGTGCGCTCACTACAAAGGGAGTAATATAATAAATCGGGAGTTACAATATGACGCAGAAAAGCAAATTCAGGTTCACGTTTCAAGTGATAGCAGCGGTAATCGTTATTCTTGTGGTGCTTGCGGTTGTATGGGCGCTGCACAGGGGTGTGCTGTCATCGCAGGACGCGTTTGTGAATTTTATAAAATCGACGGGAAGCTTCGCGCCGATTGCGTTTTTAATAATAGAAACGATTTCGGTGGTTATATTAATATTACCGTGCGCGGTCGGATACCCTGTTTCAACCGTAGCGTTCGGCCCGTTTTGGGGTTTTATTTTAAACGCTATAGCTACGATCGCGGGTTCGCTTATAATATTCGCGATCGTGAAAAAATGGGGCAGACCGATAGCGGAGGCGGTAGTGGAAAAAAAGCATTTTGAGAAGTACAAACGGTTTACGAGCAGCGTGAGTCTTTTTGAGAAGCTTCTCGCGGGTATACTTTTAGTACCGTTTCTGCCGGATAATGTGCTGTGCTATATTGCGGGACTGACAGAAATGAAGTTCAAGAGGTTCGCGATAATAGTAATATTATTTAAACCATGGAAGATTTTGTTTTATACATACGGCTCCGATTTCTTTATCGACAAGTTCGGATATCTATGGGGAGCCGCGTGTCAGCTGATAGATAAAATTTAGGAGGTATGTGATATGAAATGCCATAACTGCGGCAGTGAAATTCCGGAGCAGAGCCTATTTTGCGGGATGTGCGGCGCGAAGGTCGCGCAGGATGTTTCGTCAGCCGTAACAAATGCTGATGCTCCGGCGTCGGAGGCCGGCGAAACGCCGGAATGGACAAATATGTCAATCGAACCGGATACACCGGTTGAGCCGATAACCGAACCGGATTTTCCGAATGAACCGGGTATTCCGCATGCGCCGGGTATTCCGAATGAACCGGGTATTCCGGATGAGCCGGACATTCCGAATGAACCGGACATTCCGGATGCGCCGGACATTCCGGTAACGGAACCTGAGCCAAGGATTGACGAACCGGCGAGCATACCGGTAACAGAACCGGAATTTGCGCCGGATATTCCGGATGTGCCGGACGTTGCGGATGGGTCGGCGGCGACAAATGAGCAGCATAATTCCGCGTTCGGCGGCGGTGTCGAAGCGACGGCTTATGAGAGTACGTCATATTCCGAATCGGATCCGGGACAGGCGTGGGAGCATGGAAGCGGTACGGAGTATGTTCCGCCGTCGGGGACATGGGATCAGGGCGCGGCAAAGAATACGGTGATACGTCATTGTCAGCGCTGCGGCGCGGTACTTATGGAAGGCGCGAAATTCTGTTCCAACTGCGGAGGCGGCGTAACAGCGTACGAGCCGCCGAGGCGGGAAAAGAGCGTCGGGAAGCTGATAGCGTCTATCGTGGCTGTGATAGCGCTGCTCGCAATAATTTCGGGTATAACCGTTACCCTGGAAGGTCATGACATAGAGGGCGAATGGGTGGTCGAGAACAATGATGACATGTTCGGCGGCATGTTCGGCGAGTCGTATCTGGACTTCGACGACGGAACAGCGCTTTATTATAACGGCTTGTTCAGCGCACAGCGCTACACTTATTCGTATAACCGATTTACGAAAATACTGACGCTTCAGGGCAAGGGCACGGACGAGTATACGAGCGTGCATGTGGAGTGGCACGGCAGCAATACGGTAGTTTTGCCGGAGCTTGATATGACGATCACGCGCATCGACGATATCCCATACGAATACAGTGACGAGGAATATGACAGCGACGATGTAATTCAGTTTTAGTAATAAAAAAGCTGTTGGTGATGAGCTTAAACGTTCATTCCCAACAGCTTATTTTTTATTATACGCCGACGGGCGTTTGCTCCGGACTTTTTGCCGCGTCAACGGCAGGCTTTGCGCCCGGGCGCGGTTCAGCGTGTATTACGCCGCGTGGGCATTTTTTCGCGCAGAGACCACAGTTTTTGCACTTGTCATAGTCGATGACCGCGTGGTTATTAACAACGTGTATCGCGTCGAAATGGCACGCCTTCTCGCACAGCTTGCAGCCTATGCAGCCCTTCTTGCAGTATTGGTTAACATATCTGCCTATCTCCGGATTTGAGCAAAGCACCCAATGGCGATTGCTCCGCGGAACAAGCTGAATAAGGTTTTTCGGGCACGATTTGACACATGCGCCGCAGGCCTGGCACTTTTCCGCATCCACGACGGCTACGCCGTCCACGACGCTTATCGCGCCGAATTTGCACACGCTTACACAATGCCCCAACCCAAGACAGCCGCTTTCGCAGCGCTTTAATCCGCCCGCGTAGCGCGCCGCCGCAACGCAGTCGTTAACGCCCTCGTATTCATATTTGTAAACGGAGTTCGCACAGTCGCCGCCGCACATTACGCGCGCGACAACGTCCTCGACCTCGCCGGCCTCCGTGCCCATGATCGCGGCTATTTTTTCCGCGACGGGTGCTTTTCCGACGGTACAGCCGTTGACCGGCGCTTCGCCGTCAGTGACCGCCTGTGCGTACGCGCTGCAGCCGGCATATCCGCACGAGCCGCAGTTAGCGCCGGGCAGACATTCGAGTATTTTTTCCGTTCTTTCATCGACTTCGACCGCGAACACGTGCGACGCGAACGCGAGCAGCAAGCCGAAAACAAGACCAGTGCCGCCTACGACGCATATCGCGGCTATTATATTTGTAAAATCCATCTTTTGCGCCCTCCTTTATATCGAGAATCCCGAAAAGCCCATGAACGCGATTGACATAAGTCCCGCCGTAATGAGCGCGATAGGGAAGCCCTTAAAATGCTCCGGAATGGCCGATTCGTCCATCGCCTCGCGTATACCGGCCATAAGCACAATCGCGAGCGTGAAGCCCAGCGCGGCGAATATTCCGTACAGGAGCGCGAACAGGAAGCTGTCGGGATAGTTCTGAACGTTTAAAAGCGTTACGCCCAGCACCGCGCAGTTGGTGGTTATAAGCGGAAGATATATGCCGAGCGCGCTGTAAAGCGACGGCATCGACTTCTTAATGAACATTTCCACAAACTGCACCAGCCCGGCGATTATCAGAATAAACAGAATCGTCTGCAAATACTCAAGCCCGAACGGGATAAGCAGGAACTTGTTCGCGAGCCACGTAATCGCCGACGCGAGCGCCATAACGAACGTGACCGCCATGCCCATGCCGAGCGCCGTGTCAACCTTTTTCGAAACGCCCAGGAACGGGCAGATTCCGTAGAATTTCACCATTACGAAGTTTTCCGTCAAAAGAGCGGAAAGTAAAATTGAAATAATCTGTACAGCCATTTTTTACTCCCCCTTCTTTCGTCTTGAAACTATGTAGTTTATCGTTCCTACCAATAATCCCAGCACGATGAATCCGCCCGGCGCCATAATCATGATTGTCGCGGGCTGAACGTGCGTGCCGTATAATTCTATTCCCATGATCGAGCCCGCGCCCAAAAACTCGCGTATCGC